>NZ_CP107962.1:0-300000 GCF_036077095.1 Streptomyces sp. NBC_00376 | reverse complement strand
GCGCCACATCAGCCCGACCAGCTTCCGTGACGTCTGCCGAACCGCCTCCTTTCGATAAGCGCCCTACGGTGCGGGCACTTCAGGGCAGTGGTGCGCCGGCTCCCATGGCGACGGGACGTCGACGGTCGCCGTCAACGGCGAACTGGGCCGGTTCACCACCGGCTGTGCCAGTACAGCGCGTTCATCGCCACTCGCAGGGGCGCGGCACCATTCCTCTGGCCTCCCCAGGCGCCACCGTTGTTGGTGTATCGGAGTGGGAACGCGCCGGCCCGGCGGATCGTACGCAACTGGCTGTGGCCAAGGTCCGCTCGCTCCGAGTACCGCACGAGGTGCTGCGCCCCGACGTCGGTGGGGGCGCCGTTCCCCGCGCTGACGGAGAAGTCGGCATTCGAGCTGACAAGAGTCCAGTCCGTTCCGCCCTGCGCCTGGGAGAGCTTCGGTCCGAGCCAGCTCCGGAAGGCTCCGCGCGGGTAGTACATCTCCCGGCATTGCAGGTTGGGGAGGCAGCCTGCGCCCAACCAAGCAGCCTTGTGCGGAGTGCCCAGGGTGACGACATCCTCCACGTACAGCGTGTCCGGCCAGGTGGGGTCGCCCTTCGCGTATCCGGCCAGCGCGGCACGGATGATGAGCCCTCCCATGGAATGCCCGACGAGGTCGACGGTCTGCCCCTTGGCGGAGTACATGTCGTGGATCTTCCACGCCAGCCCGCGCCCCAGATCCTTCAGGGACGTGTCGACGGTGCCCTTGCCTTCCGGGTCGATGCGAACGTCGCACTCCGGATCGTCTTCTTCGTAGAAGCCGACACGGTGTAACGGGCCCTCCCAGCCCGACCTGTTGAACAGCTTGGCCGCGGAGTTCCACTTACTGCCGCACGTGTCGCCGGGTGTGTATCCCTTGACGAAGAAGACGGGACGCTGCGTGCTGTTCTTGCGCGGAGGCGGTCCGGCCTCGATCGCGGCCTGGCTGGGTGCAGTTGCATCGGAACGGTCGAGAGCGATCGCCGTAGTGGTCGTAGCGAGCATGAAGGTGGCGCTCAGTATGAGCGTCGCGAAGGACGAGCGGATTCTCATGCGGACTCCTTTCGGGTATCGGACAGAGTGCCGAGCGCGAGCACCGCACCGAGAGTCGCAGTCACCTGGGCGTGCGGATTCGCATGAAGGGCTGCTCCCTGTCGGTTCGAGTAGGGAATCTCTCAGCTCCCGCCGGGATTCGCTGAACTATCGCGGCAGACACAAGTTTGTTGAGCGGTGGTCGGATCCGACGCAGCAGCATCGCCTGTTCCGGCCTGTCGAAGTGCTTGACGCGTTCGGGACGGGATGCCCGGCGCGTTCGGCGGGACTGCTCACAGCTTGCTGATTCGCGTCAGCCGGTTCAATGGCACTCGGCTGTCCCGGACAGCCCGGCCGTTGTCCGGCCTGGTCAGCCTCTTGTCCGAAGTCGGAGCCACCGGTCGACTGCTGGAACAGAAGGGTGCCCGACATCGCCGCGGATCGTGCCGTCAGCCAGCCCGCGCGAGTACGAAGCCGGGTGATTTATTGAAGCGAGGCCGGGCGCCGTGCCCCGGATACACTTCAGGGCTTCAAGATCCACTCACTGCCCCGGCCGGACTGAACACGTGGCAAGCAGACACCGGCATTCCCCGGTGGTCGCCAGTTTTACACCTAGGGCGTGTATCGAATGTGCTGGTCACAGCCACTCATTGATGACTGCGATGAGGACGGTCGCTTCGTATCGGATCGCAAGCTTGTCGTACCTCGTGGCCACGGCCCGGTGTCGCTTGAGGCGATTGATGCCGCACTCAACCGCGTGGCGTTCGCGGTAGTCGATCTTGTCGAACTTCGGCGGCCGTCCACCGTGCGAGCCGAGGTTCTTGCGGTTCCGGGCCTGGTCCGCCTTGTCTGGAATCGTGCAGAGGATACCGCGCCTGCGCAGGTAGGCGCGGTTCTTTCGGGAGGCGTACGCCTTGTCGGCGCGGACCCGATTCGGACGGGTGCGTGGCCTGCCCGGACCGGGACGGGAGACGCGGATCTTCTCCAGGACGGGTTCGAACTGCGGAGAGTCCCCTCGCTGTCCGGCAGTGATCACGATCGACATCGGCTTCTGGCCCTGCTCGACGGCCAGATGCAGCTTGGTCGTCAGACCGCCGCGCGAGCGTCCAAGGCCGTGGTCGTCCGGCTCCGCCGTGCCGACACCGCCGGGCGGCTCCTTTTGTAGATCCCCCTTTTCCGCGCCCCGGCGGCGTGCTGGTGGGCCCGGCACACGGTGGAGTCGACGTTGATGTCCCAGGTTATGAGTTCCTTGGCGTCCGACTGGGCCTGCAGTTCGACAAGGATGCTCTGCCAGGTCCCGTCCCGCTGCCAGCGGCGGAACAAGTCGTACACCCGGCCCCAGGGGCCGTACCTCTCCGGGACATCTCGCCATGGGACGCCAGTGCGGGTCCGAAACCGTATGCCGTCGATCAGCTGCCGTCTTGTCCATATCGGTGGACGTCCCGGCTTCTTGCCCCCGGGCAGCAACGGCGCCAGCCGGTCCCACTGGGTATCCGTCAGATCTCCACGCGCCACCTGGCGATCATCGCAGAGGCTGATCGACTTCAGAACTGGAGGCCAGACTGGTCGCAGTCAGGATCGCTTCGACTGTCTCTTCAACCGTCTGCGCAGCGTTGTCGATCCAGGTTCCCTGCTGCCCGAGCTCGGAGCGCATCGCCCCATCCAGTGGCGACCAGTCCGTGGCCAGGGCCTTCTCCCGAGCCTGGTTGCGCCGCCATGCCTCTGCCGGGCCGGGAGCCAGGATGACGATGTGGAGTGGCACGGCCGCCAGCGTCGTGCGGTAGAAGTCAAGGTGGGAACGACGGACCACGACATCATCGAGCACCGGGATGAAACCGGCCCGCACGAAACTGTCCGCCAGAAGGCACGCGTTGCGGGCCCGCAGGAAAATCTGCCGGTCGGCTTCCGCGTTCGCGGTCGGCGAGGGCCATTGCCCACCGCTGACGATCATCTGCTGAAGTGCGTCCACCTCGATATGGGCCGACATCCGGAACCGGCCGGCCAGCGCAGCGGCCACCGTCGACTTCCCACTCCCGGGGATGCCGGTCAGCAGGACAGCCCCGGCGGCCGGCTCGCGGTCGACGGGCACCAGATCCAAGCTCATACGACTCCTCCAAGCGCAAATGATCAGGGCCTTGAGGGTACGTGCTGCCCCTGATTCGCCGAGTCGGCGACTGCTTGATCCACTTTCAACACACTCCCTAGTAGTGCTTGGTCATGTGCGGTCTGCGATGGCGTGTCTTCTTGATGGGTCGTGTCGTTGACAGGACGTGCTGAGTGGGGAGTTGGCTGCGGTCCGGTGTGATCTGGAGGACTTCGCGGCGGAGATGTTCGAGCCGTTCGCGCGAGCGGATCAGCGTCGGTGGGGTGGGGTCTATCTGCGGGGCCTGCTGCTGGACGGCGGGCGCAAGTCGGTGGAACCGATGGCCGCCCGCCTGGGCGAAGACGGGAACCGGCAGGCGCTGGCCCACTTCATCACCTCCAGCCCGTGGGATGCGGCGCATGTGCGGGCCCGTCTGGCCTGGCGTATGCAGCCGGTCGTCAAGCCCACCGCGTTGATCATCGATGACACCGGGTTCCTCAAGGACGGGGATGCGTCGGCGTGTGTGACCCGGCAGTACACCGGCACTGCGGGCAAGGTCACCAACTGCCAGGCCGGGGTGTCGCTGCACCTGGCTTCCAACGGCGCCTCGGCGGCGGTGAACTGGCGTCTGTTCCTGCCCGGGAGCTGGGATCCCGCCTCGCCGAAGGCCGATCAGGCCAAAGTGGCCCGCCGTGGCAAGTGCGCCATCCCTGCCCAGGTGGGCCATGTCGAGAAGTGGCAGCTGGCCCTCGACATGATCGACGAGACGCGGTCCTGGGGCATCGAGGTGCCCCAGGTCATCGCCGACGGCGGCTACGGTGACACCGCCGCCTTCCGGCTCGGCCTGGAAGAACGCGGTCTCGATTACGTGGTGGGCATCTCGACCCCGACCACCGCACAGCCCGAGGACGCACAGCCGTCTGCCCCGGCCTGCACAGGCCGGGGCAGACGGCCGGTTCCTGCCTACCCCGAGCCGGCCCGGAGGGTGAAGAGCCTGGTCATCGCGGCCGGAAAGTCTTCCGCGCGGCCGGTGCAGTGGAGGGAGGGATCACGGCCGGGCAGTGGCCGCAGCGGGCACAAACGCATGTACTCGCGCTTCGTGGCCCTGCGGATCCGGCCCGCCGGACGCGAGATCCGCAAGGCCACGGCCACCACCGAGCTTCCGGTCCGCTGGTTGCTGGCCGAATGGCCCGCCGACCAGGACGAGCCCGTGCAGTTCTGGCTCTCCAACCTGCCCGCAACCACCCCGTTGCCCGTCCTCGTGCGCACCGCGAAGCTCCGCTGGCGCATCGAGAACGACTGCCGCGAGATGAAACAGGCCCTGGGCCTGGCCCACTTCGAAGGCCGAACCTGGCCAGGCTGGCACCACCACGTCACCCTCGTCTCGGTCGCCCACGCCTTCTGCACCCTGCAGCGACTGAGCCGATCCCCAAAAGAGACGGCGTCGGCCTGAGCCTCTACCGAGTCGTCCACGAGCTGCAGATACTCCTCGCGATCTGGACCGGCGCCTGCCCCACCTGTCACCGCAACATGCCAGACCCCGCACCAACATGACCAAGCACTACTAGCCCGCCCTCAGCCCGTACGAGGAGGTATTGTCAAATCCTGTGGACTGACCCGACAGCCCAATGGCCGGTCGATCAAGCAAGCGGCTTGCGGTAACGGACGTACTCGTTCTGCCGCTGGAACCCCACACTCTCGTAAAGGTCGTAGGACCGGTGTGGATTTGCCGTGCCCGTGAGAGGGTGTTAAGTCCGTTTCTGGTAGCGGCCGCGTCCGGGTTGTTCGAGGAGTCCCTGGCGGACGAGTCGGCCCAGGCGGGAGCGGGTGACGTTGATCGAGGGCTCGTCGGTGGGCAGGCCGAGGTGCTCGTGCAGATCGCGGACGCGGAACACCTTCCCGGGGTGCTCGTTGAATGTGGTCACGATGCGCTGGTAGACGGTGGCGGTGGCGGTTTCCGCGGGGGCCGCTGCGTGGTCGGGAGGGATGAGGCCGTCGATGACCTTGCGGGTGGCGGCGAGCTCGGCCACGCGGGCTTCGGTCTCGGCGAGGGCGGTGGTGAGCCGCTCGATCTGCTCGCGTAGGTTGTCGGCTCGTGCGGCGGTCTCGTCGTGTTCGGTCTGCAGCAGCCGCAGGAGTTCGCTGATGTTCACGCGGCCAGCTCGATCTCGTCCCGCCAGACGGGGCTCGGGACGGTGAGGCGCCGGAGCATGCCGGCGGTGGAGGCCCAGTAGACGCGGGAGGCCGCGTTGTCGGGCCGGTGATCGTAGTCGCGGGCCAGGCGCCGGTGCAGCATGAGGGTGCCGTTGACCTGCTCGACCACCCACCGCTTCGGTTGCGGGACGAAGCCTTTGCCCTTGTCGTCGGGGTTGCGTCGGACCACCTCGACGGTGATGTCCTTCACCGCCCCGTGGATGATCACGGCGTCTTTGAAGCCCTGGTCGACGAGGACTTTTTCCAGGCGCATCCCGCATCGTTCGGCTGCCTGGTCCAGCAGGGCGATGCCGGCCTCGTTGTCGTGCGCGCTCGCGGCGAAAATCACCACACCGATGATCAGGCCCAGCACGTCCACGGCGAGTCCCCGCTTCCTGCCGGGCGTCTTCTTGTTCGCGTCCAATCCCGTCGTCTCCCTCGGCACCCCGGCCGCCACGCGGACGGACTGGGTGTCGATGATCACCAGGGACGGGTCCTCTAATCGTCTGGACCGCTCCCGCACCTGGCAGCGCAGGATCTCCTGGATCCGCTGGTCAAGGCCATCCTGGCGCCACAGGGTGAAGTAGTAGAACACCGCCGACCAGGCCGGGAGGTCGTGCGGCAGGAGCCGCCACTGACAACCCGTCCGGTTCTGGTAGAGCAGCGCGTTCACGACCTCGCGCAGGTCACAGGAGCCCGGGTCCCCGGTCGCCGACCGCGCCACCCGCTCCTGCTTCCACGCGGTGACCAGCGGCTCGATCAACGCCCATTGCCCGTCGGACAAGTCAGTCGAGTACGGCATCCGTTCCATGCCCGCGACCCCATCATGCACACGACATGACGCGAGGGCGGAACTGTCCCATCACCCACGAACGGGTGACACCACACCATCAGGAACGGGACTTAACGCCCTCTGAACAGCCGAGCGGTCGTTGCACCCTGCTCGCGAAGGCTCCGCAGCCCGTCCAGCAGCAGGACCCGGCCGATTCCGAGGCGTCGCTGGTCCGTCCGGACACTCAGCTCTTCCACCTCGCCCACGGTGTGGTCGTGACGGCGGATGGAGCACAGGGCGACGCCGACCATGTCCTGCCCGTTCCAGGCAGCCCTCCAGCATGCCGGGTCAGCGGTGTCGACGAAGTCCTGGAAAGGCCATCTCTGAGTGAAACCGCGGTCCGCGTACGAATCGACGACCGTCCTCCAGGCTGCACGGTAGTGGCTTGTCCCGATCGGCCCTGTCCGTATCCCGGCTGGCAGCTCGCTGCCCGGCTCGGGCACCTGCTGCAGATCGCCCAGCTCCAGCTCGACCAGGCTGAAGACATGTCGGTAGCCGGCTGCGCGCAGAAGTGCCGTGGCATCCTGCTCGGAGGCCATGGCGTTCGCGCCGATCACTGCCGTCCGCGCCGTTCCATGCTGTTTGACGAGCTGGCGGATCCGCTCTTCGGCCCAGCTCAGCATGGCTGAGCCGATGCCCTGGCCGCGATGCTCGGGCAAGAGGTAGCCGCGGTGCAGGTACAGCCACGTATCGTCCCGCTCTTGCCACCACCGGATCGTCGCGTAGCCGACGACGCTCTCGTCGAGCACCACCAGGATCTGGTTCTTGGACGGCTCCTCCAACTTGGCAGAAGCTTCGGCGATCTCGGCCGCTGTCGGGAGCCCTTCCACTACCGAATGGACATCGACCCGGTCCCGTTCAACACACCCCAGCCGCACCGCGGCCATGGCGCCGTGGTCTTCGTCGCCGCGATACGGCCGGAACCCGAGGCCGACCGGAAGGTCCTGTCCTGCCGTGCCATCCAACATGACCGGATGTTCTCGAACTTCGAGGCAGGTCCGCCACCCTATTCACGCCGCGGTCGTCTGCGAGCTGGCCGCATTCAAAGCGGGCCCCAGCACGGACGAGGGCAACGAGGTGGGGTGCATTCACGGCTCGCCAGCGGGCCTGGGCGGACTCGACGAGCTTGAAGACCATCGCCAGGGCGGCGGCCCGGGATCCGGCGCCCTTGGTGACCTTGGTTCGCAGACGGACGGTCGCGAAGGTCGACCCGATGGGGTTGGTTGTCCGCAGGTGGATCCAGTGCTCGGCGGGGAAGTCGTAGAACGCCAGCAGCTCATCCTCGTCATCGACGATCTTCTTGACGGCCTTGGGGAGCTTCGCGCTGTACTGCTTGGCGAACGCCTTGACCGCGGCGGCCGCGTGCTCCTTGTCCTCGGCGTTGTAGATGTCCTGGATGGCCTTCTTTGCCGCGGGCTGAGCTGACTTCGGGAGGCTGTCGAGGCAGTTGGCCGTCTTGTGAACCCAGCACCTTTGGTGGCGGGTTTCGGGGAAGACCTCGTTCAACGCGTTCCAGAAGCCCAGGGCTCCGTCGCCGACGGCGAGGACGGGAGCGCGCATGCCGCGCCGCTGGCAGTCCCGCAGCAGGCTCGCCCAGGACTCCGAGGACTCGCGGTAGCCGTCGGCCATCGCGATCAGCTCCTTGGTTCCGTCAGCGCGCACGCCCATGACGACCAGGACCGCGGCCTTCGCCTCCTCCAGCCGTATGCGCAGGTGGATACCGTCGGCCCAGACGTAGACGTAGTCCGTGGTGGACAGGTCGCGCTCGCTGAACGCCTTGTGGTCGGCCTGCCACTGGGCGGTCAGCCGGATGACGGTGGCCGGCGACAGGCCAGCCGAGGAGCCGAGGAACTGCTCGAGCGCGGGCACGAAGTCCCCGCTGGACAGGCCGTGGAGGTAGAAGAGCGGCAGCACCTCGCTGATCTTCGGGGACTTGCGGCACCACGGCGGCAGGATCACCGAGGAGAACCGCTTGCGCTCGCCGGGTGCGAGATGTACGTCCCGTTGGCGTCAGAGGAGGACGCAGGCCGGGCCTCGGGTGCCCGGACGAGCGCCCACATCAGCGTGGCGAGCAGCGCGGGCATCGCCCACACGGCCAGTCCCAGGGATGGGGAACCCGCCCACGCGGCGAGCGGTATGGCGACGGCCGCGCCCAGAGTCGAACCGAGGGCCATCACGGTGGTGTACACGCCGGTGAGCAGCGTGATCCTGGCCGGGAAGTGGGCCCGCAGCAGGGTCGGCAGCAGGACATTGCACAGGGCGAGGCCGGACATGCCGAGGACGGTTCCGCCGAGCAGAGCCCAGGTGGCGGGGATGCCGCGGAGAGTGAGCCCGGCCGTGAGGGCCGCGAGTGCGAGCAGCACGGTCCGCTCGGCTCCGAGACGTCTGGTGATGCGGCCCGTGAAGAAGCCGGCGGCGGCGAAGCTCAGGGTCGGCAGAGCAGGCAGTGCGGCGGCGGCCGCCGCACCGAATCCGAGGTCGGTCTGTAGGGCGTCGAGCAGGGCGGAGGCGCTGCTGATGCTGAGGCGGAGGTTCAGCGCGATGAGCACCACGCCAGCTCCGGCGAGCCAGGCGGCGCGTGGGCGGCCGAAGGGCCTGCCGGTGGTGGGAGTGGTCGTCGTCATTCATCAAACGTAAGACGTTTGATGTTTAGAGGTCAAATCATCGGATGTATGATGGCTGTATGAGCCTGGACCGGGTACGCCGCCCCTCACTGTCCGCCGAAGTGCTCGGCACGCTCCGCCGGCAGATCACGGACGGTGCGTGGCCCGTGGGCACTCGGATCCCGCCGGAGCCTGAGCTGATGCGCCAGCTCGGGGTCGCGCGCGGCACCCTCCGCGAAGCCGTCCGCGCCCTCGCCCACGCCGGCCTTCTTGAGGTCCGTCAGGGCGACGGCACCTACGTGCGGGCGGCCAGCGAGCTCTCCGGCGCCGTCCAGCGCCTCTACGCCGACCGGGCCTCCACCGAGCTCCTCGACGTCCGCGCCGCCCTCGAAGGCAAGGCCGCCCACCTGGCCGCCACCCACGCCACCGACGCAGACCTCGCCGCAATGACCGCGGCACTGGAGCGCCGCGGTCAAGCCTGGGCGGCCAGGGACTTCGAAGGCTGGGTCAGCGCCGACTGGGAGTTCCACACCCGCGTCGTCGACGCCTCGGGCAACGCGTTGCTCGCCGAGCTGTACCGCAACCTCGCCGAACCGCTGCGCACGTCAATGTCCAGCTTCTGGGAACTGCCTGGATTCGACGGCGCGGCCCCTGCCGGGCACGAGGACCTGCTGGCCGCCCTGCGCGGCCACGACCCGGCCGCAGCCGCCCGCCAGGCTGACCTCAACATCAACGCCACGGCCGAGTGGCACGGCTCCACTGACTGAGATTGTCCGGGCTCCGGGTAGTCCTGTTGAGTCCCTGGTTCGGTCCTTGGCAAAAGTGCAGTTCAGGGGCGTCTGCTCAGCTTTGCCAGGGGACTGGAGGGACTGAAGGGACTCAATATCCCTGTTCCAGTCATTACGCGTGTGCGTGTATGCGTACACGCGAGTACAAAGGCCTTCTGTCCTGAGCGGCTCATAACAGAGACTTTCAGTCCCTTCAGTCCCTCACTCCGGCGTTAAAGGCCCTGTGACCTGCACTTTTCCATGAGGGACTGAACAGGGAGCCAACCAGGCCCTGTCCTTCAGTCCCTCGCGCCTCCGTCAGGACCGACACGCCCGGTCGACCGACCCGATCAGCTGCTTGTCCAAGGAGCAACCGCCCAACTCCCCAGGCCGTGAAGGGACTGAAGGGACCTAAAACCGGAGAACAGCCACCCCCCCGGCCCAAGCAGCTGTTGTAGGCTCTGACCTCATTGGAAAACTCGGTCCCTTCAGTCCCTTTTCAGACGCTAGCAACGCTGTGACCTGGCCTTATGTCGTAGGGACTGAAAGAGACTGAACAGGCTATTGGCCCCTCTGCAAGGACGATCAGCGTGCCGCGTCAACGTGAGACCAGCGTTCCCCGCCCCGCAGGAACCGCCAGTCCCTACGACGTCGCCCGCTGGTGCGCCGGGAACGGCTGGCCCGTCCACCCGCTGGCCCCGGGCCGCAAGACTCCAGCCGCCAACTGCCCGGCTTGCCGAAACGAACCCCACAGCCCTCAGGACTGCCTCTGCCATCCCGCGGGCCGGTGGTGCCACGGCTTCCACGCAGCGACCACGAACCCCGCGCTCCTCGACGCCTGGTGGGGCAGCCACCCCACGCTCGGAGTCGGAGTCTCCTGCGGTCCGGCAGACCTCGTCGTCCTCGACATCGATGCTCACAGCGCCGAAGTCCCCGACCGGAACCGGCTCCTGCCCGGCATCCCGATCCACGAAAGCGTCAACCTGGCAGGCCTAGCCTCCGGATTCGACACCCTCGCCCTGCTGGCCGCCCTCCGTAAACAGCAAAACCCGGCCGACGACGACTTCACCCTGCGCGTGCGAACACCCTCAGGGGGACTGCACATCTGGTACCAGACACCCCCTGAAGGCCCCCGCTACCGCTCCTCGGTGGGCTCCAGCCCGAAGACCGCCCTCGCCTGGCAAGTCGATGTCCGATCCACCGGCGGCTACATCGTGACCCCCACGACCCGCACTTCCGCCGGCACCTACACCCCGGTCGGTACAGCCCGAACCCCCGCCGTCCTGCCCGACTGGCTCGCCACCGAACTCCAGCGCACAGGCCACCCGGTCAACCAGCAACCCACCCGGCTTCCGCCACCACGTACCGACTCCCTGCGCCCAGCCCGCAAGCGCGCCCACCGGCTCCTGGAACCGCTGATCGACCAGGTGAAAGACTGCGCAGCAGTCCCAGAAGGCACCGCCTTCACCGAGAAACTCAACCGAGCCGCCTACACCGCCGGCGGCCTGATCGCCTCCGGCCACCTCACCGACAGCCAGGCACGCGACCTGCTCACCGCGGCCGCCGACGCCGCCCGGCCCCATCGCAGCCGCCACAGCCTCGCCGTCATCACCTCTGCCCTGACCGCCGGCGCAAGCCGGCCGCTCCATCTCAAAGGACGCCCATGAGCAGCGCCGACAGCCCGCGCTTCGACGCCACTGCCGCCGCGCAGCAGATGCTCGATCTCGAAGCCCAGGCGGAGCAGCCCAGCCTGCCTGCCCAGCAGAGAGCCGCCATCGCGGTCGTCCACGAGCCACCAACCCAGCCGGGCCAGCTCCCCGGACTGCTCACCGACCGCGGCAACGCCAAACTGTTCGCGGTGATGTTCGGCGACCAGTTCCGCCACGTCGAAGGCCTTGGCTGGTACCACTGGGACCAGTACCGCTGGAAGCGCACCGGAGGCGAGAAGGCCGCCGTATGGGCGGCAGGTGATCTGGCCGAACAGATGCCCGACACCGACCCGACCGGCCAGTTCACCGACCGCGACCTGGCCTCCCACCGCCGGCGCTCCATGTCGACCCCGGGAATCAAGGCCATGCTCACTCAGGCCAAAGCCTCCCCGGCACTCGCTCTGGACCCCGACGTCCTGGACGGCGACCCCTACGCCCTGTGCACCCCGGCCGGCGTCGTCGACCTCCACACCGGCCACCTCCACAAGCCCGACCCCGAAGCCGACATGCACTCCCGGGCCACCAGCGTCGCCCCCGAGACGATGCCCACCCCCCGCTGGCACCGCTTCCTCCACGACACCTTCGGCGACGACGCCAAGGGCGAGGAGACCATCCACTTCCTCCACCTGCTCCTCGGCTACTCCGTCACCGGCGACGTCGGCGCCCAGGTTCTGCCCTTCCTCTACGGCACCGGCGCCAACGGCAAGTCCGTGCTCCTCGACGTCATGACACAGATCCTCGGCGACTACGCCCAGGCCGCCCCGCCAGGCTTCCTCATGGAGAAGGGCAAGTTCTCCGAGCACTCCACCGAACTCACCGAACTCCACGGCCGACGCATCGTCGTCTGCTCCGAACTGAGACCAAACGACAAGTTCGACGAATCCCGGGTCAAGCTCCTGACCGGCGGCGACCGCATCATGGCCCGCCGCATGCGCCAGGACTACTTCAGCTTCAACCCCACCCACAAACTCTGGCTGCTCGGCAACCACCGACCCGAAGTCGGTACCGGCGGCCACGCCTTCTGGCGCCGCATCCGCCTCATCCCCTTCGAACGCGTCGTCCCCGCCGCTCGCAAGATCGACAACCTGGCCAAGGAACTAGTCCAGAGCGAAGGCCCCGGCATTCTCCAGTGGCTCATCGAAGGCGCCCAGCGCTACCTCGACACCCGCGACCCTCTCGCCGGCCCCGCAACCGTCCGCATCGCCACCGCGGCCTACGCCACCACCGAAGACCACATCGGCCGCTTCCTCACCGAGTGCTGCACCACCGACAGCGGCGACCTCCGCGTCGAGCAGGGCCTGCTGTATGCCACCTACAGCAGCTGGTGCAACGCCGGTGAAGGCATCCGCCCCGCCACCGCCCGCGCCTTCGCCACCCGCGTGCGCCAGGAACTCTCCCTCGCCTCACCCGCCGACATGATGAAGTCCAGCGGCAAGAAGTACTACCCCGGCCTCGGCCTTCTCACCGACGACGAACCCCGGGCCGGCCATGCCTGACCAGAGCGCCCGACACACCTCCGCCAACCCGGCCTACCATGAGCACGGTGCCCCCACCAGGGATCGTGCTCACCGCATCCACCCAGGCCCGCAACCGGCCACCGACAACGAAAAGGGGCTGCAACCATGAGCTCGCTGCTGACCGAGAGCGACCTCCGCCACGAGAGCGCCGTGGTGTGGCTGGAGAACCCCGACGACCTCGACTACGTACGCCAGGCGCTCGACAAGACCGCCCGCCGTCGCGGCAAGCCCCGCTACGAACGCGACGGACGCATGGTCGGCTACACCGAACTCGACGCCCACGCCGAAGCCGACCCCGACAGCGGCCTCCAGCTCCGCCGCGTCTTCTTCCTCCTCCCGCACGACCGCGACGCCAGCCCCGACGGGCCCTACCACGAAGGCGCCCCGGGCGAAGCCGTCGATCCCCGCACCATCGAACCCAAGCGCGTCGGCGACAAAACCCCCCGCTCCCAACGCGGCCCCGCCGCAGCAATAGCAGCCCCCAACACCTGAACCCTGGCGATACCGGGCGCACCGTCGGAAGCGCCGTCCCGCCATTCTCGGCCTGGCGAGGAGCCCGATTTCGTCGGACAGTGGAACGACGGCGCAGTCGACCAGGAGGACAGCCGGATACGGTGAGAATCGGGAAGGCAGCGTCCGCGAGTTCGGAGGGGGAGTGAAGTGCCGGAGAGGACCCTCGACTTCGGGAAGTTCGGCGCCCGGGGCATCAAGGGGAGCGACGCCGTCATCCAGCAGCTCGACGACCTCGCGGGCGGCATCGTCACCCCGGTCACCGCGAAGCGCGGCCTGCTGGCCCGCCTGCACTACCTGACGAAGACCGACCACAGCCTCGCCGCGGCCAAGGACGCCGGCCTGACGGTGACCGACCGGACACTGCAGGCCTGGCTGGAGGGCACACGCCGGCCGTCGAAGGCCAACCTCGAACGCATCGACGCCGCCTATCGGACGGTGCGCCGCCGCAATGTGGCCCGGCATCTCCTGGCCCGCCTGAACCATGAAGGACGCGGGACCAGGGTGGAGATCCACCCGCTGAACCAGTCGCAGGTGGCCAGGCCCCTGCAGCGGGTGGTGGAGTACCGGACGATGAACGTCCGCCGCTGGGACCGGATCGTCGAGGCCTGGGCCGCGGGCGATGTCCAGCGCCTTGACGAGCAGTGGACCACCGACGTCCTGCCCGACCTCGGTTCCCAGTGGGGCCAGTACGAGTACGTCACCAACATAGGCTTCGCCGCGTAGCCCCGCTCGGCCGGGACGCCGTAAGTCGGCATCGGCGCGGTAGAGGACAAGTGACATCGTGCCGTTGCTCGCTCGCTGATCGACGATCAGCTCCGCCACAGCACGCCCCGGCATAACACCACGGCTGAACGAAGATACCTCTTGCCCGGACAAAGCCCTGGACGCCCGCGTAACCCCCTCGGCCTCGCCGACACCCTGAGACACCACGGTCTGCCCGCCCGTGCAGCTCGGAACACCGCCATGATGGACGCCCTGGCCGACCCTGCCGCCCATGGTCATCGCCGACCTGCTCGGCATCCACCCCAAGACTGCCGAACGCTGGGCCACGCTCGCCGGCGAGAACTGGTCCGAATACTAGTCGTCGCTGACGTGACGGGGCCGGGGGAGGACCGATCGGGGCAGCTCTACGAACGCTACGAGGACGTGGCTCGTCTCTCGCCAGTCGTACGGCACCCCACCAACATGCTCGGCCGCTACTCTCTCCAGCTTTCCGACCTGTTTGGAGGCTTCAATTCCCTGTGCGAGCTCGCTCATTGCGGCGGATCGTCGTTGCGGAGGGCCGGTACCCGACGTCACAATGTGTGGAGGTGCCGGGTGGTCATCCCGGCGAAGTGTTGGAGGCGCTGCTTGTGAACACCGCACCGCGGTGCGCCTCGCCATGCGCGCCAGACGCTGACCACTTCGCTTCGCCCACCGGCTGACCTACTTCGTTCACGGTGGGCGCTTCCCCTATGGGAGACCACCGTAGTGTCCGAAAACTCCGGGACGGTTGATCGCCGTCCTCTGGCAACGGTTCTTGCCGCCAACCTCGTTTCGATCGCAGGGAATTGCCTCACATACATGGGCGTGCCGTGGTTCGTGCTGCAAAGCACGGGCAGCGCCGCCAGGGCGGGGATCGTCGCGTTCTGCACACTGCTGCCCGCAGTGCTCGCCGCGCTCGTCACCGGTCCGGTCATCGACCGGATGGGGCGACGGCGGGTGAGTGTCGCCTCGGATCTCGCCTGCGGAGTCGCCGTCGCGACGATCCCGCTGCTGCAGTTCGCCGGCATCCTGCAGTTCTGGATGCTGTGCGTGCTGATGGCGCTGACAGGGCTGATCCGTGCGCCGGGTGCAACCGCTCGCGGCGTGCTGTTGCCCACGCTCGCCGAACGCGCCGGAATGCCGCTGACCAGGGCTGCCGGGCTGTACGACGGAGCGGCACGCTGTGCGGCACTGATGGCATCCGCTCTCGGAGGTGTGCTGATCGCCGTACTCGGAGCCGAGAACGTCCTGTTGCTGGATGCCGCAACCTTCGCCGTGGCCGCGCCACTGTTCGCGTTCGGAGTGCGCGGCCTGCCCGAGGCGCAGGCCAAACGACGGGCCGAGCCGACGTCGCTGCGGGCCTACCGTCGTGAACTCGGGGAAGGCTATCGCTTCGTGGCGGCGACGCCGCTGCTGCTGGGCCTGTGCCTGATGACGCTGGTCACCAGGGGCCTCGACCAGGGATGGAGCGCCGTGCTCCTGCCCGTGCATGCCCGTGAGGAGCTTGACGGTGCCACCGATCTCGGGCGAGGTGGCGCAGCCCGAGGCGGTGCTGTGCCGGGGCAACGTGGACGCGATGAGCGAAGTCCTGTCCTACCTGGAGCTCGGCATCCCGGTAGCGCTGACCGGCGGAGGCAGCGCGCTGCAGCGCATCGCCAAGGCCGCACTCGAGCTCAAAGCGGGCCAGCGCACCAGCCACCCCGAGCTGTTCTTGTTCTCCTCCTGGGGCGAAGTACAGGAATACGCCGAGCAGGACAAGGCCGGCCAGGACCTCAAAGCGATCGTGCAACTGGTCGATACCTACGGCCCCGACCAGATCATCGCCGCAGTGGACCGCCTCTCCCCGGAGGAGAAGGCGCAGGTCACCGTCTCCACCGCGCACAAGGCCAAGGGGCGGGAGTGGCCGTCGGTACGCATCGGCAAGGGCTTCATGGCCCCGTCAGTCGACGACCTGGGCCTACAGCGCGCGCTGAATGCCAGCGAAGCCCGCCTGATCTACGTCGCGGTCACCCGCGCCCGCCATCTGCTGGACACCGAGGGCATCACCTGGATCGACGAGTACGAAAAGACCACGGCCGACGCCGGCCGGGACGGCACGGTGGCCGGGCGACCGATGATCGAGCTGAGCTTGACCGGACAGCTGAAGTACGACTCCTCACCGATCTCGCAGTTCATGGCCGCCCACCTGCCCTACAGCCAGAACCTGGTGGGCGACTATCAGGCACGTACCGTCGGCCTCCCGCACCCGGTGCAGCCGATCGACGTGCAGTACCCGAACTGGTCGGCCCTCGGGCACGCCATCGACTACCGCCTCCGCCTCAGCCTCGGAGGGCAGCTCGGACTGGCTGCTGTCGCCGGTGTCATGCTCCTTGACGAGACCGGACCGCTGCGCAGCGCACCGGCTCATGGGGCCCGCAATGCCTTGCACACCGCGGGCCGGGAGCTGCTGGCCACCGTTGACGCCTACCTCGCCGACCCCGGCAGCCTGGACGAGAACGCGCTCATCCGGCTGTGCTTCGTTGCCGGCTTCTTCGAGGACATCGCCCGCACCGGTGAAATCCGCCGCTTCAGCATGCTCAGCTCTGCCACCTCCGCCACGACCCTGGACGACCTCACCGCAGTGGTCCCCGAGTACGTCGTGACCGACATCGACCATCAGATGCGGCTCGCCGACAGCCTGTTCGCCGCTTTCCGGGCCCTACCGCAAAGGGCCCGCGTGTGCGGTCCGGTCTTCCCCGGCAGCGGCGACATCGGCGGCGCCGACGCCGACTACATCCTCGGCGGCCTCCTGCTGGACTGCAAAGCCACCAAGGACCCCCGCCGCCCCGGCCGCGAGGAGATCTACCAGCTCGCCGGATACCTCCTGCTCGACTACGACAACCAGTTCGGCATCGACCAAGTGGGCCTGTACCTCTCCCGCCAGGGCGGCCTGATCACCTGGGACGCCGCCGACTTCCTGCGGCGGCTCGGCGCGAGCGCCCCTCTGCCGCAACTGCGCGCACAGCTGCGCCGGCACCTCCATGGGGCAGCCCGCCGCTAAAAGCCACGGCCAGCGACAGGACCGCCTGAAAGGCGTGGATTGGACCTGCTCCGTCAGTGACTTTCAGAAGGATGGACGGGGCGGTGCGGAAGTGGTCGTAGCCGGCGCAGCGGCTTGCACTCACACCCACGGCGTCTTCTTACGGCACTCGCACCCGCACTCGCACCATGGCTGTGGGGCGAGTGGGATGCAACCTGGTGATGGTCTGGGCCGCGCCACCGAACCTGGCGCTGGCCCCAACCCCGGTGAGAGGGCGCGCCCGCGGCCTGGGCGGCCTGACGGCCGAAGGCCCGACTCCCCCGCGATCATCTGCGGCGGGAGCCGGGCCTTCTTCCGTTCCGGGGGCAAGCCGAGCCTCATGCCCGGCGGCCCCATCCCCTGCTCCATGCCTCCCCGTATCCACCTTCCCGTCACAGAACGCCCGTTGACCTGGGTATCTGGGCGAGTTGCTCTTTCAGGGAGGCGGCCTGCCGGTTTCAAAACCCGGTTTTGGAACCGGCAAGCCGGGCGCCGCTGGTGGATGCCCGCGTGGCATCCTGTTTTGGTCCGCTAGTACCGACCCACCCGGGCCGGGAAGCACACGGAGCATCAGGAGTACCACCCATGGCACGGATTACCGCGCTCATCAACCGCAAAGGTGGAGTCGGAAAGTCGACTATCACCGTGAACACAGCGGCCATCACCGCCCATGTGCTGGGTCAAGCCCCCGAAGGCGACCCCCACTACGTCGCCGCGGTCTCCGCCGACCCCCAGGGCTCCACCACTTGGTGGTCAGAGCGAGTCGGCGAGGATCTGCCCTTCTCCTTCCAGCAGATCAACTCCAGGGACGACCTCGAGCTGTTCTCGCATCTGAAGAAGTCGCGCAAGGTCAGGCACGCCTTTATTGATACCCCCGGCTGGATGGACCTCCCCGAGGACGAGAAGGAAGAAGCCGGCGACCCGTTCGGTAAAAGCACCGCAGCCGACGCGATGCGCGCCGTTCTGTCCAACGCCGACGACATCATCATCCCCGTCGAGCCCGAGCCTCTCGGCTTTATGCCTACTCGGGACACGATTGAAGAGGTCGTCAAGCCGCTCGGCATTCCCTACCTGGTCGTCATCAACAACTGGGACCCTCGTGACGGGGATGCTGACCTTGAGCAGACGAAAGACTTCGTCAAGGCCCAGGGATGGAAGCTGGCGAACACGGTCATCCGGCACTACAAGGTCCACACCCGAGCAGCCCTCGAAGGCACCGTCGTCACGCAGTACAAGAAGAACCGCGTCGCAATGGAAGCACGCGAGGACTTCTACCAGCTCGCCCTGGAGCTCGGTGCCGGGAAGAAGGACCGTCGCTGATGGCCGCCGCCAAGAAGCCCTGGGCGGATCTGATCGATGGCCCTGGCAAGGCCGCGAAGAAGAGCACGGACAGCGCTGACCAGCCCGCCAAGCCGGAGACACCGCCGAACACCGTGTACATGCACACAGTCATCGGCAACCCCGGCAACCCGCGCACTGAGCTCGACTACACCGACGAGGACGCGGAGTTCCGCGAGCTGAAGGACTCGATGCGATCAGTGGGCCAGCTGCAGCCCGCTGTCGCGATGTCGAGTGATGCGTTTCGGCGTGCCAAGCCCGAGCACGCCGATGCCATCGGCGACGCAGAATGGGTCGTGATCCTTGGGAACAGGCGGTACCACGCGGCCAAGCAGCTTGGGTGGACCAAGTTCGAGATCCGGGTCCGAGACCGTCTCGGTAGCGCGGAAGATGACAAGGTCGACGAAGCAGTCGTCATCGAGAACATCCACCGCAAGAACATCCCGCCGTACAAGGAGGCGGAGTTCCTTCAGCGGATGGTGGATCGTCACGGGTCCCAGGAGAAGGTCGCCGAACGCATCGGTAAGTCTCAGATGTACGTCTCCAACCGCCTGGCACTGCTCAACCTGACGCCGGAGCTGAGGGACGTCGTCGACACCAAGCAGATCAAGGTGAAGACAGCCGAGCAGATCGCCAAGATCAAAGATCCAGAGGAACAGAAGGCCAGGGCAGCAGAGGAGATCCAGAAAGCTGCCCAGCCGAAGGAACGGAAACCTCGGAGACCGCGGACAAGCCCAGCCCTCAGCCTGGTTCAAAACCCGGTTTTGAACCAGGGACCGGCTGAGGCATCCCAGAATGCCACTGCGACCATGGTCTCCAGCGAGAACCAAGGGCAGTTGGTACAGAGCCCTGTCCCTGAGCCCCGTCCAGGAACCGATCAGTCTCACCTCGCAGCCGGAGGGGCATCATCTCCCCCAGTGCCGTGGCACAACGGAGCCAGCCTCATGGACCTGGCTTTCACGCGACTCGATGACCGTCAGCGGAGCCTCTTCATCCAGCGCTACTTCCAGCGAAGCCAAGGAGTGGAGCAGGTAGCTGCTGATATGACGAGCCAACTTCGCCCTGAGGACTGCTTGGCCCTGGCAGCCATCCTTCAGCAGGTCTCCACCCTCATGACAAAGCACGAGTAGCCCATAGGACACAGCGCCCCGCTCTCCCATACAGATATGAGGGGGCGGGGCTTTGGCACGCCTGTTCCGAGTCAAGGGCGCACGAGGTCGCTCCTCAGCAGGCTGCCTCTGGTTCAAAACCGGGTTTTGAACCAGGCTCCTTTGGCCTCCGAAGCATCAGGTCCCATCGAAGGGCGCCGACGCCTGGTCGAGCGCTGCCAGACCCGGCGTCTGTGACGAGCCACCCGCCACCGGCCCTCGGTGTCTTAGGTGTTCAACCGGGCTGCCCTCGTCAGCGCCGGTGACGCCAGTACTGGTGCACCTTCAGCACCTCGTAACTCCACGCGGTGCGCTGCTCGCTCCGGCTTCGGCCGGTAGACAGGCCGCGTTGGTCAGCGATCTGAGGGAAATGCGGATGCATCAGACGATCGCCAACCGTGACGAGAGATAAGCGCAGAGGTTCGTCCTTCTGGCGGTCTTCGTCGACGAGCCAGAGCAGAACGCTCTCGTCATCGCGGTGCAGACGCGACAGAGCAGGCAAGCGTTACGGATCGAGGACCGGTGATGGTGCCACCGGCCCGCGCCGGGAAAAGGGTCCCAACAGGACGCCCCGATAGCTCTATCTCTGTCGTCACCCTCAGGTCAGGCGGCTGCATGTTCAACGTAAAGAGGGCTGGCTACCACAGCCCGCACTGTTGCCGAACGCCCGCCTACGGAGAATGGCACCTGCAGCCCGAACGTGACTCTCGCGTAGCCGGTGAAAAGACCAGCAGCATGAAGCGGGAGACGTTGTCCATCGAGCTGGTGCAGCAGATCGCCGAGTGCCCCACCCGGATCCTCACCGTTGCGGGGCCGGTTGCCGTACAGCAGGTCCATGAAGCCGGGGGAATAGCTGCGGGACACGGAGAGGTCCGTGGGCTCGGGGGGCGGGGCTGCTAGGCCCAGAAGATGCTCAGGGGAACCATGAAGCACGAGTCGTGGCTTGGAGCCGGACCAGGGTTCCAGCCGCGAGTGAGGCTCCCAGAACACGACAGCCGGCGGTCCAGCTGGCTGCTCGATGGGTTCGCCGTTGTCGCCCCAATCGTCGGTTGTAGGCCGTACAAGCTGATAGTTCATGCGCGTCTTGAACTTGACCCACTGGCCAGCATCAGGTGCCCCCTCGGAATACTCAGCAGGCTTCGGGGTCAAGGATTCGAGGTGCCGAAGCACTCGTTCCAGGTTCGGATGGCCCTGCGGGGCATCGGCCAGTGTGAACTGCAGTTCCCCAAATCCAAGGGGAGCAGTAGCGCCTAGTTCGCTGACGCGTCGCTTCCATCGGCGGCGGCGGGGGCTTCCGTTCTCACGGAACTGGGTGAGTTTGCGCTCGGACAAATAGATCAGCTCACGCATGTGTTGAGACGTTACCCACGAGCAGCGAGGTCGTACTGGCCATTCATCCATTCCGTTGGGGGCGGAAACGGTCGTTTCCGCCCCCGCCCGTCACTGTTACGCAGCCGTCTGCCTCTGCCCCCACCCCAGACCCGAACTCAACCAGCGCCAGCATGCCTTGAGATGGTCCCACTGGCGCAGACGCCACCAAGCCATCGCCCAACGATGCCACTACCTAAAAAGAGCCAGCTCAGGACGCGAAATCTGACTGGAGTACTAGCGCAGATGCTCGCCGTTCATCGCCGCTTCTCTGGGGGTTCGGCGTGTTGCGGTGGCGGGTCACGCGTGTTGATGCAGCTCAACGGCGGTGCGGTTGAGCGTAGTCATCGCAACAGGTGTGGTGCTATCGCTGGATCGGGTGAGTTCACGGTCGTGAGTAGCAGCGGTACAGCGGTTAGCGCTAAGCCTCCGGGGCAGGTCAGCGGCCGTGATTGGCGCTGAGGGTGATCACGCTCGGGGGCCCGATATCACGGAAGGGATCTTCCGCGCAGGGGTTCGAGTGACGGCTAACTGAGCCAGCGGCGGCCCGGCTACCCTCTGGCCCGCCGTTCCCCCGCTCCGGGTGGCTCCTCTGCCCGGCAGGACGGGGCGCCGTCCTGCCGGTGCGCGGGCCGAAGGGCCCGGTCGCTCAGGTTCTGCCGGGTTTGCCCGTCGAGACCAGCAGGAGGACGGACGAGCCCGGTGCCACCGGTTCTGCGCCGCCCCGGGGGTCACTGCTGATCACCTGCCCGGCGGGAGCGTTCCAGTCCGTGTGCCGCATGATCGTGCAGCTCAGTCCGAGTCCGCGCAGCAGGCTTCCGGCCTGTTCGACCGGCATGCCGGCCAGGTCCGGCAGCGCGATGCCCGCTCCCGCGGTCTGCTCCTGCTCCTGTGTCGGAGTCGCATCGGCGCTTCCGCTCTTGGGGGTGCCGGTGGCGAGCGGGGTGCACGCCCCGTTCGCCGGTGGGGACAGGGACGGGGAGGCGCCGGGCGCGGGCGGCATGGGCTTCAGCGCGAAGAACCCCACCGTGGCGCACGCCAGCACGCAGCACGCCGCAGCGGTGCCGAGGAGCGCCCGGCGGGTGCGGCTGCGGCTGACGACTCGCTCGATCGCGGCCGCGTCGACGACCGGCGCCGTCGGCCCGTCGGCGAAGGAGGCCACCGCGGCACGCAGCTCGGCTTCGAGGCCCGGCTCGAACGGGGCGGGTCCGGACGACGTGTTCCTCACTTCGTACCTCCGAAAGCGGCCGACGGGGTGTGCGGCGCCTGGGCGCCCGATACGGAATCGCGCAGCTTGGCCAGGCCGCGGGCGAGCTGGGACCTCACCGCACTCGAAGAGATGTCCAGGACGCCGGCGACCTGCTGGGCGTCCAGATCGTGCAGGTAGTACAGGACCACCACGCTGCGCATGCCCATCGGCAGCCCGAGCAGTGCCTCGATCAGTTCCGCGCGCAGATCCACCTGCCCGAACCGGTCCCGGGGGTCGGCCGTCTCGGGCACCCCCGACAGCCCGGGGCGCTCGCCCAGGCGCGACAGCCGCCGCCAGCGGTCGTTGGCCAGGTTGACCAGCACTTTGCGCACGTACGCCTCCGGCGAGTCCGCCACCTCGACCTTCCGCCAGTGTCGGCACGCCCGCTCCAGCGCCTCCTGCACCAGATCCTCGGCCACGTGCACGTCACCGGTCAGCGCATACGCGGTGCGGAACAACGCTCCCGACCGCTGTGCGACGAACTCCGTGAATCCGTTGCCCGGACCGCTCCTGCGAAACCTCACCCGCCGACCTCCTCTCCTCGTCCCGTCCCGATCACTGCCCCCATGACGGCGGAACGGGGCCGGGTGCTGCACCGAGCCGCCGGCAGTGACGTGAATCACAGCTGGGACGGAAGGGTGTCCCAGGACCTCGCGCCGCTGCCGCCCGGGGTGGGGGCGGGGCCCGGCGTCCCGCGCGGGCGGACGCGACGCCGCTCTCGACCTCGGCGAGTTCGCCCCCGCCGGCCCCGTCCTGCGGGTCATCCCCGGCGGCCGGGACAACCGGCCCGGGTCGGCAGGGTAACGGCCGGCCGTCGCCTTCGCCGTGCTCTCGGAGCCACTCGGCGACATCGTGCACCTCGTGCACCCGGCGCCCGGTGACTTCCTCGTGCAGGTCCATGTCCTCGGTGTCGAGGGCGATCAGGATCGCGGTGCCGCGCAGGGCGGAGGCGACGTTCAGCAGGTCCTCGTCGCGGTAGTCCTGCATCCGCCAGCCGAGATCGCCCATCCGCTCGACCAGCAGCCGCAGGCCGCCCGCGGCTGCCACGGCCTGGCGGGCGAGAGCGGCAAGCTCGGCGTTCCGGTCCTCAGCCACACCTCCAGCGTGCGCCCGTTCTGGCCGGGCCGCCCCCGGCAGCGAAGATCATTCCTTAGCGCTAACCGCTGTACCGCTGCTACAACTGCCGCCAATTGCATGGGGCTGCGTGTCCCAGGGGAGTACGTTGCTGCCACCCTGTGTGGCAGCAACCGCCAGTGTGACGGTCTTGCTGCGGGAAAGACTGATCGTAGAAACTGCCGGGATGGCGACCCTTGAGGCGATCTACGGGCTGGTTGGAGTGCTGGGCGGCGCGACGATCGGAGCTCTCAGCGCCGGGCTCATCCAGAGATCCTCGCGCAAGGCAAACGAATTCAGTGCGGCACGAGCGCAGTCGATTCAAACCAAGCAACTCGCCCTGGAGGCGACGGCTGCAGCCCGCGTCGCCACAAGGTCTTGGGCTCTCCACGTGGAGCTCGTGGTTCAGAACCTCGAATCGGACCGCCCTGTCGACGTCGACTCCTACGACACGACAGTCCGAGAGCTGCTCGACGTTCTCACCACGGCGCTCTACCGACTCACAGCCATAGACGGGGTGGAACTCGTCGACGGCGAACCCACAACGAGCGCCCGGTCCTCGCTCACCGAGACCAGCACTTTAATCCGCAAGGTGCTGTTGCAGAGACTTGGCGACCGCCCCCTGGAGTGCGACCCGACGGAACTACTCGCCAGAACCAGAAAGGCAGCTGAGGCAATGAACCTTCTGCTGGTCCGGCAGACGGAACACTTGAGGGGCAGCGCCCTGCCTTCGGGCTTTGGGTACCCTCAACCGGGCCAGCCTTTTGCTGTCGCGAGCGATTCGAGTGCCCAGGAGTTCCAGCCATTCTGGTTTGCCGTGCCCACCGCGCGTTCACTGGTCAGCGAAGATGGCGGTTCCGCACCGATTCTGGGACTGACGCCAGGCACCTGGTACCTCGCCGTGGACAGAGCGGGAGAAGGCTTAGTGACCCAGACGATGGACGGCTGCCGTGGTGTCCTGCAGGACACCACCGGAATCGAGCGCGGGTGATAAGTCCTTGAGTCAGCGACTCCGCGCCGGCTACCACGCACGGTCACCAGAGAGCTGGGCCACGCGGAGAACTGGAGACAGTTGAATATGCGAGCCCACCAGTATCGCGACCGGTTCAGGGCCTGCGTGCGGGACTGGCGGGACCGTGGTTCAGGGCTCGGGTCAGCTCTCGGTTGGCGGCCCGTGCGGCTTCGAGTTCCTCGGTCCGTTCGTCGAGTTCGCGCTGCTTGTCGGCGAGGTGCTGTTCGAGCATGGAGATGCGCTGTTGAAGCTGATCGACGTCAGCCGGTGCGCCGAGACCCGATTCGGACCAGACGCGCTCACCAAGGGCCTCGGACAGGCGGCTCTCCAGCTGCCGGACACGCGCCGTCAGGCGCGTGTTGCGCGCGAGCGCGTTGGATAGGTCGGCCTTGAGCGACGCCCGGCTGACAGCGGCGACTTTCCCCTCCTGAGGAGGGGCAGATGCGGCTGCGTGGACGCGTTCGAGCAGGTCGCGGTGCCGATAGAGGAAGGTGCGGTCCACTCGCGCCGCTCTGGCAAGGGCCGAGACGGTGATGTCGGCATTGCTCCGCAACATCGTGTCGAGCGCCTTGAGGACGCGTTCCCGGCGGCGGGCTGAGTCGGCCCGGCGCCCGTCGATCATGCTGGTCATGCTGTCGTGCCGGGGTGGAAGTCGGGCATGGGCGGGCCGACGCGCGGCATTCCGAGGGACACGGTCTGGCGTCGGCTTCGGGGGAGGATGGTGGTGGCTTCCTCGATCTGCGCGCGGTCCTCGGCCGTGAGTGCATCGAGGTCCTCCCGAACACGTCGGATGAGGCGGCGGACACGGGTGATCTCCTGGTCGGAGGGCATGGCCTCGGCCTTGGCCCAGTCGTCGGCCGTCGTGAACGCGGCCAGGCGTTCTCGGTTGCGGAGGAGATCCGCGAGATATGCCTCCAGGTCCGGGAGGTAAGAGGCGTCGGTGCGGAAGTGATCGCAGCCGACGCAGCGGAAGCGGACGGGGCAGGCGTGTCCGCCGGCCGCGACGTTCGAGGGCTCGACGCAGACGCCGTAGGGGGCCTGGACCTCTCCGACGGCCCGGCGGGCATACTCGTCGTCCAGTAGTTCCTTCGCCTGCCGCCAGATGCGGTTGCCGTGGCGGTCGAACTGCAAGGCGGAGACCCGGTCGACGGCCTCGCGCTTGCGTTGCTCACTGACCCGGTAGTAACGCTGAGTAGTGCTGAGTTGGCGATGGTCCATCAAGCCCTGGAGGACGTCGGGCTGGACGCCTGCGTCTGCGTGCCGCTGGGCATAGCTGTGCCGGTAGGCGTAGAGGAAGATTTTCGCCTTGTCGAACGGCAGCATCCTGGTGACGCGTTCGCCGTCTTCCTCGACCACGATCGGGACGAGCAGGTCGGGCAGGGAGTCCACCCAGTTCCGGTGAAGGGTGGAGACCCAGCCGACGCTGATCGGCTTCGATCCGTCCGGGTTGGTCACCGGTGACGGGAACAGGCTCAGGTCTTTCACCGGGGTGTCCGGGAACCTGGTCCGGACACGGGTCTGCTGCTGAATGATCAGTGAGGCCGTGGCCTGCGCGATCGGCAGCCGTCTGCCGAGTCGGAGGGCCTTGCGGTTGTCATAGACCAGCACGGGAGTGCCGTCCTCGGCCCGGTCGAGGCAGTCGTAGGGCAGCTGGCATGCCTCGTCGGGTCGTCGTCCGGTGTCCATCAGGAGCTCGGTGATGGTGCGGGCCTCCGGCGTGTCGCCGGCGCCGAGTGCGTCCAGGTGCTCGCAGAGCTGACGCATCACCTCGGGTGGCAGGTCTTTGCCGGCTTCCTCGTCTTCCGGGTCGTCGGGGATGTCCTCCTCGCGGATCACGAAGTCGTCGGCGAGCCCGTGAAGGGTGCGGTTCGGTCGGGTCATGCCCAGGGACCGCATGCTGTTCAGGACGCGGCGCAGATCGCGGACGATCTTGCCCCGTTTCCTGGCGCTGATCTCTCCTTGTTCCTGGAGGAACAGCAGCCGGGTCAGAAGCGTGAGGATGTCGTCGCGGCCCAGGACGTGAAGGTCCATGCCGTGGTCGGCCCGGTTGATCCGCAGGCTGTCGGACATGCGGGCGATGGCGTTGATCCGTTCCTGGACGACGCTGCGGGTGCTGTTGCCGCCCCGGCGACGGGGGACATCTTCGGCCGCCCAGTCCTTGGCTGCTTGGCGGAGCCACGGCTGATGGATCTTGTCGAAGTAGAGGTGGCCGCCGGGCAGGCCGAAGACGACTCCCTTCCAGATGTCCTTGTGGCGCTCGGTCTCGGGTGAGAGCCCGAGCAGCTCGGCGTGCTTGAGGAAGTTCCCGGCCCACCGCGCGGAGCTGGCGGTCAGGGTGTCCCGGTCCAGTTCGGCCAGCGAGCGGACCTGGCGGGCGCGGGCGACGTCGCAGAGCGGTCGCATGAGGTAGTCCCGCTGGCGGACGCCGGCCTTGTTGCACTGCTGCATGCCGTAGAGGACTTCAGCGACCACCTGGTCGTGCAGGCCGCGCAGGCTCACCGTTCCCGACTCGGAGATTGCCGCCGTGGTCAGCCGCCACGTCTCCTCGTCCAGCGTGCTTCCCCTCCGCAGCTCATAGAGGCGCCGCTGCTGGTGGGCCTTGCAGTAGGAGTGGGTTGCTCCGTCCCGGTCTCTCGGGCAGGAGGCCGCCAGGCAGGGGCCGAACGACGGCAGGGGCCGGACGTCGGGATGCCGCAGGAACTCCTCCAACGGCAGGCGGAGCATCTTCTGCTGCTGGTAGGCGTGGGCAGAACACAAGGCTGTCCGGTAGGTCTTCCGGGCCCGGCCGCAGTCCTCGACGCTGCAAGGCGTGACTCCGATGGACCGCCACGTCTTCACCTCGGCCAGGAACTCCTCCAGCGTCTCGCCCTTGAGTTCCATCCTCCGAGCACAGCCGCGGCAGAGGCCCTGCGCGGTCTTGCTGGTCACGAGCTGATGGCAGCGGATGACCAGACACCTCTGGCCGCCGAGCAGAAGGTGATCGACGGGGAAGGTGAGCACGCGGACGGCGTCGTCCCACTGCATGAGCTGGAGAAAGCCGGGCTCGACCGCGGCCATCAGCTCCGCGGTCCGGTCTGCGGTCTGCGGGAACGGCTCGGCCGGCATCATCGCGGTGGTCATCGCGGCTCCTGTCCGGTCGAGGTGAGCAGGCGGGGCGATGGGACCCGCTCGACTGCCTCCCGCAGCCGCGATGCCTTCGGGTGAAGGTAGGGCCGCGGGGACTCGGGATGTTTCTGGCCGAGCAGGGCCTGGATCTCGTCGAGCTTGCCGCCGGCGTCGGCGACGTTGCTGGCCATCGCGTGCCGACACATCCGCGGCGTGACGATCCGGTCCAGGCCAGCTCGGCGGGAGAGAGCTTCGCAGAGCTCGCCGATTGCGTCGGTGGTGATCGGAGACCCGAAGGGCGGTCGGAACAGGTTGACCAGCAGGAAGTCACTGCCGTCGTCGCCGAGGATCTCGTGCCGTTCGACCGCGTACTGATCGAAGGCTTGGACCACGAGGAAGTCCACCGGCATGACCCACGACTTCTTCGACTTCGACCAGGCATCGTTCTCGTTCTGCCGACGGATGACGTGGATGTGCGGGCCTTCGACGTCGCAGCCCAGGGCCCGTGAGTCCGTCATCAGGTGAGGGTCGCTCCGGCGCAGGCCCGCGGTCTGGCCCGGGCGGAGGCCGACGCGGGAGAGCAGCAGCAGGGTCAGCCGATCGCGGGCCGACCGGCAGACGAGGAGCATGGCGACGACTTCCTCGTCGCTGGCCCGGTCGATGTCGGTCTCCGGCTCCTGGAGCTGATGCCGGGCGCGGAGCCGGACGCGCATCCCGCCGGGCTCTCCCTGGGCGGCCAACGGCAGGTCGAGTGCGTCGCCCAGCTCGTAGAGGTGGTTCAGCACCCAGGCCGGAGCCTCCTTGCGGTTCATGGCGTGGACCAGGAACAGCCGCACCCCGGTCAGCACCTTGTTGATCCGCCTGTCACCGCGTACCGGCTTCGAGCCTGGGCCGGGCACGACAACTTGCCGCTGGCCGCCCCGTCCCGGGGTCCACCGCAGCCAGAGCATGAAGAGCCCCATGTCCTGGGCAGCTGTCCGCCAGTCACGGCGCGTGCTCGTGCACCACAGAAGAAACAGAACGACGGCGTGGGCGTACGCCTTCGTCGTCGACTCCGCCCGGCCCATGGCCAGACGCACTTCCCTCAGGAAGCTGTCCGCAGGTCCGAAGACCCTGAAGTCATCGTCCACCACGGTCCAGTAACAGGTGCCCGAAGGCAGCCGTACGCGGAAAGCCTGCACGTGTACCCCTCCACGAGTAGATCGCAACGATCCACCGCAGAGCCGCACCCCCTGAGAACCGTCGCACAAGGCCCAACGAAGGGGCGCTGTACGACGTCACACCATGCTCACCGCACCCCCAGAGAACCGTAAACGATCTCGCGGCACCCGCTGCACATCTCGAATCCGTCATCATCCGCACCTGGGTACAGCATCTGCCCACACCCGTTGGAGCAGGCCACGAGCTTGTCGACTGCCAGACCGCAGGTGAAGCATGCCGCAACTGCCCGTCCGCCGCGAGCTCCCAGAACGGGCGCAGCGCAGCTCACGTGAACAACTGGGCCGCGGTCCGGGACGCCCGGCCCGGCATCTCGTCCCGGCCCACCGCCCGGTCGAACATCCCGACCACCATGCGCAGCTGCCGCAGCCGGCCCTCCGACACCGAGCCTGCCATCCCGTAGACCACCGCAGCCAACTGCCGGACGGACGGGGCGCTGTACTGCTTCCCGTTCACAGCAGCCCGATCAAGGCGTTGTCGTTCTCGTCCCACTGGTCAACGATTCGCATGTATCCGTCCAGCACCTTGGATCCGTCCTTGTGGCCGGTGATCGCCGCGATGGCCTTGCGGTCCTTGCCAGCACGCCGCGCCTCTGTGGCCATCCCGGAGCGGACCGAGTGCCCGGTGAGCAGGTCCTCGAATCCGGCACGGAGCCCGGCAGCGGTGATGAGGTCGCCGGCGCGCTGCGGGGTGATTCCCTGAGATTGGACGCTGCCGGTGTGGTGGATTCGGCGAAACGCGTGGAGGTTCGGTTCGGTGATCTGTGCCTCCTGCTGCCACGCCTTCCACGCGCGGACCGGGCAGACGTCAGGATTCGTAGCGAACGGGACCGGCACGGTGCGCGGGTGGGTCTTGGACACGCGGACGTCGATGAGGAGCCCGTTGTCGTCGTCCCGGATGTTCCGCAGCCGCAGGCCGGCGAGTTCGGCGCGGCGTGCGGCGATGGCGAACCCTAGGAGCAGCATGGCCCGGTTGCGGAGCCCGAAGACGTCCGTGTCGCACAGGGAGACGATGCGCTGGAGGTCAACGATCCGCATCGCGGGCGCCTTCCCTCGGCCGCGGGTGGGTTCCTCGTTCGACTCGGACTCGCGCCGGTAGTCCTTGAGGAGCTTGCGGGCGGCCTTCGTCGCTTCGGGGTCGACGATGACCCGGTACGGCTCCAGGCGCAGCGTCACCGCAACTCCGGCGAGCTTTCGGTCGATGGTGCTGTACGCCCGCTTCTCTCGGTGCCATAGGTAGTCGACGAACGCGCACAGCGTGCCGGACGTGGCGGCGGTGGTCGAGACCTGGAACTGTTGGCAGAACGCTTCCCACGTCTTCCAGTCGGCCTTGTAGGCGTTGCGGGTGTTCTCGGGCCGCTGGTCCTGGGCGTGGTTCGCGGCCTTTGCGTCGAGCTCGGCAAGCCTTGCGCGCAGGGCGTCGTCGAACTCGTGAGGCAGCAGAGGCCCTGACTGCTGCACGGTTCCGGGGGTGGTCGTCAGTTTGCTTGCCACAGTCCGTGCCCGATCTTGCGTGCGACTCCTCGGCTCGCGGCACCGTTGAGAGCCGCGCTGGTGTGCGTGTCCGACATGTTGAGGGCCTTCTTGATCTCCTTGTTGGTGACCAGCCGGTGGGCATGGTGAAGGAGGTACTCCGCCACCTCGCGGACGAAGGGGTTCTCCAAGCTCCGGATCTGAGCTTCGCGCGCCGCCTTCTTCAGGTCGAATCGCATCTGCTCGTCCTCGACCCGGTGGCCGCGATGGAGGAGAAGGACTGGCTGACGGCCGCGAGGGCCGACGCCTCCGCGAAGCGGTCCTCCCTCAGCGCCGTGCACGCTGCCTCGCTGAGCTGTTCGGCCCGCTGGATGATCCCGCCGCGCAACGCGATGTGGCGCCCAGACGGCAGAAGCGGAGCCGCCCTCCAATTCTTCGTCAGGAACGATCCTAAGGTCAGACCCCGCGTGAGGTACTCGGGCGCCGAGGCGCTCAGAGCCTGTCCAGGCTGATGTAAATAGTCCGGTATAGGAAGAGATGGACGCCCCATCGCCACCCAGCCCTGGCTGCTCTACCGTGCGACCCATGCAATGGATATCGCTCATAAGCGCCATCGTCGGAGCCGTCATCGCCACTGCAGCAACAGCGTTCCTCGACCGCCACCGCTGGCGCAGAGAACAAGCGCAGCGCGTCGCCGGGACCCGCCGCGTCCGAGCGGCGCGACGTGGCTGCGTGCGGGCGTGAGAAAGCCCCTTCGGCCATCGAGGGGCCGTCAGCCCTGCTCTTCGTGGGCCGAGGCATACTCCTCGGCGAGGCGCGGCATGTCGTCGGGATCGATGTAGACGCGGCGCCGGATGGTCAGATACGGGAAGTCCGTGCCGGGGTGTCGGAGGGCGCGGAGTAGCACCTTTGGGGTCACACCCAGATGGACGGCGCCTTGTTCGAGGGTGACGAAGTAGCTCATCGGCCAGCCTCGCGATCGCGCTCCGGGGCGTACCAGCGATCCCAGGCTTTCGACCACTCGGCCCAGTTGTCGTAGATGAACTGTTGGTCGACCGCCAGCTTCGGACTCGCGGTGTCGTCGTAGTCCCGTGCGCCTGCCAGTTCGCCCGTCTCCTTCAAGTGGAAGAGGAAGGTACGGAGCAGGGTGTTGGGCTGGCTGAGCCATCGAGCGGCCTGTGTCGTGCTTGCCCAGACTCCATCGTTGTCGCGTCGGCTCACTTGCGACGCTCCTCGGCGAGGCGCTCGACGTCACGCGCTCGGTACAGCACAGACGCCCCGAGCTTGACGCTTTCGATCGGTTCGACGCCGTCGGCTCGCCAGTTGCGGACGCTGCCGGGGTGGAGCCCGAGACGACGCGCTGTCTCTCGGACGGTCATGTAGTTGGTGCCCTCGATCTGGAACACGAAGGGTCTCCTTCCTGCCTCGGGAGAGGCTGTTGTTACTCGTCATCACGGGTGAGGCCGAAGAAAAGAGGCCCCGAGCCGCCTACGGGAGTAGGCGGCTCGGGGCCGTTCCGCCCCCACGCGCGAGGGGCGGACGAGTGTGCGTGCGTCACCCCCGCCTCACCGGCCAGTGAGCGGAACCGGTGAGGCAGAGGCGACGTGTGGGGAGCGCGGGCAGACAGGGAGCCCGGCTCGACCCAGGGGAGGCGCGCAGGAGAGACGCACCCGTGAGGTTCGAGGGGAGGACCTTGCTGTGTAGGTCAGGCGAGCGGAGAGCTACCCCCACACTTACTGGTAGGAGTTGGTCAAGGCTCTGTTGCGGTGTCCGAGGCGTAATGCTGGTCACTCGATGGGTAAGGAGCGAGCGCCCCTACTTACAAGGATCGGATGAGCGGACCGCTTGTCGGCGGTCTTCGAACCTGGACCCCTTTGGGGTCGGTGATTTTTGACCCCGTGTGCAGTTGTTCAGCCGGTTGCCGCGTTCGGGGTGCGGCCGATGTCGCGGTCTTTCAGCCGGTAGGAGTCTCCTTTCAAGGAGAGCACATCGGCGTGGTGGACGAGACGGTCGATCATGGCGGCGGCGACGGTGTCGTCGCCGAAGACCTCTCCCCAGCGTCCGAAGGGCTTGTTGCTGGTCACGATTACGGACGCGCGTTCGTAGCGGCCGGAGATCAGCTGGAAGAACAGGTTCGCTGCTTCCGGTTCGAACGGGATGTAGCCGACCTCATCGATCACCAGAACGGGGACGCGCGCGAGGCGCAAGAGCTCGTCCTGGAGTTTTCCGGTGGTATGGGCGGCAGCCAGGCGGTCGACCCACTGAGAGGCGGTGGCGAACGCGACGCGGTGACCGGCCTGGCAGGCGCGGATGCCCAGCGCGATGGCCAGGTGAGTCTTGCCGGTGCCGGGCGGGCCGAGGAAGACCACGTTCTCCTTGCCCGTGATGAAGTCCAGGGTGCCCAGATGGGCCACCGCCTCCCGTTTCAGCCCGCGCAGGTGATGGAAGTCGAAGTCCTCCAGGGTCTTGCGGGCGGGGAAACGGGCCGCGCGGATGCGGCCTTCTCCGCCGTGGGCCTCTCGGGCGGCGACCTCGCGCTGCAGGCAGGCGGCCAGGTACTCCTGATGCGTCCAGGACTCGGCGGTGGCGCGTTCGGCGAGCCGGTCGGCAGCGTCCAGCAGGGCCGGTGCCTTCAACGCACGGCTGAGGAAGGCCAGTTCGGCGGCGATGTCCCGGGACGTGGTGGGGCGGGTGGCCATGGCTTCACTCCTCTCCTCCTCCGCCCTCGATCAGATGGAAGACGCGGTCGTAGGCCGGCAGATCCGGCTGTGCGACCTCCACCGCCGCGGCGACGGCCCCGCTCTGGCGGTACTGGCGCCGCATCGCCGTGGCGGCATCGGCGTGGTCCGGGTCGGTCAGCGTCTGGTGGCGGGCCCAGCAGCGCGCATGCTCGGCGACCAGGCGGCCGTCCAGATGAGCCCGCACCGTTTCGGTGTCCGCCTCGATCCGCACGATCCGCCCGATCGCGGCCGGGTGGACGGAGTAGTCGCAGGTGTCCAGGCGGATGTAGTGGTCCCGGCCGATCCGCACCGAGGTCTGCCACCAGCGCGGCGGCGCGGTCGGCGGCAGTGGCAGCATCGCGGCCCGGTCGGCCTCCCACCGCTCGGCCGGACGCGCCTCCAGAGTGCGGTGCACCCGTCGGTTGGCGACCTCAAGCCACGCGGCCAGCTGCGTGTTGAAGTCGGCCGGGGAAGTGAACACCCTGCCGGGCAGGAACGACGTCTCCAGATAGCCGTTGGCCCGCTCGACCAGACCCTTGGCCTCCGGGTCGCGGGGCCGGCACAGGATCACCTTGCAGGCCAGCAGCCCGGCCAGCGCGGCGAACTCATGACCGAGCACGACCCGTCCCTCCCGGCGGCGTGCGATGGCCGCTTCGTTGTCCCAGACCAGTGCCCGGGGCACCGCGTTCCAGCCGGACAGCAGGTCCCAGTGGCCGCTCACCAGGTCGGCGGCCTGTCTCGACGGCAGCATCCTCGCGGTGATCACCCGGGAATATCCGGCCACCATCACCAGCACCGGCGGGCGCCCGGTCTGCCCGAAGCCCAGCGGGATGTCCACCGGCGGGAACCACAGATCGCACTGGGCCAGCTCGCCGGGCTGATACGCCGTCCGCGAGACCGGGTCCGCCGGAAGGTAGACCGGCCGCAGTTCCCGCACCCGCCGCTTCAGCACTGACAACGACCGTTCCCATCCGATCCGCTCGGCGATCACCGTGGCGGGCATCCGCGGGTACTCCGCCAGCAACTCGCGGATCGCCGGCTCCACCACGTCCACGATCGAGCCCTTCGGTGCCCGCCGGTACTTCGGCGGATCGTCGCTGGCCACGGCCCGCCGCACAGTGTTCCGGGCGATCCCCAGATGCCGCGCGATCCCCTTGATCGACATTCCCTCCGCACGGTGAAGCCGCCGGATCTCAGCCCAGTCCTCCACACCGATCACCTCTTCCACCTGACTCCCATGGAGCCAGACTGATCACTTGATCACGGAAGGGGTCACTTTTCATCGACCGATAGGGGGTCACGGTTCAAAGCACGCCGACACCGCTTGTCAGGGTCGCCTCGGCGTGACCCCGGTCACTCGATGAGCGACGAGCCTCTACCCACAAAGAGCCATCGAGCGGGCCGTAAGTCCGGACGAATCGGCTGTGACGTCGACCACTCGACGAGCGTCGGGAGCGAGGCGCCCTCACTTACTGATACGGAGCGAGCGCGCTGCCAGTCCGGACGTCCCGCCCGTGACGCTGGTCACCCGACTGTCAGACCCTCGGCCTACCGTCCCTGCATGGACATGGACAACCCGCAAGACGTAGGCGCAGCGTTCGGCGCCTTGCTCCTCGGCGGCACGTTGAGTGAGGAGCCGCCTCCGCCAGATTCGCCCCTCGGCCGCGTGCGTGCGTTCACCGCCCGGTACGGCGAGGACGCGCTGAAGCCTGAGCACATCAGGGCCGCACGGGAGGGGTGCCCCCTGCTCCCGTGAGGCACGGAGGGAGGGGGAACGAGCAATAGTCAAGACTTGTGGATTAAGTCAGCCTGGTTTCTTGAGGTGATGGAGTCGATGGTGTGCCGCATTGCGGACTCGGCGGGTCCGCCCGCGTTCTGCGAGTAGTCGCAGGACGTCGGGTGCGGTGACGATCTGTGTGGTCACGGCTGTGCGCTGGAGCCAGTCGGAGGCATCGGTGAGCTCCTCGGCGGCCCACGGCTCTCTCAGAGCGAGGGTCCTGAGCAAGCGCCATTCGTGGAGTCGGGTGGTGAGAAAGTCGTGCTGGTCGATCACCCTGGACATGGCCTGGGCCCATGCCGTGAATGCCGGGTCGGTGATCAGTTCGGTGGCCCGGCGGTCCAGGTGTCGGCTCACCGCGCTGACGGCCATGCTGGTGTCCTCATCGCGCAGAACAGCAGCCAGCAGATCGGCTTCGTCGGCCGCGGCGACGGACTGCAGGGCCTGGAGGTAGGTCTTGTGGTTCAGCGGGCGGCGGGCGGCATACAGCCGGTAGGAGACGGCGTTGTCCGGCTTCGGGGAGTTGATCGCGGTGACCGCCTCCATAGTGAGGCCGTGCTGGGCCAGGAGATCCTTCCACAGCCGGGGCGTGAGGACCCACATGTTCACGGGATGGTCTTCGGTGGTGCCGGGCAGCCGCAGGATCTCGGGCCGCGGGGCCACATCGGCTGACGGCCCGGTGCCGTTCGAGTTGGTGTACAGCGCGGAGAAGACCAGGCGTCCGCCCGGTTTGAGGCCGTTGGCCAGGGCGGGCAGAAGGCGGTCGGGGTCCAGGTACGGCATGGAGCCGACGGAGTAGATGAGGTCGTACGGGTTGGCGTCGCGCAAGTGGGCCACGGCGTCTGCGCACACCAGGCGCAGGCCGGGGGTGTGCGGGTAGCGGGCGAGGGCGCGCTGGTGCTGGGTGGGGGAGGCGTCCACGGCGGTGACGTCGGCACCCAGGGCGGCGAGGTGGGCGGCGTGTCGGCCGAGCCCGCTGCCGAGGTCAAGGACGCGAAGTCCTGTTACCTCGCCGAGTGGCGTGGTGCCGGGGCCGGTGCCCGGGATTCCCCAGTCCCACCGGTCCAGTTCCGGCAGCTGCAGTTTCCGGGCAATTTGGTGGGCGCCGTAGAGGTTCCAGGTCTCGGCGGTGTCCGACTCGGTGTTCATCAGGGTTCTCCATCGGGTAGCCGGGGCGGGTCAGGGGCGCAGGGCATAGCAGCGCAGGACGTCGAGGTCGGCGGTCAGCTCGGCGTCCCGGCGGCGCCCGGGCGCCGCGCCGTCGCCGACACTCGAACTCTGGATCACCCAGCCCGCGCAGCCGACCTGCCGCATATCCACGTCTTCACCTGGGGACTGGAGCGAGAGCGCGACGCCGTGATCGCCGCGCTCACGCTCCCGTACAGCAACGGCCCCACCGAGGGCGTCAACACCAAGACCAAGCGGATCGCACGCCAGATGCACGGACGAGCAGGCTTCACCCTGCTTCACCACCGCATCCTCCTCGGGTAGCGCCACCATCCGTTACCACCGAAAGGGAGACAGGGCCGTTAACTTTACAAACCCTTCCCTGAAGCCACTGGCCTGCACGCCGGCGGACATCGGCTCGACGCCCGGCACCGGGGCAGGAGAAAGGCGCCGTTCCGGGCCCCATGCGGCCATCGGCGATGACGTCGACTGCCGCTGTTCGGAAGGGCAGGACCGCCGCATTGACAGGCCCGGACTGCCGCGTGATCGGCTCCGGCGCGCAGGAGAGGCGCCATTCCGCAGCCGGCCGGGGCCGTCGCATCCAGCAACGCATCTCGGTTTCCTGGTGGGCCGGGCGGCGGTTGTATGGCCATCTCGCTGCTGGATGCGGCAGTGGTGGTCATGGAAAGGGAAACCTGGGACAGCTTGTGTCGCCTCAGCGCCAGCGCTCGTGGCGGATGTCTGCGGAAGCGTCGGTGAGCTTCGCGATCGAGCGGCGGGCGGCGTTGACAGTGACGGTCCGGCGGGCGATACAGGCGAGCGGGAGGTCGCTGGCCGAGTCGGTGTAAAGGAGTGCGTCCTCCGGGGCGAACCCCAGCGCCCGGACGGCATCGATCTTTGCTTCGCCCACGTTGTGGGCGATGAGTCGGGGCCCCCGTGGGGTGAAGTCGAGCCGGGAAGCGGCCAGAGGGATGCCGTGCAACCCGACGCCGTCCAGAAATGCACGAGCCAGGTTCTCCTCCGAGGCTGTCGCCACGACGGTCGGACCACGACCGCGGGCGCATTGGCACCTTGCCACAGCTTGTCTGACCGCTGTCCGGGCTGCCATGGCCCGGCCCGTCTCGGCTGCCAGTTCCTCGTACTGGCTGCGGGTCATTCCGCGCAGCGTCAAGGCCACGATCGCCCGGTTCATCGCGGGCTTCAGCGCGCCATCGGGCGGTGCTGCCGAGGCGAGCAAGAACGGTGGGATTGCCGCGGCGAACCGGAGGGGACGGGCTGCCAGACGAGCTCTGACCAGTGAGGACATCGTGTCCTCACTGGTCAGGACGCCGTCGAGGTCGAAGATCGAAGTGATTTCGTTGGCTGGGTTCACTGTGGGAAGGCGTCGGCTTTCATCTGGACGAGAAGGTCTACGGCAGCGAGCGCGCTTACCTCGGCGACCATCGTGACAGCGGAGCTCTCGCCGTGGACAGCGCCCACCGAGGCGAGGCCGACGTCGGTACGGCCGAAGATCTCGGGCGCCTGCGCTGCTGCGTCGGCGCCTTTGGCTGCGGAAGGCCGGTTGCGGCGCGTCGGTTTCGGTCCTGCCATGATGCGCTGCCACTCCGATTGCCCGGGCGTGTGGAAAGTTGACCGTTTTTGTCTGCGATTGTGGATGCGGTGGCCGGTGGGAGTCAAGGGGAGGTCCAGGCGGGGGTGCCGATGGATCGTCTGTACGACTGTGGTGCAACGGCCGGATTCCGCGCGACGCTCTTCAGAGGGGCAGAACCCCTGCCGCGCCGGAGGCGAGGGGGACTGTCGGCGCCGAAGGGAGCGGTTGGCTGTATCGCCTTCAGGCCACGACGATGTTGTTGCCCGCCGCGGCGAGGGCGTCGCTCAGGCCGTCCGGGCAAGGACTGTCGGTGATGAGGGTGTCGAAGCCGTCGAGTTCGCAGACGCGGTGGGCGGCCGTGCGTCCGAACTTGCTGGAATCGGCGAGCACGTAGCGGTGGGACGCGTTGGCGAGCATGGTGCGCTTCGTCGCGACTTCGTCGAGGTGGAAATCGGTCAGTCCGTAGGAGGCGATGCCTCCGGAGCCCAGGAAGACCGCGTCCGCGCGCAGATTGTCGAAGAACTCGACGGCCTGGGCATTGGAGCAGGCCAGGTCGCCACCGCGCAGCCGCCCGCCGCTTACCAGGACCACGACCTGTGGGCGGGAGCTGACTTCGGCGGCCACGAGCAGGGAAGGGGTGGCGATGACGCCGGCGTGATCGGCGGGCAGAGCACGGGCCACCTCCAGGGCCGTGGTACCGACATCGATGACGACCGTCTGGTTGGGTTCGATCAGGGCTGCTGCGGCTCGGCCGATGGCCTGCTTCGCGGCGAGGAAAGCGCCTCTGCGCTCGTTGAAGGAGGCCTCCTCCCCGACAGGTGACCGGACGGCGGTGGCCCCTCCGTGGACACGCGCCAGCTCGCCGCGGCGCTCGAGGAGGGCGAGGTCTCTGCGGATCGTCTCGTGGGAGACGCTCAGCAGGCTGGTCAGGTCGTCCGTCGTGATGAACTCGAGCCGAGCGATCTCGGCGACGATCCTGCGGTGACGCTCGGCTGCTAGCACATCCAGCCCTCTCTGATTGACTGTTTCTGTGGAACCCTGACTGCATTCTAGGGCTCATGTGACGTGCGGAGCACATCGCCGACGGCCTCAAAAACTTATTCTTCTCCGCAGCTCAAGGCATCTTCTGCTAGGCGATCAGCGATCGTTCATCAGGTCGGGAGCGCTAACCCTTGACGGAAAACGGGCAGGGGTCCACACTCTCAGCAGTCAATAGTCCACATAAGCGGTCACGAGTGGGCTGTCGACCGGCGTCGAGGTGGCGCGGACCGCGGGTCCTCGCGGCCATCCCCACGAACAGGCTCCAGCGCATTCCTGCGAGGAGGGCCTTGATGCCGACCGCATTCGGTTCTTCGATCACCCACTGGCTTCCGCAGCGACGGCGGGGCACTCTGAAGCAGGGAACGAGGTCATGGCCAAATCAGAAGCAGGTGCTCAGGCGCCAAGAACGGCTGAGGGACAGCAGGGCGGGGCGAACCAGGTGATGGCGCGGGAGCTGGGCTGGTACGCCTCGTTCTCCGTGGCGTTCGGGTTCGTGTCGATCGCGACAGGGATCTTCACGGCCTACGGCTCGGTGCTCGCCACCTCGGGCCCGCGCGGCATCTGGGCCTGGCCGATCTCCGTGATCGGCCAGCTCTGCGTCGCCCTCGTCTTCGGAGCGCTGGCGGCGCGCATCCCGATCAGCGGCTACTCCTACCAGTGGGTGTCGCGCATCGTCGGGCCCGTGTGGGGCTGGATCATGGGCTGGATCTCGTTCGCCTTCCTCGGGGTCGTCGTGGTCGCAGTGGACTACACGATCGCCTCCACGATTCTCCCCGAGCTGTTCCAGTACGTCGGCACGACACAGAACGCCTGGGTCATCACGGCCGGCGTGGTGTTGCTGCAGGCCCTGCTGGTCGCCGCGTCCACGCGTATCACGCACAAGGTCAACAGCGCGGCAGTGACAGCGCAGCTCATCGGCATGATCACGCTGACGGCGCTCCTGTTCGCGGTGGGCTACTTCACCGGCAAGCTCGACTTCGCCCACCTGTTCGACACCGCGACGATCCCGGAGAGTGGCTACTACGGTCTGGGCGGCGGAACCCACGCCGGCCCCTTCGCCCTGGCGTTCCTGCTCGGCGCCTTCACCATCGTCGGATTCGAGTCCGCGGCAAACCTGGCGGAGGAGACCAAGAACCCCGCCCGCGTCATCCCCAAGGCGATGGTCCAGGCCGTCCTCTCCCTGGGCGTTCTCGGCTTTCTCTTCCTGGTCGCCGTGACCGCCGCCGTCGGCCGGGTCGACGGCGCCGCCGAGTCGGCCACCCCGGTGGCCACCGTGATCACCGCCGTGCTCGGGTCTGTGGTGGGGAAGAGCCTCCTGGTCCTCGTCGTGGTCTCGATCTTCTCCTGCGGGCTGGTGATCACCCTCAGCGGAACCCGCCTGGTCTACGCGATGTCCAGGGACGAGCGCTTCCCCGGATGGCGCCTGCTCAAGCGCATCCACCCGCGGACGGCGACGCCGCTGAACGCCACGGTGTTCATGATGCTCATCGCGCAGATCGTTCTCGCGGTCTTCTCCCGTTCCACCGACGCCCTGTTCCAGCTGTTCTCCGCCGCCACCCTGCTGCCCGCCGTCATCTACGCCGGCACGGTCGCGATGTACGCGGCCAAGCGCTCCTCCCTGCCGCCGTCGCGCGGCTTCTCCCTGGGGCGGTGGGAGGTCCCGGTCCTGCTTCTGGCCGGGGTCTGGCTGGTGTACGAACTGCTCATCTTCCGGGACGCTTCCTTCCGCGGCCCCTGGGCCTACGTCCTGGTGCTGTGCGGGATCGGCGCCGTCTACCTGGCGGCGCTCCTCGTCCGGCGCGGCCGCGCCGCCCTGACCATGCCTGACATGGCCGACGTCGACCGTGCCCTGGACAACGCCACCGCACCCTCCGCGGCCGACACGGAAGGGGCCCTGCGATGACCACGATCCTCGCCATCGACCAGGGCACCTCGGGCACCAAAGCCATCGTTGTCGACGCCGAGGACGGAACGGTCGCCATAGCCGAGGAGACCATCCGCCCCGCCTACCTGCCCGGAGGGGGTGTCGAGCAGAATCCGCACGAACTGCTCGATTCCGTCCTCACCGCCGGCCGCCGGGCCGTGAGCATGGCCGGCCGGCCCATTGACGGCGTGGCCCTGGCCAACCAGGGAGAGACCGTCCTGGCCTGGGACGAAGCCACGGGAACGCCGCTGTCCCCGGCGATCGTCTGGCAGGACAGCCGTGCGGAGAGCATTTGTGCCGAGCTGGCCGAGCACCGCGAGGCCATCGCGCAGCGCACCGGTCTCGTTCTCGACCCCTACTTCTCCGCGCCCAAGATGGCGTGGCTGCGCCGCAACCTCACCCGTGACGGGGTGGTGACCACCACCGACACCTGGCTCGTGCACCACCTGACAGGAGAGTTCGTCACCGACGCCTCCACCGCCAGCCGTTCTCTGATCTTCGACCTGGACGGTGCGGCGTGGGACGGGCGTCTCGCTGATCTGTTCTCCCTCGGCGACGAGCGGCTGCCCCGCATCGTCGGCAGCGACGAGGTGGTCGGCACCACGCGCGCCTTCGGACAGGAGATGCCCGTGGCCGGCCTGATCGTCGACCAGCAGGCCGCTCTGGTCGCCGAGGCATGCCTGGAGCAGGGCACGGCCAAGTGCACCTATGGCACGGGCGCGTTCCTGCTGGCAAACACAGGATCGGACCCCGTGCGCTCCAGCGCGGGCCTAACGACGTCGGTGGCCTGGCAGGCCGCGGGGCAGACCCTGTATTGCGTGGACGGCCAGGTCTACACCGTGGCATCGGCCGTGCGCTGGCTGCAGGACCTCGGTCTTCTTCAGTCCGCCACCGAAATCGACGTGCTGGTCGCGAAAGACAGCAACGGCGTCATGTGCGTCCCGGCATTCGCAGGACTCGCCGCTCCGTGGTGGGCTTCCGAGGCCACGGCCTCCCTCACCGGCATCACGCTGGCCACCCGCCGCGAGCACCTCATCCTGGCCGTGCTCCAGGGCATAGCCGCCCAGGTCACCGAGCTGACGGCCCTTGTCGGCCGAGACCTCGGCCGGCCCCTGAACCGGCTGCGCGTCGACGGCGGATTGACCAACTCCGCCGCCCTCATGCAGGCCCAGGCCGACATCGCCCAGCTCCCCGTCGACATCTACCCCAACGCGCACGCCACACCCCTCGGCGCTGCCGCGCTCGCCCGCTGCGCCCTCGACCCCGCCATCAGCCTCGAAGAGGCCGTCGGCGACTGGCAGCCGGCGACCGTCTACGAACCCCGCTGGTCCGAAGACCGGGCCCAGGAGTTCCGCACCACATGGGCACAGGCCGCCGAGGCGTGTGCCACCAAGGGAGACCACTCATGACCCCCACCCCCCACCGTCCCCACCCCGAGGTCTTCGACATCGTGGTGATCGGAGGAGGCATTGTCGGCTCGGCCATCGCACGCGAACTGTCCGGCTACGACGTCTCCGTGGCGCTGCTCGAAGCCCGCGACGACGTCGGAGACGGAACCAGCAAGGCAAACACCGCCATCCTGCACACAGGCTTCGACGCGAAACCGGGCACCTTGGAGTCCCGGCTCGTGGCTCGCGGCTACCACCTGCTGAGCGACTACGCCAAGGCCACCGGCATCCCCGTCGAGCACACCGGCGCCGTGCTGGTGGCCTGGAACCAGGAAGAGCTCGACGCCCTGCCTGGCCTGAAGGAAAAGGCCGAGGCCAACGGGTACGAGCACTGCCACATCGTGGACGCGGACGAGGTGTACCAGGTCCTGCCCGATCTGGGCGAAGGCGTGCTCGGAGGCCTGACGGTTCCCGACGAGTCCATCATCTGCACATGGACCACCAACCTCGCCCTGGCCACCGACGCCAGGCAACGCGGGACGACGATCTTGCTCGAACACGCCGTGACCGGCATCGACGTGCGCGACGACGCGACGACCTTGCACACCGCCCAGGGCGACGTGCGAGCCCGCTGGGTCGTCAACGCGGCAGGCCTCGGCGCCGACACGATCGACCGGCTCTTCGGCCATGACCGCTTCACGGTTACCCCCCGTCGCGGCGAGCTGTTCGTGTTCGACAAGCTGGCACGGCCCAAGGCCGACAAGATCGTCCTGCCGGTTCCCTCCTCCCGCGGCAAGGGAGTGCTCATCTCCCCGACGATCTACGGCAACGTCATGCTCGGCCCCACCGCCGAGGACCTCACCGACCGCACCGACACCTCCACGTCCGAGGACGGCTACGACTTCCTCCTCAGCAAGGGCGCGCGGCTCATGCCGAGCCTGCTCACCGAGGAGGTCACCGCCAGCTACGCCGGACTGCGCGCCGCGATCGACCGCGACGACTACCTCATCGAAGCCACCCCCGAGCAGAGGTACCTCCTCGTGGGCGGCATTCGCTCCACCGGACTGACAGCGGGCATCGCCATCGCCGAACACGTCGCCGGGCTCCTGTCGGAAGCCGGTGCCGGGCTCCGCAGCCGCAGCAACCTGCCCGCTCCGCCCCGGATGCCGAACATCGGCGAAGCCACTACACGCCCCTACCAGGACGCCGACCTGATTGCCGCGGACACCGCCTACGGCACCATCGTCTGCTTCTGCGAACGGGTCACCGAGGGTGAGATCCGCGACGCCTGCCACGCCCCGGTGCCCGCGCGCAGTCTGGAAGGGCTGCGCAGACGCACCCGGGCCATGAACGGCCGCTGCCAGGGCTTCTTCTGCGGCGCGGCCGTCGCGGCCCTGCGCACCCGGCACCAGACCAACGACGGCTGCTGCAGCCAGCACAAGGACAACCGATGACCCACCAGCTGCCCCTCATCGAGCCCGATGTCCTCATCATCGGAGGCGGCCCCGCAGGGCTCACCGCAGCCGCCGAAATCGCCGACCGCGGCGCCGGGCGGGTCCTGGTCGTCGACCGGGAGAAGCAGGCCGGCGGCATTCCCCGGCACAGCGACCACACCGGATACGGCCTGCGAGACCTACGCCGTGTGATGACCGGCCCCGCCTACGCCCGCCACTTGGCCGACCGGGCCGCACGGTCCGGAGCGGAGATCCGCACCAGCACCATGGTCACCGACTGGTCCGATCAGCACACCGTTGACGTCACCAGCCCCGAAGGCCGCTACCAGATTCGTGCCCGGGCCATCGTCCTGGCGACCGGCGCCCGCGAAAGGCCCCGCACCGCACGCCGCATCCCTGGAGATCGCCCCCACGGGGTCTATACCACCGGACAACTTCAAAACCTCGTCCACCTCCACCATCAGCCCGTCGGCAAGCGGGCCGTCATCGTCGGTGGCGAACTAGTCAGTTGGTCCGCGGCCATGACCCTCCGCGAAGCCGGCTGTACCCCCGCGCTCATGATCAGCAAGTACCCGAAGGTAGAGTCCTACGGCGCCTTCAACGCTGCCGGCCGCACCATCCTCCGCGTTCCGGTTGCCACCCGCAGCCGTGTCACCCAGGTCATGGGCAAGGGCCGCTGCGAGGCTGTCGAGATCGAGAATCTCGAGACAGGCAAGCGCCGAACCGTCGAATGCGACACCGTCGTCTTCAGCGGCGACTGGATCCCCGACCACGAACTCGTGCGCTCCGCGGGCATCACCCTCGACGAACACACCCTCGGCCCCCTCACAGACACCGCGCTGCGGACCAGCCGACCCGGAGTCTTCGCCGCCGGCAACATGCTCCATCCCGTTGACACCGCCGACGTGGCCGCCCTCGACGGTAGGCACGTCGCCCAGCAGGTCATCAACCACCTGGACGGAAGGCATGAGCCGGCCGAGGGGGTCCGTCTGATCGCCGACGCCCCGTTCCGCTGGATCGCACCGCAGATCCTCCGCCCCGGCGATCCGGCTCCGGCCCGCGACCGGCTCCTGCTCTGGACGGACGAGTTCGTCCGCTTCCCCAAGGTGACGGTCCGCCAGGACGGCCGTATCGTCGCCCGCCGGACCCTCGCCTGGCCTGCGGCCCCGGGCCGGGTCTTCCGTATCCCGTCCTCGGTCCTCGACGGGATTTCCTACACCGGGGGTCCCGTCCACATCACCACTTACAACTCGCGCGAATAGGCGCGGGTTGGGGCGAGGGGGCGGGGACGTGCCGCGATCTGGCAGCCGCTACTCGCCGTGATCGTACTCGGTGGTCGGGCGGGGGAGTGTCTAATCAAAGGCCCTGTCTCACTTTCGGTGGTAACGGAGAGTCGTGAGGGTCGTTGGCATTCGCGTGAAGGATGTCAACGAGCTCGTGAAGACGGTGTTTTCGGGGTTGTCCTCGTTGGCCATCGAGGATGTGGTCGACGAGGGCGAGCGGATCGTGGTGCGGGCACGAACTCCGCCCGACAATGCTGTTTCCCGAGGTGGCGCCCCTTGGGAAAGAGACCCTGCGGCTTCACCCACGTGTGGGTGAGCCGACGTGCCGGGACAGCTCGGTCGGAGGCCCGCTGCTGTGGCCGGCCGAGGTGGCCTGGCCGTTGTGCTCCGAGCGCGAGGGGTCGCCGATGGTGCCTGTCGTGCAGATCTACCGCACCAGCGTTCCTGGCACCGTCCCGTTTCCCGAAGGGTGCGATCTACTCCAAGTTCTGTGGTGCCCACGGAAGCACAGCGGCCATCGTTGGATCGTTCCGCATGTCCAATGGCGAAAGGCGGGCTTGGTCGGGAAGGTGTTGGAGACTCCGCCATGCCCGGCTGAGCTGTGGAAGAACTACGTCCCACGTCCTTGTGTCAAGCCCCGGGTTTCGTGGAGGGTGAGTTAGTGCCGGATCAGGCAACGTTTGCCCTGTTGACGACGGCGCGTAGGCGTTGGTCGTCGGCGTGACGGTTTCGCCAGATGATGTAGCGGCGGATCATGCTGCCCTGTTCCTTGTGGGCGGCATGGTCGGTGCCGTCGAGGGTGAAGTAGCGCAGGGCCGTGAACTGGGCCTCGATCCGGTTGAGCCATGAGGAGTTCGTCGGGGTGTAGGCGATCTCGACGTTGTTAGCCGCGGCCCAGGTGCCGACCCGTTGGCACCTCTTCGTGGTCAGATGCGGGGAAAAGTTGTCGCAGACGATCGCGATCCGCACCGTCGACGGGTACAGAGTGCGCAGGTAGCGGCAGAACTCGAGGAACTGCGTCCGCCTCTTGATCGGCTTGATGTGGCCGTAGAGCTTGTCCTTGGCCAGGTCCAGGGCGGCGAACAGGTGCCGCACTCCGCCGTAGCGGTTGTAGGTCGCCCGTCGCCGCCGGCGTGGTTCACGGTCGGGGCTCTTGTGCTTGCCGCCGCGTTCGGCCCACTGCCGGCCCGGGTGGGGCATCAGGTTGAGCGGCCCGAACTCGTCCATGCAGAAGATGACTTCGGGTTCGCCGTCCTCGGGTATGACCTCGCCGTCGGCGATGGCGTACAGGTGCTCGACGCGCGCTTTCTTGGCCGCGTAGTCCGGATCACGGGAGGTCTTCCAGGTCTTCAGGCGTTGAAAGGAGACTCCCTCCTCGCGGAGCAGGATGCGCAGGCCCTCGTGGCTGATGTCGTCGACCACCCCCTCGGCGACCAGGAAGTCCGCCAGCTTGGACAGGCTCCAGGTCGAGAACGGCAGGTCGTGCTCGGTGGGCTTGGACTTCGCGATCTTCTTGATCTCACGGCGCTCCGGCAGCGTGAACGTCTTCGGCCGACCACCGGCGTACTTCGGATACAGAGAGTCGAAGCCGTCGGCGTTGAAGTTGTGGATCACGTCCCGGACCCGGTCGTCGCTGGTGAACGACACCTCGGCGATCTTCGCCACCGGCATGCCCTGCGCGGAGAGCAGCACCATCTGGGCCCGCCGCCAGGTCACCACCGACCCGGTGCCTCTGCGGATAATCCGCAGCAGCCGCCGCCCGTCATCGTCATCGATCTCTCGGACACGCACTCGTTCTGCCACCCGGACAGAATGACGCCCACGCTCCGTCCACCACAGCACCCGGACGGCGCGTCACATCACAACAGGGCAAACGTTGCCGGTCACGGCATTAGCTGGTTTTCTGGAGTGATGCTGGGGGTTGGGCCGCGTAGTGGGCGGCTTCGTGCTCGGCGGGGGTGACGTGACCGAGTTCGCCGTGCAGGCGCCTCTGGTTGAACCAGTCGATGTACTCGGCGACGGCGATCTCGACGTCGTTGATGGACGTCCAGGGGCCCTTGTTGCGGATCAGTTCGGCCTTGAAGAGGCTGTTGAACGCCTCGGCGAGGGCGTTGTCATACGAGTCGCCCTTGGAACCGACCGAGGCCACGGCCGCCTCGTCGGCGAGGCGTTCGGTGTAGCGAATGGCACGGTATTGAACGCCGCGGTCGGAGTGGTGCGTGAGGCCGGTGAGGTCGGCGCCGGTGTGCCGACGGCGCCAGATCGCCATCTCCAGCGCGTGAAGGGCGAGGTCGGTGTAGAGGCTGGTGGCGACCTGCCAGCCGACGACCATGCGGGAGAAGACGTCGATGACGAAGGCCGCGTAGACCCAGCCGGAGAACGTTCTGATGTAGGTGATGTCGGCAACCCACAACTGGTTCGAAGTAGTTGCGGTGAACTGCCGCTCGACCAGATCGGCCGGACGGTCGGTCTCCGGAGCAGGGCGGGTGGTGCGCGGGCCCTTGGCCCGGATCATGCCGCGAAGCCCCGCCTGACGCATGAGGCGTTCGACCGTGCAGCGGGCCACCTCGACTCCCTCGCGGACCAGGGCGGCGTGGACCTTGCGGGCTCCGTAGACACCGTAGTTGTCGGCGTGGATCCGGCGTATCTCCTGGGTGAGTTGCTCGTCGCGCAGGCTGCGGGCCGACGGCGGACGGGTGTGAGCAGCGTAGTAGGTGCTCGGCGCGATCGGCGCGTCCGTCTCGGCGAGGACGTCGCAGATCGGCTGGACGCCGAACGTCTCCTTGTACTGGTCGATGTAGGCGACCTTCATCGCAGTGGACGGTCCAGCTCCGCGGCGAAGAAAGCCGAGGCGGACTTCAATATCGCGTTCGCCCGCCGCAGTTCCTTCACCTCCCGCTCCAGCTCCGCGATCCGGGCAGCCTCCGAACTAGTAGTCCCGGGCACGACTCCCTCGTCGATCTCGGCCCGTTTCACCCAGCCGCGCAGGGACTCGGGGTGCACGTCCAGCTGGTCGGCGATCCGCTTGATCGCTCCGACCCGGCCGGCCGGGTCCTTGCGGGCCTCGATGGCCAGACGCGTCGCGCGTTCACGCAGTTCGTCGGGGTACTTACGGGGAGCAGCCATGATCGGCATCCTTCCGGGTCTTGATGATCTCCATCAAACCCGGGGCGGTTCAAACATAGAGGCACCCCCCCCGCGAGCGGTGCCCGCCAGGCATGCAGCACGCCCGTCTGCGTCTGGGCGGCTTGCAATGCAGTGAAGGGGCAGGCCGGCCTGGAGCTTGCGTTCGGCCAGCCCGGGCAGGCCCAGTTCAGCGAAGCAGCCCCGCCAAGTGCGCACGGTGCCCACGTGCTCTCCCACCCTGCCCAGCGATCCGCGCGTTCGGCAGTGGTCGGGCCGCAAGTCAGTTCCGTTCGTCAGGGTCGTGCTGGTAACGCAGGAGCTGCCAGCTCGCGTACACGGGGTCTCAGCGACGTTCGGCTGGGTGTCTATCACCGTCTCTCTGCAATATCGCCAAGTCCTTGGCACACAAGGCACGTTCATGCTCTGTAACGTCTACGCAGGGTGCCGTATCTTCCAGACGCCAAGACCAGTAGAAGCCACTTGGGGGAGTTGCTGTGGGGGACCAACAAAGGCAGTCGGGATCTGGTGACCAGGACGGAGCCGACGGACGGTCCGGCCCCGACCGGCCGGCACCCCCGACGCCGCGGCCCTCGGGCGCCGTCCCGCCGGCACCGAAGGCACCCCCCTTTCTGTCGGGCCAGCCCACCACGGTGCCGCCTAAACCCCTGACGGCGTCTCCTCCGCCGACCCAACCACCTGCCGTACCCCCGCTGCCGAGCCGTCCGCCTGAGGTGCCTGCTCCGGTCCAGCCGCCGCGGTCGGCCAGCTCATTGCTCCAACGAGGGCGCACCCTGCCGGTCCTCGCCGTGGGCGTCGCGCTGGCCGTGCTCGCGAGCCTGGTGTACGTGCTGTGGCCGAGCGAACCCGGCTCCCGCGGGGAAGCCTCCACCTCTCATGTACCACCAGCCCAGCGAGGGGTGATGGCAGCCCGGGCGCTGCGTTCCTTACCGGCCGCGAACATGTCGATAGCCTATGCCCCCGTCGAGGACGGGTCAGTGACTCACGCAGACCTGATGGTGACCGCGCAGGGACAGGCATCGGGAACCCTGAGCCAACCTGTGGCCGGCAAATCCACCATGGCGTGGTCCGGTGACCAGCTCTACCTGAAGGGCGACTCGGAGTTCTGGGCGCAGCAGGGCCCTTCGTACGGTAGGGATCTGACCAGCACCGGCCACTGGGTTGCGCCGGAGAAGCGCTCGGGCTACTACATGCTCAACAACTTCGCCGTGAACGCCGGTTCTCTGACGCCGAAGTCACTTGCTTCGGTGGTCACGCGAGTCACCTCCGATCCCGAAGCCGTGGAGCAGAACGCGGGAACAATCGAGGGGCACAAGGCAACCTCGTACACGGCACAGGGCTGGACCGTCGTCCTCGCAGACAACTCTCCCTACACCGTGCTTGCCATCGGCGGGGATCCCAGCCACCAAAGCCCGGTCAAGCCAGCTGCCTGGCACTCGCCCCAGCGCACCATGGGCAGGGCGGAGCAGTCCGACTCCCACACCACGGTCACACCCGCCGACTACGCGGACAGTCGCTACAGCGCGTACCTCCTGATGGTGCCGAAGCCGGCGACCGCCGAGCAGGCGGCCGCGGTCCGGTCGGCCGCCACTTCCGCTGCGGCCACCGCTGTCGCGCCCGCCACGTCGTCGGAGGTGGTCTCCAAGTCCATGGGACCGGACTTCACCATCACCAACGACAGCGAGTACCTGTGCACGAGCAATCCGTGCGAGTACTCCTTCACGGTCACGAACATCGGGGACGCGGCGGGCGCGGCCACCCTCTATCTCAGCCTCCCGCGCGTGCCGGACCAGCCCCATCCCCTGGGCACCCTGAAGCCCAAGCAGTCCAAGAACGTCAGCGGCAGCCGGCCCAACATCGCGTGGGGCACCGGGCGGACCGTGAAGCACACGGACTACGCCTGGGTGTACTCGTCAGCCGAGTACGGATCGGACCCCAAGGTGGGCAGCCGTCTGCACGCACGCAACCTGCGGCCGGACGACCTTTCGGTCGCCACTCCGCTGAAGCCCACTGTGGCGAAGCTGCTGGACTTGATGACGAAGGACAAACCGACCAGCGATACGGCAGCCAGTGACAAGGCAGTCGACGCGCTCGAAGAGGCCCTCAGCCAGGGCGTGATGCCTGCTCTGGGGGCAATCGCCGAATCCCGCCGCCTGAAGAACCCAGAGGATCTGCGCGAGATCCTCCCCACCACCGACAAGGTCGAGAACCGACGTGTCCTGCAGCAGATCGCGCAGCTGCTGCGTGCCGATCCGAAGGCGAAGGTCACGTGGGCCGGACCGTACAAGACCGACGGCAAGACCTACCAGGCCGACTACTTCTACACGACCACCCGTCAGGGCCAGGAGACCAAGCGCGCCGTGCGGGCGAAGACCGTGCGGATCCCGGGACAGCTCGGGCCACAGATGAGTCTCGGCGCCGAGCAGCTCAACGGTGAACAGGAAGGATCCACGAACGCCGGGAACAAGAAAGCACCGCCCGGCTTCGAACGGATGCTGCAGATCAACCTCGAGCCGGGCGTGGGCCCGGTCCTGGCACTGGCCACCACGACCGGCCTGGAACAACTCCTCTCGACGGGACAGCAGTTCCGACAGGCGCGGGAGAGCCTGTGCCAGCCGAACGGCGGCGGCCCCCGAGTCGACCGCCTCGTCATCGTCAACGAGTCGGGCACCCACCAGTGGACGGACCTGCGCAGGGTCGGCGCGCGCTGCACAGGCTCCGGCGGAGCTCCGGCTTCTCCCAGCACGTCGAGCAGTGACAAGCCCGATAAGCCGACCTGCCTGACGCAGCGCCCGCCAGACGGTGTCGTCGAGTCCAACGGGGCTGGCTGGATCTACTACGCCCCGACCGGGTCGCACAAGCGTGCTACCGCGGTCACAGCGTGCCTGAAGAGCCCCGTGGGCGACGGCACCGCCTCCGACAGCAACAGCCCCGGCATGAAGGAAGCCCGTCAACGGGCGAAAGCCCTGTACCCGAACGCGGACGATGACGAGGTGCTGGTCAACAGCTGTCACCTGGTAGCCAAGTCACTCGGAGGCCACGGCTACCAGCGCAACCTCACGCCGTGCTGGGCCACACCCGTGAACGTTGGCGCCATGACACGCATCGAGTCCACAGTCCGCATCTTTCTCGCCAAGAAGAAAGGCATCGTGAGGATGACGGCGCTGGCCAAGTACAAAGACGACGATGCAGTGATCCCGTACGCGTTCACGTTCAGCTTCACGGCCTGGGACTCCCGCGGCAATCCGTATCCGCTCGCGGTCCCCGGTGGTGGCACGGTGCAGAACGTCAAGGACGGGCATTACCTCAATCCCTGAGGAGTGGTGAGGCAGTAGTGGTGCGGGACGACATCGCCGCCTTCGCGCGAGTCGCCGGGGTCGTGCCCGGGGCGTGTTCGGCGCTGCCCTGGTGCGAGTCCCTGACCGTGTTCGGTCTCGAACTGCCCGCCGACTACAGAGCGTTTGTCGACAGCTTCGGGGCCGGGACGGTGGGCAGCCGACTCACGCTGTCCACCCCGTGGCCCCTGCACATTGCCGAAGCCGGAGTCACCACTCTGAGGGTGATGCTGGACAGGGCCGCCGAAATCGGCGTTCTCCTGCGCGGTTTGCGTGAGGACTTCCCGGCCTTGTTCCCGTACGCCTTCCATCCCGAGCCCGGCGGTCTGCTCAGCTGGGCCGGCGGTGTCGGCGGAGAGCAGTGCTTCTGGCTGACCGAAGCCTCGGACCCGGATGATTGGTCGGTCGTTGTGTGGGACAAGGCGGACTGGCGCCGCTACGACATGGGAATGGTCGCCCTGCTGATCCGCGCCCTCACAGGGACAGACCCGTTCCTCAACGACCTGGTCGCGCCTGCGCCGGGTCGCCCCCTGTGGAACCCGAGACGCTAGTGCCGCATCGAGGCCGCGCGCACGCGGTGCTCAACCATGACGACCTCGATGTCCCCAGGCCCTAGCGATGTTCAGGTCGGGGGCGGGGAATCTCCAGAAAGGAATTGCAGGCGGATCGGCCAGGCCCGGGCAGGTGCCGCCCTGGGAGACGGCCGTCCGGACCTGATCGGAGTCCGCGGCTACAGTCACGCGAAGGGGCCGGAGCCACTAGACCCTCACCCTCCACCGCCTCCTGGCCTGGCTCACGGCGGGGGCCTGACTGGTCTGGTCCCCGACGGCTGCCACCGCCGCCGAGCGTAGAGAGTGCTCGCCGGCCGACTGACCGATATGCAGCGGTATCGACGACCAGTTCGCGATGCCCGAGGTTATTGATGACCGGGAGGCTTCAGCGTCATGTGCTGAGTCACAAATAGCGCTGCACGCATTGCCAATTCGTAGCCAGTACAGCGCGCCACACTGTGAGGGAACGGGGAGCACGTGGCCCCGGCGCCATTCGAGGCGCCGACCCGAAACGGTCACTGTCACCCTGCCTCGGGCAACCGCTGAGCGCACAGTGGGCGCCCGTCCGAAGGCGGTACCACCGACTCCAGGGGGAAGTAGCTTGAAGCCAAGATCGCTCGCCCGCGCCCTGACCGCCACCATGGCAGCCAGCATCATGCTGCTTGGTTTCACCGGCTCCGCGAACGCCCACGTCGTGTACGAAAAACCGTGGCGCTACCAGAGCGCCAGCCTCTGCACGAAGACCTACGCCGAAATCTCCAACGGCTACGACAACCGCGGCTACTCCGTCGGCGGGATCGAGGTGTGGGGATACTACGAAGGCTGGTGCAAGACGCAGAAGGAGCTGCCCGCCGGATATATCGCGGTCCAGTTCGAAGTCCTGGCCTACGACGCGCCTTCGAACGTCTGGTTCCGCTGCAACAACCTGCTCACTGGTTGGAATTTCAACACGAGTAGCGCCTGGGATCCGCGATGGTACCTACGGCCCAACCTCGCCTGCGGCGATCGCTGGTACGCCACCAACGCGGGGGCCTTCGCCTGGGACGGCACCCAGTGGCAAGGTGGTTGGGCCCCGTCCGGCAACCACTGGCTGTTCGCGCCGACCTTCGCCGCGTCCAAGCCCGCCCCCGCGCCGAAGATCAGCGCGAAGGAGGCGATCCGTCAGGGCCTCGTCCGCGATGCCTCACCCACCGGCCCCCGCCTGACCCAGGCCCAGCTCACCGCAGCCAAGCCCAGCCACGACCCGCGCACCGGTCCCGCGCCGGCCAGCACTGATCCGAACGTGGTGTACGTGCCGTAGGCTGGGCACCGAGCGGAGCGGGGGTAGTCCGTTGTCATGCAGGCCACGGTGCCCGCCGGGGTCTGACAATCGGCGGCGAGTGGCCAAACCGTCTGTCCCTGCTGCACGGGGCAGCGAGGACGGCGGGCAGCGAAGACGCGCACTTTACCAGCTGATGCTCAGGCGGTTCACGGTCCCGGAACAGTGCTGCCGCTCGGAGGCACAACGGCATCCGCCAAGAACCGCAGCCGCAGGCCGGAACGATTGGGGACCGCACATCCCCGCTCGGCCAGCAGGGTACGTATCTCGTCGATCGCGCGAGTGGTCGTGGAACGGTCGACGCCGAACAGCAGCCCGAGCACCGAGTGCGGAAGATCGTGCCGCAGGTGAATCAATGTAGCCGTCAACCGGTCGACGAAAACCAGTTGGTGCCGTGGACCGGCCCCCGCAGTCCGCTTCCTGGCCCCACCGCGTGCTCCGTAACGGCATCCTTCGACAACAGCCTGCCACGGCCTGGCCAACTCCTCGACCAAGCAAGCGACATGATGCCGGGAGATCCCCGTGAAAACAGCCGATGTGCGCCCGGGCCGCGCTGCGGGCCCTCCGTACGGTGCACCAGGGGCCGATGAGCCTGGGTGAGTCACGCTGCCGCCCTTTGTACGCGGACGGCGCGCTGCGCGGGCCTGACGCAGCACGGCGGCCTCGGTCGCCGCGGCCTGGCGGCGACACTGGGCGTGGGCCTGCTCGATCGCCTGCACCGCACCCGCACGCGACTTTCGTCAGGGCGCCTAATCATCCCCAGGGATGACTGTGCAGGTTACGGCTGCGCCCCAGGACTGTCCCTGGGACGGTCACACGGGTTGACGTCCGGGCCGGTTTCCGTGGCGACGATGGAGGGGTCCTCATGACACGGCCGATTGAGCCACCGTCGAAATCCGACCCCGTGCCTCTCCGGCCTCGTGCCGCCTCCGGCGGCCCGTATGTCCCAACAGGAGTCCTCCCGGTGACCACCATTCACTTCGGCGTCCCTCTGCCAGTTACGCCACGACGGCGGCCGCCCGCGCCACGGAACTCACCAAGGTCTACGGGGAGGGAGACACTCAAGTCGTCGCGCTCGACGCCGTGTCCGTCGAGTTCCACCAGGCCCAGTTCACCGCGATCATGGGCCCCTCCGGGTCCGGCAAGTCGACGCTGATGCACTGCATGGCCGGGCTGGACACGATATCCGGGGACTCCGCCCGCATAGGGGAAACCGAGCTGATCGGTCTGAAGGACAAGAAGCTCACCCAGCTGCGCCGCGACAAGATCGGCTTCGTCTTCCAGGCGTTCAACCTGCTGCCGACGCTGTCCGCTCTGGAGAACATCACCCTGCCCATGGACATCGCGGGCCGTAAGCCGGACCGCGCCTGGCTGGACCGCGTCGTAGCTACCGTCGGCCTCTCCGGCCGCCTCAATCACCGCCCGGGCCAGCTCTCCGGCGGCCAGCAGCAGCGCGTCGCGGTCGCCCGCGCACTGGCCTCCCGGCCCGAGATCAACTTCGCGGACGAGCCCACCGGCAACCTCGACTCCCGCTCCGGCACCGAGGTCCTCGGCTTCCTCCGCGACTCCGTACGCGAGCTGGGCCAGACCGTCGTCATGGTTACCCATGACCCCGTCGCCGCCTCCTACGCGGACCGTGTCGTCTTCCTCGCGGACGGCCGGATCGTCGACGACATGCCCGACCCGACCGCTGGCAAGGTGCTGGAGCGGATGAAGGGCTTCGACGCCAAGGGACGCACCAGCTGACCCCGACAGCCGACCGTACTTCGCCCCTCTTCTCCAGGACTGACTCACCCATGTTCCGTACCGCCTTGCGCAATGTGCTCGCGCACAAGACCCGGCTGCTGATGACCGTCCTCGCCGTGATGCTCGGCGTGGCCTTCGTCTCCGGCACCCTGGTCTTCACCTCGACCATCTCCGAAGCCCTCCGCGACAGCGCCCTCAAGGGCTACGCCGGCGTCGACGTCGCCATCCAGCCGGACAGCTCCCAGACCGGCCCCGGCGCCCGGCCCTCCCTCGACCGGAAGCTGCTCGACCAGGCCGCCAAGGTGCCCGGCGCCGAATCGGTCTCCGGCACGGTCACCGGGTTCACCGCCATCGCCGACAAGAACGGTAAGCTGATCGGCCACGGATTCTCCACCCGCGGCGGCAACTACTACCCCGGCGCCGACGGCAAGGACCCCCGCTATCCGATGCGCGACGGCAGCGCCCCGCACGGCACCGGCCAGATCGCCCTGGACTCCCGGACCGCCGACGAGGCCGGCTACAAGGTCGGCGACACCGTCCGCGTCTCCGTCGACGGACCGGTCCGCAAGACCACGCTGACCGGCGTCTTCACCACCGACGACGGCGCGGTCACGGCCGGCGGCAGCCTCGCGCTGTTCGACAACGCCACTGCCCAGAAGCTGTTCACCGGCCCCGGCCGCTACAGCGAGATCCACGTCAAGGCCGCTCCGGGCACCTCGCAGACCGCGCTGCTCTCGGAGATCGAGAAGGTCCTGCCCGCCAAGGGTGCCGACGCCGCCACCGGCAAGAAGCTCGCCGAAGACGACGCCGAGCAGACCGAGAAGAGCATGGACAGCGTGAAGACGGGCCTCCTGGGCTTCGCCGGCATCGCGCTGTTCGTCGGCGTCTTCCTCATCGCCAACACCTTCACCATGCTGGTCGCCCAGCGCACCAAGGAACTGGCGCTGATGCGCGCGATCGGCGCGAGCCGCCGCCAGGTCACCCGCTCCGTGCTCATCGAGGCCGTGGTCGTCGGCGCGGTCGCCGCCGTCACGGGTCTGGCCATCGGCGTCGGCATCGGAGCCGGGATGCGCGCCCTGATGAGCAGCACCGGCGCGATCGTTCCCGACGGCCCGCTGGTCGTCTCCGTCTCCACCGTCCTCACCGCGCTGCTGGTCGGCGTCGGCGTGACCGTCCTCGCCGCCTGGCTGCCTGGCCGCCGCGCCGCGAAGACCCCGCCGGTCGCCGCGATGAACAGCGTGCACGCCACCGCCACCACCAAGTCGCTGATCGTCCGCAACACCGTCGGCGCGCTCATCGCGGGCGCCGGTGTCGCCGCCGTGCTGGTCGCCACCGGCATGAAGGACGGCAAGGCCGTGATGGGCCTGGGCGCGGTGCTGCTGCTGATCGGTGTGTTCGTCCTGACGCCGCTGCTGTCCCGTCCGCTGATCGCTCTCGCCGGGCCCGTGCTCCGCGCGTTCGGCATCGCGGGCACCATCGCCCGGCAGAACGCGGTACGCAACCCCCGCCGTACGGCGGCCACCGCCTCCGCCCTGATGGTGGGCCTGACCCTCATCACCGGTCTGACGGTGATCGGGAACAGCGTTCAGAAGGGCCTCGACAAGATGGCGAGGGATTCCCTCAAGGCCGACTACGTGGTGTCCATGGTCGGTATGACGCCGCTCTCCCCCGAGGTGGAGAAGAAGCTCTCCTCTCTCGACGAGGTCACCGCCTCCAGCGCGCTGCGCAGCTCCGCCGTCCGCATCGGCGGCAAGACCACATACCTGGCCGGCGTCAGCGGCGCGGCCTTCGGTGAGCTGACCCGTCTCGACTTCTCCTCCGGCTCCCTGGACGGCCTGGCCGGCGGCAAGGCGGTCATCGACAGCGGCACGGCCCAGGAGAAGGGCTGGAAGGTCGGCTCCCGTCTCCCCGTGACGTTCGAGGACGGCAAGAAGGAAACTGTGACCGTCTCGGGTGTCTACAAGGGCAACGAGATGATCCGGCAGATCCTCGTCGACAACAGCGTCCTCGGCACGCACCAGAAGCACGTCAGCGACCTGCAGGTGATGGTCACGACGAAGGGCGGCGCCACCGAGGCCACCAAGGACCAGCTGATCGACGCGCTGGGCAAGAACCCCGCGATCTCCGTCCAGGACCAGGACGATATCTCCGAGGGCATCTCCCAGTCGGTCAACCTGCTCCTGAACATGATGTACGCGTTGCTGGCCATGGCCGTGATCGTCGCCGTCCTGGGTGTCGTCAACACGCTGGCGATGTCGGTCTTCGAGCGCTCCCAGGAGATCGGCATGCTGCGTGCCATCGGCCTGGACCGCTCCGGCGTCAAGCGCATGGTGCGTCTGGAGTCACTGGTGATCTCCCTGTTCGGCGGGGTGCTCGGCATCGGGCTCGGCGTGTTCTTCGGCTGGGCCGCCGGTGAGCTGATCAGCGCCTCGCTCACGACGTACGAGCTGGTCGTGCCGTGGGGCCGGATTGGCATCTTCTTCGCCCTGTCCGCCGTGGTCGGCATGCTGGCCGCGGTCTGGCCGGCCCGCCGCGCGGCGAAGCTGAACATGCTGGCGGCCATCAAGGCCGAGTGACCGCGTCGCCCGCACACCGCGAAGGGCCCCGGAACCGCACGCGGCGGTTTCAGGGGTCGTCGCAACACGTGGTCGTGTTGATCAGGCCGTGAGCAGTTTATACAGGCGTTCGGCTGGGGTTTCCCAGCCGAGCGTTTCGCGAGGACGGCCTTGAGCTGGTCGGCGTGGGCTGGCAAGGTCGCAGAGGTAGACCGGGATGTCGGTGGCGAGGTGAACTCCGGCGAGCCCCTTGCGACGAGGTACTCGCGCCCGCGCATCACGAAGGTCGTGATGCCCGCCTTGTCCGACTCCACCAGGGCCCGCTGGAGCAAGGCATACACCTTGCGGTAATGCTCGCTGCGGGAGGAGGGCTGGGAGATCGAGCCGGAGGACCTGGCGCACATCTCGCCGTATCTGACTGGGCACATCAACCGGTTCGGCGATACAGCACGCATCCAGCCCGAGGCATACGACCAGAAGCTGGACGTGGACTTCACTCCTCTGCGCGGGCAAGACCCGGCCGCGGCCGGCTTCGATCAGGCCGCCTGAAAGGCCGGGGCTAGGACTATGACCAGCTCTCATTTGCGCAAGGCTGGCCTGGTGAGAGACGGTCATTCCCGGACGTCGCCGGGGCCATGTCCTCACGGATCCGCAGGTAGCGCACCGGATGCCGGTGCCTGCCCAGGTCGAGAGCGTATCGGTGTCGACTTCGGCGACGAGGTCGGGCACCACGGGCTGGAAGACCAACGGCTCCTTCGTTCCCCACCCGGCTGAGAAGTGCCGGCCCCACCAGGGATGCTCTGGTCCCGCTGGCCGGAGGAGAGCGCCCAGCTCGGTGGCATGGAGGGTGACCTGGGACTTCGTGGCCCTGACCTCGACCAGCTGCCGCGGGCGGATCCGTAGAGCTGGCACCGAGTAGAGGTTCGCTTCGAAAGCGACGAGGCAGTCCTTGCCGACGTAGCGGAGATGCCGCTGGGCGACCACATATGGAGTAGCCGGCAGTGGGCGGAGAGCCATGTGATCACGGACCGCTCGCAGACCGATGACCTCGCCGTGGGTGCCGTGGACCTTGGCCCGCCGCAGCGGAACCCAGGCAGTGAACGCGGAGTCCAGTTCCTCGGTGGAGGAGAAGGCGCGTCCGGCCAGGACGTGGTCGCGGACGATCAGGACCTGGCGCTCGACCCGGCCCTTTCCAGTGGGCCTGTATGCGGCCAGGACATCGGGATCGAAGTCGTAGTGACCGGCGAATGCGACCGCCTCCGGATGCAGAGGAACGGCCTCACCAGGGGCGACATGCCGACGGACCACGGTCTTGGTCCGGTCGTAGACGATCGACATCGGGACACCACCGAAGTGGACAAACGCCTGACGATGGCAGTCGAAGAGCGTGGCCAGGTCCTGGCTGGTGGTGAAGCAGCAGAACGGGTCCCGCGAGTACGACAGCGTCATGTGGAACGAGTAGACCTTCGGGATCCCGACATGGGCGAGAATCCTGCCCTCGTCACCTCAGTCGACTTGGGCTTGAGCTCCGGGCACCACCTCGAACCGGCGGTGCAGCCCGGCCAGCTCACCCGGGCTGATGCCCAGCTCCTCCGCGACCCGCGGCCTGGCCTCCTGCAAGTACATCTTCACGCGCTGGTAATTGCCGGTGAACCCGTACTCCGCCACCAGCCGCTCGTGGATCACCGCCCCCTTGAGCAGGATCTCCGCCCGCAGCATCGCATCGATCAGCGGCGCGACCTCGTCCACCACCCGCTGGCGCGGCTGACCGTTCGCCGCCCTCTTCGGCGGCGCAACCGGCACCTCGCCCGACAGGTACTTGGCGACCGTGCGACGGTTCAGCCCGGTCTCCTTCGCGATCTCCCGCAGGCTCATCGCACCGGACTCGTACAGACCGCGAAACCGCCTCAGCTCCAGCCACCGATGCGGGTCCAACACCACTGCAAGCCGCCCTCCGCCGACCCCGACCAGACGACAGCAGACTCCCGGCCCCAGCCACGCAGTACATCAACAACGGTGCATTCTCATCCGTACGTGGTGGTGCACGTTCACGGCTCTGGCAAGATTTTCGTAGCCGGAGATCATCCCGATGTGAGGGTCGGCCGGTCCGCGTAGTGGGCAGCCTGTGACTGTGCTCTGATGAACTGACAAGTCTGTTACCACAGTTGGCCGATGTGCTGGTGGTCTCGGCCGATGTCTCCGATGCTGTCGTGAGGTCCGCGCCCGCACGAGATCCGGTACTCCAGCGGGATGTACGGGATGCGGCCAGCTCAGCGCGTGGTGTCACAGCCGTTATGTACGGCGCCTCGCCGATGTCACTCTCGGAGGCCGGCCTCTGCTCATCGAGTTGTCCGTACGCCGCCTGTACTGCGAGAGCCTGGCCTGCCCGAAGGTGACCTTCGCCGAGCAAGTGCCGGGGCTGACCGTGCGCTACCAGCGGCGCACCCCACAGTTGCAGGGCCTGGTGGAGGCCGTCGGCGTGGTGCTGGCCGGCCGCGGCGGTGCCCGAATGCTGCGGATCCTGAACGTCACGCTCTCGCGGTGCACGGTCCTGTCCCAGCTGATGCGGGTGCCGCTTCCACCACTGGAGACACCCCGGGTGCTGGGGGTGGACGACTTCGCGGTCTACGGCGGCACCTACGGCACCCTCCTGGTCGACGCCACCACCCGGCTCCCGCTCACACTCTGGGAAGGGCGCGACGCGGAGCAGCTCAGCCAGTGGCTCCGCAAGCACCCTGGTGTCGAGGTCGCCTGTCGCGACGGCTCCCTCACCTACCGGCTGGGAATTACCGCCGGCGCACCCGACGCCGTGCAGGTCAGCGACCGCTTTCACCTCTGGCAGGGCCTCTCCCGCCGCGTTCAGGACATCGCCTCCGCCCACCGCGGTTGTCTGGCCGCAGTACTGCCCCCGGTCAGTGCGACCGATCCCGCACCGGTCGAAGAGGCCGCCGGAAACACCGCGGCGGACACCCGGGCCGGGCGCCATGCCCGCAGGCTGTTCGAGGCCGTGCATGATCTGACCCGCGCCGGCCGGAGCCACAGTTCCGTGGCCCGGGAGCTCGGCCTGGACCGCCGCACCGTGCGCAAGTACGCCCGGGCCCGCACCTGGCAGGAAGTGATGCGCCGCCCGCCCCGCAAGCCCTCCACCCTGGACCCCTACCTCGACTACCTGCAACAACGCTGGGACGAGGGACAGCACAGTGCGAAGATCCTGCACGAGGAACTCCGGACCAAGGGCTACCCCGGCCACTACCAGCGGGTGAAAATGGCCGTCGCACCCCTCCGACGGGGCCTGCCGCTGGACGAGCCACGCGAGCGACCGCCCTCCCCACGCGAAGCCGCCCGCTGGATCACCACACATCCGGGCCGCCGCAGCCCACACATCAACGATCGCCTGCCCCGGCTCCTCGACCACTGCCCCGAACTCAGGCACACCCACGACCTGGTCCGCCGGTTCGCCAGCATGCTCGACAACCGGGACGCCACACCCATACCAGGCTGGCTGGATGACCTCGCAAACAGCGGACTGGCCCCTCTCGCCGGCCTCGCCGGAGCCCTGCGCGAAGACCGCCATGCCGTCGCCCAGGGAATCACCACCCCTTACAACTCCGGCGTCAACGAAGGCCGCATCACCGACGTCAAGCTGCAAAAACGCCTGATGGGCGGACGCGCCGGCATCCCACTTCTCCGCCACCGCGTCGTCCTGATCGCCCACCTCCGCCGCCGCTACGCGGACCGGCCGACCCTCACACCGGGATGATCTCCGGCTACGAAAATCTTGCCAGAGCCACGTTCACTTGTACGCCGACAGCACCCTCGGCATCCACATCACCGTCGCCGTCAAATGGCCACGAGCCGCAGCCGGTGACTAGGGCGCCTACGCAGCCGAGATCAGTCGCCGCCAAAAGACTCAGGAGCCCACATGACACATCGCACCGAACAATCAGCACACCAGAACGAGATCTCCCAGGAACGAGTCGCCGAAGTGCAGGAGGTCATCGACCGCATCACACGCTGGGCCACGACCCGCCAGGACATCGTCGGCCTGCTGCTGGTCGGCTCATACGCCCGCAATGCCGCGCGGCCTGACTCCGATATCGACATCGTCCTGCTCACGACAGACCAGACCCAGTACTTCAACAACACCTGGGCCGACGAGCTCGCCCTCGGCGAACTCGTCCGAACGCAAGCGTGGGGGCCCATCACCGAACGACGCTATGCCACGACCTCAGGCTTGGAAGTTGAGATCGGCATCGGGTCTCCGGAGTGGGCAAAGACGGACCCCGTCGACCCTGGCACACGTCGCGTCGTCACCGATGGCGCTCGCCTTCTGCATGATCCGGCAGGAGTCCTTGCCTCTCTGATCCAGACATGCGGAGCATGACCATCCCGTCAGGGCATTCGGGCGGTTCCAATACCCGACTCCACCATTAACTGACTTCGGCTCGTTGGGGTGAACCTTTTCGAAGTCCCTGACGCGTTCGCCGTGGTGGCTGTATTCCCTGTTGTGTGAGGTATGCGGATGGGGGCGGGCTGACCGCTGCGGGTCGGCTGCGTCGTGAGTCGGTGCGGATGCAGGCGGCCGAGTTGTTCGAGCAGGGAACTAAGCCGTTGGAGGTGGCACGGCGCCTGCGGGTGAGCGGGAAGTCGGCCTACCAGTGGCAGCAGTTGTGGCGGGAGGGCGGTGCGCCGGCGCTGGCCTCCCGTGGCCCGAGCGGTTCGCGGTGCCGACTGTCCCCACGCTGTCTGGAGAAACTCGCTGCGTATCTGGACCAGGGCCCGGCCGCGCATGGCTGGGTGGAGGACCATGTGTGGACCGCGGCGAGGGTGGCCATGCTGATCGGCCGGAAGTTCCACGTCTCCTACAGCGTCTCGGGGGCGACGAGGCTGATGCACCGGCTCGGTTTCAGCCCGCAGGTCCCTGCGCGGCGGGTGGCCGAGCGTGACGAGCAGGCCGTCACCGCACGGAAGGAGGCGACCTGGGCGGAGGTAAAAGAGCCCGGGCGGCCTGCGGGGGCTGCATCTGCTTCGAGGACGAGGCAGGCTTCACCCGCCGGCCGCCCAAAGGACGCACCTGGGGCCGGCGCGGCCGCACCCCTGTCGTGACAGTCAGCGGCCGCCGCTCGGGACGTTTGTCGGTGGCAGGACTGATCGCCATGCGGCCCGGCTCCCGCACCCGGCTGTGCCACCGCCTGCGCACCCACCCCTCCGGCAAGGGCAAGCGCCGTAGCATGGGCGAGCGCGACTTCATCGCACTGATCGACGGTGTCCACCAGCTCGTCAAGGCACCGATCGTGCTGGTCTGGGACCGCCTGAACACCCACGTCTCCCACGCCATGCGCGGGCTGATCGCCGAGCGTGCCTGGCTGACAGTGTTCCTGCTCCCCGCCTACTCGCCCGACCTCAACCCCGTGGAGTGGGTCTGGGCACACGTCAAGCGCAGCCTGGCCAACCTCGCCGTGGTCGCCCTCGACCGACTCGAGGCCCTCGTACGCAACCGGCTCAAACGACTTCAGTACCGGCCCGACACCCTCGACGGCTTCATAGCCGGCACCGGCCTCACCCTCGACCACCCAGCCTCACCCTGACGAGCCGAAGTCAGTTAGGCACCGAAGGACACCTCGCCGACCGCGGCGCGCTCAAGGTCGTGCTCTCCGATCTGCCCGGCGACCCGGTCACCCTGCCGGTCACCACGCTCACGCTGGTCTCCCAGTGGCACGACCGCCGCGAAATCCGGTGGGACGTCCTCGCCGAAGTCCCGCTGGGCAAGGGCCTGGGGCGATGAACCTTGCCGTCAACCGTCCCGAGCCGACACCGCGTTGAAGGAGAACTCCAGGTGCAACGCTGCCACGAGTTCGCGCAGCTCGCGCTCACCTACGGAGAAGAGGACTGACAGGGGCAAGAGCCCCGGACGCCGTCAGTTGAGGCGGGACAGCGGCCCGCTGAGATCCGTGCCCGGCCACGCGCTACGGTGCTCTCGTGGTGATCAAGGGGGAAGACACGGCAACCGGAATCGCATTGCTGCTCGCGGCGGCCCCGGCCGCGAAAGGCCGGCTCATCGACGCCACCAGCGTCCTGCCCACCCTCGCGGCCGTGGCACCCAGCATCCTGACCGGCACTAACGCGGCGACCATCGTCGAACTCGCCGACCCCACCGACCCGCAGACCGTCCTCACGCGCATCCGCGCCGCGGCCGCCGCCCCCGGACCCCTCACCCTCCTCCTCGCCGGACAGCTCCACTGCGACACCAAGCAGCACCTGCCCCACCTCGCTCTGGCCCGGACCACGCCGAGCACCCTGCGCTACACCGCTCTGCCCTGGCACTGGCTGGCCGGCGAGCTCAAGACGCGGGCCCCGGGCACGACCACCGTCATCGCCGACCTGGTCGCCGCCCCGGACGCCTGGCAGCAGATCCGTGCCAACGGTCTTTCCCTCGCGCCCGGGATCCGCCTGTACGGCCGCATCACCCCACCGCCTCCCCGCCGGCGAGTTGCCGAGCCGACCTACCTGAAGGCCCTCGCCACCACCTGGCGCAGCGGCCTCAACCCGCCCCTCGCTCGACTCCACGAGCAGGCCACCGCCCAGGACGAAAACGTCGATGCGGTGCTCCTCGCCACCGACACCACGCCCCCGGCATCCCAGGCCTTCCACCCCTCGCCTACTTCAGCCCCGTCACCACAACGTGCTCAGACCACCCAGGCCGCCACGGTGGAAAACCCGCTGCCCGCGATCCTCGCCGCCGCGCACGCCGGGCGGCACAGCGAAGCCGCCTCGCTCGCCTCCATGTGGGAAGGATGGGCGCTGCGCACCTACGGATCCGGCTCCCGCGAGGCCGTGCACTGGCTGGAAGTGCGGGCCGACCTGGCCCACCTGGCCGGTGACCCAGGCCGCAGCTGCGAGCTGTGGATGACGGCCGCCGATGCGCGGCTCGCCCGCCAGCAGGCACCGGACGACCCCGGAGTAGAGGGCGCTGTCGACCGAGCACACCATCAGTGGCTAAAGACCCAGGACCCGCAGCGCTCCCGCGACCTCGGCCCCTCTCTGGTCGCGCTGCGCCGCCATGTTCCCGGCCGACGTCCCGGAGCGGTCGCAGCTGCTCAGCGCCGCCTGGAACTGCTACACACCGTGCCTCCAGCAGGAGAGCAGCGCGTCGCATCCTGACCGCCAGCCGAGCATGTCGTCGGCCCCGGACCTCTGCTAATGCGCAGCCGACTCAACGAGCTGCGCAGGCAACGGCCGCTCGCAAGAGCCGCCCTGACGGCCGATCGGACCTCGTTCGTGCTTCGGTGCTGCAGGGGAAGCCAGCGAGTGCCGACGTAGGCCGACCACAGGCCCGACCACCGCAGGCCACGGCCAACATGCTGATCCTGGACTACGACGCCGACCGTCGCGCCGTCACCCCGCTGGACAAGGGTGACATGGCAGGCGACCTGCGAGCTGAGCGCGCCGAGCAAGACCAGCACCGCCTGCGCGAGACCCGCCTCACGCACTGCCACGCCCCGCCACCCCGGTACGACTTCCCACCCGCCAGAGTGACCCGGAGACAGGAACAACGATTCTGCGCCCGGCAGGGCCACGGAGCATGAGCGGCATGATTCGTCATCTGCGCCGTACCGCGCTGTTCATGGCCGGTTCGGCTTTCGTCGGTCTTGCGCTCACTGCCGCCCCCACCACCGCCACCGCGGCAGCGGCCCCCCGTACCACTACCACGCAGGTACCGACTTTCCGCGAGCTGCCCGAGCCGCCGGATGCGGTCAAGGCTCGCGAGCTCCTCGCGGACCTGGTCATCGCCGACGAGGACGATGTCCCCGGGTACTCCCGGGCGAAGTTCCCGCACTGGATCACCCAGTCCGGCACCTGCGAGACCCGCGAGGTCGTGCTCCAGCGCGACGGCCAAGGCGTCGTCCAGGACGACCAGTGCCGCGCCACCAGCGGCACCTGGTACTCGGAGTACGACGGGAAGACGGTCGAGTCCGCCTCTGGTATCGACATCGACCACGTCGTCCCGTTGAAGGAAGCCTGGCGTTCCGGGGCGTCCGAGTGGTCGACGCCCGAACGCCGCGCCTTCGCCAACGACCTGACCGACTCGCAGCTGATCGCGGTGTCGGCCGCCAGCAACCGGTCGAAGGGCGACAAGGATCCGGGGAGCTGGAAGCCGCCGCTGCAGTCGTACCACTGCACCTACAGCCGGGCCTGGATCAGCGTGAAGGCCACCTACCAGCTCACCGCCAACCCTGCCGAGGCTGCTGCCCTGGCCGAGATGCTCGACACCTGCGCCACCTGACCCCACCAGGCCGCACACCGGGCGGCACCGACCGGGCACCTGGCCCGCGGTGAACCGCCGCCGAAGCGCCGGACGGACCCAGCCGCGCCCGCCCGCGCTTGACCCGCCGCGGGGGAGGCGACGCAGGAACCCGCTCCCCGGCCCGTTTCCCCCGCGGCGCCCACCCGTCCCCGGGCCCGGACCATGTGACAGCGGGCGCGGGAATCGACCCCGAAAGACATCACACCGTGTCCCTCACCTTCACAGCACCCGACCGCGGCGGCATCGCCCGCGTCGCGGTCACCGTGCTCGCCGTCGCCGCCGCGTTCCTCGTCCCGGCCGCCCGTGCCGGGGCGACCGCCGGATGCGCACCGCACACCACCGGTGTGTGCAGGGCCGGCAGCCCCCACCCGGCAGGCGCGACCGCGGAATGCAAGGACGGCACCCCCAGCTACTCGAAGACCTTCCGCGGCACGTGCAGCGGCCACGGCGGCGTCCGCTACTGGTTCAAGTAGGTTCACCGGCCGACGGTACGGCGGGGCCGTACCCGCCACGCGCGGCGGCCTCCAAGTAGACCGCGCCCGCCTTCCGCCCTCTGGGGATGGTGGGCGGATCCTGTGCGTGGATCTGCACCAGGCACACGAGGCGCGGTGCGGAAGGGCCCTCCTCGCTGATGGCTGGCCCGTCCTGTTGGCCACCGCTTCAAGCGTTGTCGGCGGTGGGTGCGATGATCCCCGAGGCGGGCAGGAGCACGTCGAAATCTTGATTCAGGGGTGGGGCTCGAATGGAAACGTGGCAGGAGCTTTCGACGCTGGTGCAGGAGCGTCTGGTAGCCGCGTCATCCAGTGAGCTGAAGGTGTTCGCCGCCGGCGTCGCGGAACGGCTTATGAGCTGGCACGAGACGCTGCCGGAAGATGAGCAGGCGTCGTTCACCCTGAGCCTGCGCCCTCTGCTGAACTCCGTCTGGGAGGGCGTACTTGGTGATTCGACGGCTTTCACCGCCGTCAATCGCGGGGTGGCCGAGTACATGCTCAGCGACTACTGCCACAACGATGGCCAGGACGGGCCGGACGACGCGGACGAGTCCGCTGCGGCTGCTGTGCTGCATGCGGCGCACGCGTATCTCTTCGGGGTCAGCGAGTTCGCTGTCTGGACCAGCGGCCGGGCCGTCGAAGCTGTTGATCAGCGTCTTGAATACCTGGCCGAGCAGGAAGAGGAAGACCTTCCCGACCCGGACGAAGCACTGGTCGCCGAGCTCCGGCGCCAGTTGCGGGATCTTGACCTCATCGCGCAGCGTGCGAAGGAGCTCCGGCACTCCAGCCTCGGGTTGCCCATCGACACTTCCATCCGGCTTCGCGTCGAGCTGCGGACCCCTCTCTCCAGCAGGGACTGAACGGCCGGGCGCCCGGCCGGCCCGACTCGACGCACCGCACCGTGACAGACTACTACAAAACATGTCAACTCCCCTTATTGCGGAAACAGTTGGACGTACTCGACTAGATCCCCGCCCGCGTACGCGAGCCCTTGGGTTCACCCGTTCGGGCCCGCCACCCGCCCCTGACCCTGTTTCTGCTTGGGGAACGGCCCGGTTCGCAGGCCAAGTCGAATGAACGAGATATGCCACTGGCATATCCCGTTTGCGAGGATTCGGTTTCTTGACTCGTGGGGCGTGCGTAGCATCGGCGGTGTCGTCGCAAGACGCAGGAACGGGGCCGTCCCCGAAGGGAACGGCCCCGTGGAGCGGTCGCCGGGCTACAGCGGGAGCCGACTGAGTAAGTCGAGAAGCAACTCGACTGCACTCAGGTAGAAGCTCCACGCGGCGTAGTCCGGCGCATCGTCCCACTTCATGATCTGCCTCCTCGACAAGGCCGGGAGAGGCACTTCCTCCCTCCGGCCGATCGGTCCGGAGGGAATCCCACGAAGCGGGACACCACGCGATCGCACTCTAAGCGCCGGGGCGAGACCGCCCTTCGGCATGACCGCAAGTGCACGCTTGTGATCCTTCTTGACCAAGTGGCTTTGTCGGTCAGTAGCGCAGTAGCGAGAGCGGTTGTTGCCCAAGAGCGAGAACACCCTGTGAGCACGGAAGACGATGTAGCCGAGTTTCAGCAACGCCCGGTTGCTTGACTTGCCCCGGATGTCGTGCGTACCCCGGCGGGGGTGGATGCGGAGCCTGGCGTTGTGCCGCGTACGGTCAGCGTGCGCATGATGAGCAAGGCCCGCGCCACGTGGTCCAAAAGTCCTGCGGACGGAGACGCCGGTAAGCGCCAGCGAGGTAGCCGTCGGGCGGCCCGGTTCAGGAGGCGAGGTGGGAGGATGACGCGGTGTCCGACTCTCTGCACGAACCGTGGCTGCGCGGCATCGCCTTCAATCCGGCGGCGCCCTCCGACGTCCTGATACGCCTGGTGGATCCAGCGGCCGGTGAGGCCGGCCTGCTGATGTGCGCGGGTCGTGACCTGCCCGACGCCGTCATCGACGCGGCCCTGAACCACCCGGACAGAGTGATCCGCCGCGCGCTCGCGCAGAACCGGCACATCGACCCCGCACGACTAGCCCCCTTGGCGACGGACCCGTCGGGGATCGTCCGCGGGTGGCTCGCCGGCGGCGCCCCTGCTCATCTCCGCCCGCGATGGGTCCGACCACTGCCGGACGACATCCTCGTCACCCTCCTGACCGCCCGGGACGGGGGCGAAGACGGCACGCTCACCGCGAACGAGATCGTGGGGGAGCTCATTTCCTCCCGGCAGATCCCTCTGTCCTTCCACCGCTCCATGGCCGGGCACGAGCACCCCGGGCTCCGTGAACGCGCCACCTGGGAGTGGCAGTCGCTCACCGCCGCGCAGCGGGAGGCACTGCTCGACGACCCCGACCCTGCGGTACGGAACGCGGCGCAGGAGCACAGCTGGGTGCTGGATCCGGAACGGGTGGAGGCCAGGCTGCCGTCCTACGGCTCCCGCGGCAAGCCGTTCGTGTTCGGCAGGTGTGCCCTGTCCCCCGCGCTCGTCGAGCAGTGCTTCGCGGACGGCACGGTGCACCCCCTGACCGGGAATCCCCACATCCCGGCCGACGCCGTCGCCCGGCTCGCCCGCCACCCCGAGGCGGGGATCCGCGAGTTGGTCGCCGCCCGGCCCGACCTGGGACTGGACCTGGTGGCGGAGCTGAGGGAGGACCCGGACGAGGACGTGCGGATGCGCGCGAGCCTCCACCCCTTCCCCCGTACCTGGGCCGAGTGCTGGGCGATCGACAGGGTCATCGGGCACGGCCCGGACTGCACCTGTCCGATCACCGAGCCGACTGGCGAGCCGTCGCCCGACTGGTTCGCCGCCTGCGCGGCGTCCGAGGAACCAGTGCTTCGCCGGGTCGCGGCGCGCTTCCCCGGCCTGCCCGCGGAACTTGCTGCGACACTCGCGCAGGACGACGACGAGGAGGTACGGATCCTGCTGGCCTGCCACCACCCGCTGGCTCCGCCAGGCCTCCTCCTGGACGTCTTCGTCACCCGCCCGGCCCACCGACCGCACCTGCTGACCCTGCCCGCGTTCCCCCGCACCGGCTGGGCCCACCTCATCGGCCACCCGGATCCCGACGTACGGGCCCTGGCCGCAGCCGATCCCACCCTGGCCGAGGCCCAGGTGGAAGACCCCGACGAGTTGGTGTGCCTGGCAGCCGCTGCCAACCCGAGCTTGACGCCGGAAGCCCTGGATGCTCTCCTCGCTGACTCGCGCACCGCAGAGGGCGCCGTGGCCAACCCGTCTCTCCCCGTGCCCCGCATGCACGCACTGCTCGACCGCTGCCTGAACGATGCCGCCACCTCGCCGTCGGGCGGACACTGAGAGACGGCGCCCTCCTAGCGATCACAGGTCTGGCAAGCTCCGTCGGCCATCCAGGCGTCTCTGCGGGTTCGTCCCGCAGCACCACTGCGGCGACGAGATCGCCGACTACCTCGCCAAGTCTGCAAACAGCTTTTCTGCGGGTTCGTCTCGCGGCACCACTGCCCACCGGCGCGTTCACTCCGAGACCGGCGCCGCCCCGCTCGGGCGGTGGATGACCGGTTTCGCAGTTCCCAACCCGTCCGACCTGGCCGAAGCCTTCCGCTGGTCCGAACACCGCACCGTGACCAAGACCGCGCTGGTCTCCCTGCACGGCAACCGCTACCAGGTCGACCCGCTGCTGAGCGGCCAACGAGTCGAGCTCGTCTTCGACCCCTTTGACCTGTCCTTCCTGCGGGTCAGAGCGAACGGCCAGGACGCCGGGACCGCTCTGCCCTACCAGATCAGCCGCCATTCCCATCCGAAAGCACGGCCCGAGATACCGGCCGAACTTCCCCGTCCCACGACCGGGATCGACTACCTCGGCCTCATCGACACTGCCCATACCCGCACTGTCGCCGAGAAAGTCAACTACGCGGCCTTCGCGGTCGATCTGGAATCCGACACGGAGCCCGAGCAGTGATCGATCCAACATGTCCAGCCGCTGACCAGGAGAAACACCGTGATTGACAAGCTCCAGGCCCACTACGGATTCAGCCGCATGCCCTTCGGCCGCGACCTCGCCCCCGGCATGCTCCACCGCCACGCGTCCCACAACGAAGCCGTCGCCCGGATCGGCTGGTGCATCGCGGAACGCTCCATCGGTGTCGTTACCGGCGAGGTCGGCGCCGGCAAAATCGTCTCCGTCCGCACCGTCCTGCACAGCCTCGACCCGTCGAAACACACAGTGATCTACCTGCCCAACCCGGTGATCGGGGTCCGTGGCATCCATGAAGCGATCGTCACTGCCTTCGGCCAGTAGCCCTCTCACCTCGGCTCCCGGCTCACCGCCCAGACCGGCCATGCCCTCACAGCCGAACGTGAGGAACGCGGACGCACTCCTGTCCTGGTCCTGGACGAGGCCCACCTACTCAGCTACGAACAGCTCGAAGCCATCCGCATGCTTACCAACACCGCGATGGACCAGGACTCGCCGCTGTCCTGTCTGCTCGTGGGTCAGCCCACCCTGCGACGGACGATGAAACTCGCTGTCCTTGCGGCCCTCGAACAGCGGACAGCCCTTCGCTACACGATGCCCGGCATGACCGCGACCGAGACCGCCAGCTACATCAAGCACCACCACGGACTCGCCGGCCGGGCCGACCAACTGTTCACCGAGGACGCCATCACGCTCGTCCACACCACTGCACGCGGCTTTCCCCGCGCGGTCAACGACGGGCCTTGACCCCTGATTCTGAACACGGGTTATGTGGCTTCGGCCAGCGTAGTTGATGTTGTTTGGAGTGTTTGTTCGTAGGCGATGGGGCTGCGGTGTCCGAGGCGGGAGTGGCGTCGGACGGTGTTGTAGCGGTGGAGCCAGCGGAAGAGGTCCAGGCGGGCTTCGCGTTCGTCGTTCCAGGCCCTGCGGCCCTGGAGGGTCTCGCGTTTGCAGGTCGCGTTGAACGACTCCGCCAGGGCGTTATCCGCCGAGCTGCCGATGGCGCTCATGGACTGGGTCACGCCAGCCTGGCGGCAGGCGTTGGCGAAGGCCCGGCTGCAGTACTGGGCCCCGTGATCGGTGTGCATCACGGCGCCGGCGAGGCTGCCGCGGGTCCGCTCGGCTGCTTTCAGGGCGTCGACGACGAGGTCGGCGCGCATATGGTCGGCGATCGCCCACCCGGCCAGGCGCCGTGAGCAGAGATCGATCACGGTCGCGAGATAGCGGAACGTCCCGCCGGCCAGCGGCAGGTATGTGATGTCGCCGACGTACTTTCGGTTGACCTCGTCCGCGGTGAAGTTACGGCCGATCAGGTCCGGCACCTTCGCCGCGGCGGGGTCCGGGATGGTGGTGCGATGCTTCCTGCGCAGGCGGAGGCCGGCCAGCCCGATCGCCTGCATGATGCGGGCGACCCGCTTGTGGTTCACGCGCTCGCCGTCCTCGCGGAGTTCAGCGGTGATCCTGGGGGCGCCGTAGGTGCCGTCCGAGGCCCGGTGGATCACGCGTATCCGGGCGGCGAGCTGGGCGTCGGCAGCCTGGCGGGCTGCCCGCAGCGGTGCACTGCGGCGCCAGTGGTAGAAGCAACTGCACCCAGCCAGGCCGCGATCGAGGCCGGACCGCCTCCACGCAAGAACAGCACGCAGCGTCCCGTCTTCTTCGTCAAGGGATACACACCCGGCGCCGCGTGCGGCAGTAAGTGGAACTCCGCGGCCAAGCTGTTCAACAGGTCGGGCTGGGAGGGCCCGTTACACCGTGTCGGCTTCTACGAAGAAGACGATCCGGAGTGCGACGTTCGCATCGACCCGGAAGGGAAGGGCACCGTCGACACGTCCCTGAAGGATCTGGGGCGCGGGCTGGCGTGGAAGATCCACGACATGTACTCCGCCAAGGGGCAGACCGTCGACCTCGTCGGGCATTCCATGGGAGGGCTCATCATCCGTGCCGCGCTGGCTGGATACGCGAAGGGCGACCCCACCTGGCCGGACACGCTGTACGTGGAGGATGTCGTCACCCTGGGCACTCCGCACAAGGCTGCTTGGTTGGGCGCAGTCTGCCTCCCCAACCTGCAATGCCGGGAGATGTACTACCCGCGCGGAGCCTTCCGGAGCTGGCTCGGACCGAAGCTCTCCCAAGCGCAGGGCGGAACGGACTGGACTCTTGTCAGCTCGAATGCCGACTTCTCCGTCAGCGCGGGGAACGGCGCCCCCACCGACGTCGGGGCGCAGCACCTCGTGCGGTACTCGGAGCGAGCGGACCTTGGCCACAGCCAGCTGCGTACGATCCGCCGGGCCGGCGCGTTCCCACTCCGATACACCAACAACGGTGGCGCCTGGGGAGGCCAGAGGAATGGTGCCGCGCCCCTGCGAGTGGCGATGAACGCGCTGTACTGGCACAGCCGGTGGTGAACCGGCCCAGTTCGCCGTTGACGGCGACCGTCGACGTCCCGTCGCCATGGGAGCCGGCGCACCACTGCCCTGAAGTGCCCGCACCGTAGGGCGCTTATCGAAAAGGGGGCGGTTCGGTAGACGTCACGGAAGCTGGTCGGGCTGATGTGGCGCCACTGAACGCACAGTCGCGGCGGCTGGGCCCAGTCACCGGAGAGCATGACGAGGGGCGTCGTCCCGGTGGTGACCGGGACGACGCCCCTCGTCAGGGTTGTACTGCCAGCGGTGTCGGACGACACGAGTGTCAGTGCCCGGCGACATGAGCGTTGTCAGTGAGCGGGGGCGTCGGCGTTCGGCTTGCCTCTGAGCGCGGGGAGCTACAGAGGTGCCAGGAGCATGAGGACTTCGTCGCGGTCATCTCCGGGTGTCAGTCGCAGGGCGCCTGGCCAGCGACCTATCTCTTTCCAGCCGAGTCGGCCGTAGAAGCCTTCGAGTCCGACGCCTCCCCGGGCGGCGAGGTGCAGTTGTTCCAGCCCCATCTCGTCACGGGCGATCTCGCGGGCGCGGTGCATCAAGGAGGCGCCGAGTCCCTGTCCGCGTACGGCGGGTCGGGTCTGCACATGGTGAACGGTGCCCCAGTGCGCGGTGAGAAGGTCATTACTGCGGCGGAGATTCATCCAGCCGACGAGAGAGTCTCCGACATGGACGAGCAGCAGGCGGCTGTGCTGCGGATCAAGGCTTCGGCCGATCCGGTCGGCTGCCGCGTCGACGACCTCCGGGTCGACCGGCAGGAAAGGAAACCCAGCTGCGCCGCCCGCATTGCTGACCTCGACCCAACAGTCGACCAGTGACCTTCTGAGTTCTGGGGTGAGGTCGCCCGGGGTGCTGAGCTGCTGGAAGGTGGTGTCGGAGTTGGTCATATCCGGTGAGTGTGCCAAACGGCTTTGCCGCAGCTCAGGCCAGCCTTGCTATGGAGCGGAGCGAGCGGCTACGGCTTCGTCGTACGCGGCCAGCGTCCGGTAGAGGGTGGAGCGGCCGATGCCGAGGTGCCGGGCGATCGAGGTGACAGGTTCGCCTGCGTCGCGGCGCCGCAGGGCGACGGCCAGCATGTCGCCGTCGACGGCCGGCGGGCGGCCGCCGTGGTTGCCGTTCGCGGCCGCGGTGTCCAAGCCGATCAGGGTCCGTTCGTGGATGAACTCCCGCTCGACTTCCGCCATGGCGGCGAATACCACGAAGAGGACCTTGCCCGCGCCCTGCGGGTCGTACATCCCGGCGAGCGGGCCGCTGAGGATCTCCAGGCGGTGGTCGCATTCGGCGAGGTCCTGTGCGGAGGTGATGAGCTCGATCATGTTGCGGCCGAGCCGGTCGAGCATCGTGACGGTCAGGGTGTCGGCCGGGCGCAGGTCGGCGAGCGCCGCGTTGCACTCGGGGTGGATCTTCTCGCGGGTGCCGATCTTCTCGACGTAGATGCGTACGCAGCCGGCCTTCTTCAGGAGGCGGACCTGCCCGGCGAGGTCCTGGCCCGCGGGGACGACGACCAGGCCCTGCAACCCGGCGGCCTGCACCTTGGTGGAGGCGGCGGCGAGTGTGGCCCACAGGCGTTCCTCGGCGCGCTCGCGCGAGCCGGAGACAAGGCGTTCCAGCACAGTCACGCCGGGCAGCACCACCTTCTTGTCGACCAGCCGCTTGGTGGCCAGGTCGAACAGCAGGGTGGGGCGCTCGGAGCCGATCCACGCCCGCTGGTAAATCCAGCGGGCCAGCGCGAACCACTGGTCGAATTCGAACTTCGTGTACCCGTACCCCTCGCGTATCTGGTCCTGGTGGCCCCAGCGGGCCTCTTTCGTGCCGTAGCCAGCGAACTCCGCGGGGTCCAGTCCCAGGTGCTCGGCGACGTAGTCGACCACCACGGCGGGTACGTCCTCAGGGTTGTTCAGGAACGTCCCCAGATAGCGGACGGTCCCGAGCTGGACCGCCCAGCCGATCCGGTTCCGCACGCCCTTGGCGGCCATCGCCCGGCGCCGCGCGGTCTGATCGAGCAGGAAGGAACCGGCGAGCTGTCCTCGTCTGGGTCCTCCGCGAACCGGCCGAAGCGCCGTCGTTGGTCCTCGCTCAGAAAGTTGGTGGGCACCGCGCGCTCCTTGATCGTTAACGTGACTCGCGCGTGACGTTCCCAGCCCCTCCGGCCGTTTGTTCGGTGATCTTCCATTCCGGTCCGGACCATCACCGCATCTGGTAGGCGGCCGGACGAGGGGGCTCGACTGGTGGCGATCCCCGACACCGCGCCCTGAGCCTCCGCCTCATCCCGCCGAACTGGCCGCCCCTGCCAGGCAGTTCCGGCTCGGGGGCGAGGACGGCAGCATATGCTGGCTGAATCCGGGTCAATAGGTGCGGCCGGTGGGCCGTGTCGCGGGGAGACGCCGATGCTGGAGATGCTCAAGCCTGCCGCCCAGGTCCCGTTGAGTAGTTCGGGACGGGGGCCGGGGATGTGGGCAGGTGCCAGGTGAGAATCCAGCCGGCGGTGAGCGCCACCGCGCCGCCTGCCAGGGCAATTGCGCCGCCTGTTCCAATGCCTGCGGCCGCCAAGCCCAAGCAAACCGGCCCGACGCCCTGCAGCGTCATGCTGCCGGAGCCGAGCAAGCCGAAGGCCTGACCATGGCCATCCTGCGGCAGGGCGTCCAGAAACGGGCGTTGCAGGCCGAGAGCGTAGGCGTATCCGAGGCCGCTGACCAGCAGCAGACAGGACGAGACGCCCACTCCGGGCTCGGCAGCGAAGCCGACCAGCGGCAGCCCCGCCAGCACAACCAACGGGACTACCAGTCGCTCCCGGGCGCGTGGCCGTAGCAGTCGACCCACCAGCAGGTCACCGACAAGCATGCCAACCGGCAGACAGCCCATCAGCACCGCGTACCAGCCGGGCGCGAAGTGGCGTTCTCCCGCGTAGGCGACGATGAGGCCCTCCGCGCCCGCTACGAACGCGACGGGTAGCCACTGGGCCAGCATCAGTCGTCGCACCCTGCGTCCGCGCAGCAGCAGGCATGCACCCTGCAGGCTTGCACGGACGGCCCCGCTATCGCCCCCATCGCTGCCGGGTATGCCGCCGAACTCTCCCGGCTGCAGCCGGGGTAGCCGGATGCGGATAGCAAGCGCGCAGCCGAGGTAAAGGACAGCGCTGACCGCGAGCGCCCGGCGCGGGCCAAGTGCCGCGACGGCCGTACCTCCCAGCGCCAGGCCGAACAATTGCGCGCCGGCGCCAGCGATGTTGTTCAGTGACCGGCCCAGTACATAGGCGTCGCCCTCCAGCGACTGCGCGACCAGCCGACTCGACGCGCCGTGAAACACCGGTGTTACGAGGGAGACCAGCGCCACGACACCGAGGCTTGCCGCGACCGGCATTCGCACCAGGGCGAGCAGCAGGGCGGTGGCGCCCGTCAAGGCGTAGCCGCCGGTAATGAGCGCGCGTGGCGGCAGTCGGTCGGCCAGTGAGCCCAGCAACAGCGAACCGAACAGCTGCGGGATGAAGCCGATGCCGAAGGCCACTGCGCTCAGCAGCGCGGAGCCGGTGGACGAGAAGACCAGAACCGAGAACGTGGTGATCCGCAGCGCGTCCGCAGTGATCGCGACGGCGCGGGTTGAGAAGAGCAGCCGGAATCGCGGCTCGGCCAGGACCTCCCGGTAGGTGGCACGGTGGTTGCCCTGCGCGGGTTCGGCGGTTGGAGTCATGACGCGCAGCCTCGCCGTGCGCCCACGCCACTCACCAATGATTCGTCGCTCGACGAATCGGAACGACGTCCCGCGGTAGCCTGGCAGGGTGCTGCGCTTCGAAGTCTCCGTCGAGGACCTGCTGCGCAGCCGCTTCGCGCTGTCGCCCGCGCTGGACCTCTGCTTGCTGCTGCGCTCGCTCATCGGCCAGGGCCAGCCGCTGCCGCGAGCTTGGGCCGCCCGGCTCCTGCCGGCCTTTGAACGGCTGCGCCGCGACACCGAACTGGACGCCGCCCTCGCTCTGCAGGCCCCGCACGGCGGACCGAACTTCGTCGCCCCGCCCCCGCGCGGTCTCAACCAGACCTGGGCGGACGACCTGGCCATGATCAGGGCCACGCCGCTGGAAGCGGCCCGCCACGAATTCGCCACCACCGCGACCGGCCCGTCCGCCCGCGATCCCCGCGTACGCGCAGTGCTGGACTCGCCGGACGCCGTCTCCAGGATCGCCGAGGCGATGGACCAGGCATGGCACGAACTGCTCGCCGCCGACTGGCCGCAACTGCGCGCGATCTGTGAGCGCGATGTCGTGCACCGGGTGGGTGTGATCGGCGAACACGGATGGGCCACGACCATCGAGAGCCTGCACCCGGGCATCGCCTGGCACGCAGGCGGTATCGAGATCGACTTCTTCCGAGGCGGAACAGTCCGCCTCACCGGCGACGGGCTCCTGCTGATCCCTTCGGTCTTTGTCGGGCATATCGCAGCCCACCTGGAAGACCCCTGGCCCAGGACCTTGGTCTATCGTGCCCGCGGCACCGCTGCTCTGTGGGGCGAAAAGGAAACCGTCCCCCAACCGGACACGCTGACCGCTCTGGTCGGCCGGGCCCGAGCCCGGCTGCTGTTAGCGCTGGACGCCCCGGCCAGTACCAGCCACCTCGCCCGAAGCCTCGCCATGGCACCCGGCGCGGTAGGAGACCACCTCGCCATCCTGCGAGGCGCGGGGCTGCTCGTCCGCGCCCGGTCCGGACGGTCGGTGCTTTACCGGCGCACCCCGCTCGGCGAGGCACTGGTCGCCGGTTCGGGCTGAGGGATCAGATCAGCACTCGCCCCGGCGGTCCCGGCTCAGCACAAAGCCCGCCGCAAGTACGAGAACCGCGGCACTACGCTCGTACCGCCCGGGCCATGATCAATCTCACCGATAGCCGCTGTACCGAGGCCGGCGCCGTCGTCGGCCTCTGGCGGCCGCGAGGGCGTAGGGCCGAACGGGGTGGTGGGAAGCGGGCAGGCTGGACACCCTCACCAGGGTTCAACCCTGCGACCGAGGATCGAAGCCTGCTCGCCTGTCGTTAAACGAACGAATGACGACAGGCGCGACTGGCGTCCAATGAACCCGGACTTTCAGGGGCCTGACGGCGGCTCGGTCCCAATCAGATCCGATGGCGGCTGATGACAGGGTTTGCTGACAGCTAGGGTCGAATGCGACCGCCACAACGGGGAGCGGCATGGCCAACCTGGTCTACAAGCGGGTGTCGACCGACCAGCAGTCGACCGACCGTCAGAACCTCGTCCTCGACGAGGCCGGGATCGAGGACCCGGTCGTCTTCGAGGAGGAGGCCGGCACCTCCAGTCGCCTCCACCCGCTTGAGCGCCCGAAGTTCGGCGACCTGCTCACCTACGCGCGGCCGGGCGACTCCGTGCACATCTCCGAGATGTTCCGCCTCGTGCGCGGCACCGGGCACATCCTTGACGTGCTTGATGTCCTGCACCGCGACCGTCTCGCCCTGCGCATCCACGGCGGCGCGTTCTCGGGGTGTGACCGAGGTACGCGCCAAAGGGCAAGGATCGTCACGGCCGCCAAGGACCGGACGGTCCGGCTGTGGAACGCGACCGACGGCCGTTCCACGGGCAGCGTCGACGAGACGACCGGCGTGCCGGTCCAGAGCGTGGAGTACAGCCCTCGCGGCTCCACCCTCGCCGTGTTCGACGGGGATGCGGTGCGGCTCTGGGACACGGCCGAACACAAGCTGACGTACCGGCTGGTCGGCAACCACTGGAACGTCCGGACCTTGGCGTTCAGCCCCGACGGCACGCAGGTCGCCACGACGAGCTCCGACGGTGTCGTGTACCTGTGGAAGACCCCGGCGTCCTGACCGGATCCGCACCGGCGGCCGGGCGCCGCTCACCCTCGGGGCGGCGCCCCCATCCCGCGTAGTCGCCGCCCACGCGAATCGAGTCGATCCCGCTGATGTCCCTCCCCTCGTAGCGTGGAGTCCGTGATTGCAGGGGAAGTTGAGGTTCATGGGAACCGACAAGCGGACGTACGACGCCGAGTTCCGTGAGGGTGCTGTACGCATCGTGATCGAGACGGGGAAGCCGATCCCGCAGGTCGCTGAGGAGCTCGGTGTCCATCCGGGCACGCTGCACAGCTGGGTCTCGCGGTGGCGCCGCAACGGGTCGGCATCGTCCGACCGGCCCGCGGCCGCGGAGAGTGGCGGGCGGGTGCGGGAGAGCGAGCGCGCGGAACTGGAGCGGCTGCGGCGGGAGATGGGCGAGAAGAACAAGCGCATCCGGGAGCTGGAGATGGAGCGTGATGTCTTCAAGCGATGCATGGCCCTCTGGGTGAAATGACCGAGTCCGATCCCGCGGCACTGGCCGCGTTCATCGGTAACCAGAGGGCCGAGCACCACGTCCCGCACCGCCTGGCCTGCCGGGTTCTTGGGGTGTCGGAGTCCTGGTTCTACAAGTGGCGCGGCAAGCCCATGACAACCCGCGAGGTCCGGCGCGGGAAGCTGGCCGAGGCCATCAAGCAGATCTTCGAGGGCTCGGGCGGCACCTATGGCTCACCGAAGGTCTGGATCAGGCTCCTGCGGGAAGGATGGCGCGTCTCGGTGAACACCGTCGCCAAGATCATGGCCGAGCTCGGCCTGGCCGGACGCAAGATCCGTCGGCGCCGCGGGCTGACCAGGCCCGGCAAACGGGCCGCGGCTCCGGACTTCGTGCGCCGGGACTTCACCGCGGACGCACCCGACCAGGTGTGGGCCGGCGACATGACGGAGATCGTCACCGGTGAGGGCAAGCTGTATCTGGCCACCGTGATCGATCTGTTCTCGCGGCGCCTGCTCGGCTATGCGATGGGCGAACGACACGACGCCGAGCTCGTCGTCGCGTCCATGAACATGGCTGCCGCCACCCGCGGTGGCGACGTGAAGGGCGTGCTCTTCCACTCGGATCGCGGCAGCGAATATGTGTCCCGGCGGTTCAAGCGCGCCTGCCGGCGCCTGGGCGTGACGCAGTCCATGGGCCGGGTCGGGTCATGTTTCGACAACGCCGTCAGCGAGGCGTTCAACAGCGTGCTCAAGGTTGAGTACGTCTACCGGCACACCTTCGCTACCCGGGCCGAGGCCCGGCTGAGGATCGCCGCCTGGATCACCGGCTTCTACAACACCCACCGACTACACAGCGTGTGCTGATACCACAGCCCGATCGACTACGAACACGACCACCGAGCCAACTCCGCCTTGGGGCTGGCCGCATAGAAGATCTCCACAGAACGAGGGGATTGACACCTGGGCATTCCCTCTATCCCGCCTCAACGACATTGACATCCCTGGGATAGTCGACGAATGGATCGAACGCCCCAGCACAGCGACGGGATGCGCATGTCTCAGGAGGAGTACGAGGCAGTGCATGCCGCGGTATCTGCTGGTGCTGGCCGCTGGGCTGGCGGACAGCCATGCACGCTCAACTCATTGCTCACGCGGTGGAGTGATGTTGTGGCAGAGCTGGAAGAGGGCTATTCAAAGTGCGCGCCAGAGCTCAACAACGACATCTGGTGTCGGAGTGCGCTGGCGCGCGTCTGGCCCCTGTTGCCCCCACGCGTCCAGTTCATCCAGCAATCAGCACTGCATGAACTCGACGAGCGGTTCCGCGCGGCAACGATCCAGTGGCCCGGCCGGGGGGAGGGAGAGAGCCAGTGGTGGAAGTGGCGCATCCCTCGACTGCTTGAGGCTGAAGCCGGAGAACGCCGCGAACGGGGTTGGCCCTCCGACTGGGACATGATGCCGTTTCCCAAGCCGGATGGCGTGCAAGTGATCACCTGAGAAGCGAACCGGGCTTTCACTTCCTACCCGCTGAGTTGGTGCAGAGAAGGTCCAGCTCCATCAGCGCGGTGCCGGGGCCGGAGGCGTCCTGGACGGCCTTGGGGTACTCGGTGTCCTCGCCGCCGGCCTTGCGGACGACGGTGGCGTGCTTGATGTAGCCGCTCTTGCCTGCCTTGTTCGCGAGTGTCGGTAGGTTCGGATATTGGCTGGTGCGGAATAGCTCCCCAGCCGCTGTCGGTGGGAGTGTGCAGACTGATCGCATGACGACGTCTCGCAACAGCTCTCGGTACCTCCACGCCGACCTCGCTTGGGTGCGGTCGATGGGTGGCCCATTGATCGTTATCCCGACCTCTGCTGTGGACCAGTGGGGTGGCTGCACGGAGGACGGGATCATCGTCGGCGGGACTGAAGTTGCCGACGATTACGACCGCGCATGCGACGTAGAGGGCTGGGCCGGGATCGTCGGCGTTGGTGCCGAAGCCTCGGGGTTGGTGCTGGCGGACGAACCAGCCACGACCTGCTACCTCTCCGAGCAGAACGTCTTCGTGCGGTGGCTCGCCGCTGATTCAGATGCCGAGCTCCTTGAGGCCGCGAGGACCGTCTTGGACGATCCCGCCACCGGCTGGGAGGACTGTGGGGTGTGGGAGACCGATGGATCGGCGGTTCTCCTGGACTCCGCCGTAGCCGGAGCGGACCTCGCTGTGGAGTACCCGGACCAGGGAGGTCTTCCGGAGCAGGCCCAGATTCCTGTGCCCGCAGGACGCTGGAGCGTTCGCGCGACTCATAAGACGGGCGACTTTCCGTGGGTGGGGGTCGTCCAGCTCCTTCCTGCATGACTCTCACGTATCTGAGCGACGGGCCACCTCGGCCGCGTAGGCGGTTCTGACGGCTCCTGCCGCCCACCGTTCGGCGGCGAAGGAGCTGACTCCGAGGAGCCGTTGCAACACGGCCGGGGGCATCTGGATGCAGAGGTCGAGCAGGGCGGCGCATCGTGCGGCTTCGGAGGGAAGCCCGATGTTGTGGAGTCTTCTTGTGAGCCGTCGGTTCGTCAGCGGCTTCCCGGGTCGCTGGGTCGGGAAGAGCCAGGGCGTGTTCTGCTCGTTGGACATAACCATGTGTTCGTGGCTGCGGGCGATCTCGACGAGCTGAAGCACGAGTTCGTCCAGGGGTGGCGGGAGCCTCAGTGGTGTCTTGTGAAGCTGTATGGCGACCCCCTTGTCGTCGTGGATGACGTGCGAGGTAGTCAGCTGGCTGATCTTGGCGGGAGTCTGTCCGTAGAGCAGGACCATGAGCCCGGTGACGCGGTCTCTGGTTTCGAAGGAGTCGTCGTTGAGGAGCTGGCGGGCGATCGTCCAGCGTTCGTCGGCGTCGAGCGGCCGGTAGAAGGATCTCTGGGGCCGGTTGGGGATGCTGATGCCGGAGGCGTACTTGCTGCGAACAGCCCAGGCAACGAATGCGCGCGCGATATAGGGGCCTTGGTGGTTCTCCGAGGTGAGCCAGAGATCGATGAGCGTTTGATCGCAGATCGCCAAGGTCGCATCGTGCTTCTTGAGCCAGGTCAGGAAGGTGACGGCCTTGGCGATCTGGCTCTGGGCGACATCGACTGCCGCTGGTGAGATCGGTTTGCCCCGGGCCCGGCGCCTGATGCGGACGACACGGTCCCAGCGGGCGAACGCGGTGATCAGCTGGCGGTCTTCCGGATCGTCCAAAGCCTCGATCTTGAACTGGACCCACCGCTCCAGCCGGGCCAGGTACTCATCACGGACGGGCAGGACGCCGGCCGAGACCAGGACGGAGCGGAAGTAGTCGACGGACAGATCCTTCGGGCCGGACATCCGTGCGTCGAGGTCCTCGTGGGTGAGGTCGCAGGCTCCGGTGCCGAGGTCAGTGACCAGTTCCTTGGCCGTAGCCGATTCGCGCAGATAGAGCAGGGTTCGGCGGGAATTGAAGTCCAGGAGGGCGGTTGCGACCCGGTCGAGCTCCGGACGGAGCTCGCCGTTCGGCGAGGTCAGCAGCTGTCGCAAGTGACGTTCGCCAGCGCATCGCTGGCAGAGGCCGAAGTGAAAGAGCTTCTCGACGGTGCCGCACTGTTGGCACGGCTTGCGGGCCTCGGGAGCGACCTCCCAGCAGTTTTCGCAGAACGGTCCCCGAGGGGTGCGGGCGACAACGCGGGAGGGACGTCCACAGTCGGTGCAGGGCTCCAGTTTTGTCAGGCAGGCCCGGCAGCGTGGTGTGCCGGCGGCGCTGTGGAAGCAGGGGCGAACCTTGCCGCAGGTGCTGCACTGCATCCTGGGTGGCTTACGGCAGGACGAGCAGAGCGGGCCGTTCCCGGTCCGGGCGGAGACGGCCCGATGGCGGCCGCAGTTGACGCAGGTCTCTTGGCAGGTCACGTCCTTGTTGCGGCAGTCGCTGCAGAAGGGGGCGCCCTCGGTGGTGCGGCCAGCGACGGGCCGGGTGCGACCGCAGTGCGTGCAGGGCTGGGCAGTCGAGCGGTTGTAGCACGTGCCGCAGACCCGCAACCGCTTGATGGAGTGGCTGAGTCGGATCGCGCGGTCGCAGTGCGGGCACTTGGGCGCCGGGACGCCGTCGGCTCCGGCCTGGTGCAGGCGCTCGGCCAGAAGGAGGGTTCGGGGCCCGTAGTGGTGGGCCTGCCCGGCCAGCAGACCCGGCTGGTTCTGAATGTCCCAGAGCAGGCGCCGGGTGATCGGACTGCTGCCCTTGGTGACCTCGGCGACTACGTCCTGGAGCACGGACTCGTCGAGTCCGAAGGCAAGGGTGTTGAGGTAGTTCAGGAGGTCCGCGGTCGGGTCCTCGGTGCACTCGGCCCTGTAGCAGGAGCGGCAGGCTTCACGACCAGAGCGGTCCAGCCCGTAGCGCGGAGTGTTGCGCTTGCCGCAGACGCTGCAGGTCCATCCCCCATTCGGGCGCGCGCGACCGCATGAGGCACACGTCCGCAGGCCGGATCCATCGGTGTTCGTGAGCGGCTCCAACCTGCCGCAGCGCGAGCACGGCGGCCGAACGACGTTGGTGGCGCCGACCTGGGCGAGAGAGCGGATCAGACGCTCAACCGAAGCCGGGCCTTCGGCCCGGCCCGAGGTGAGGAGCCCGGGATCGCGCTCCAGTGTCCGGGCCAAGAGGACAGCACGCGGCTTGGCGTGTACGGCCTGTGCAATCGCGCGCTGGACCGTATCCGGCGGCAAGCCGGGCTCGATCGCAGCGATCAGATCGACGATCACCGCGTTCGGGTCCGCTTCGGCCCTCGGGACGGTGGTCATGACGGCCGAACGATCCGGGCCCGCTTGGGCCGGAAGTCTCCCACCCCTGTGGTCTCGGTGCCGTCCGCGGCCTTCTTGGCCCGGGGCCTGCCCGCGGCGACCGGCTCGATCAGGTCGTCCATGGAGCATTCGAGAATGTCCAGCAGAGCCATCAGCACCTTGAGGTTGAGCCGTTCCGGCACCTCGACCACCAACCGGTAGATCTGGCTGGGGGACAGGTTGATGCCCCGCTCGGCAAGCTGCGGCCGCAGGTCAGTCGTGGAAAACATCCCCTTGGTGGCCATGACTTCGCGCAGGTGCTTCCCAATGCCGATGTCAAGCCGCCGTCGTCACTGAGGGTATGACCTGGTAGCACCGTCGGTCACGGATCAGAGCCCACAGGACGTTGACGCGACGGCGTGCGAGCGCGAGGACGGCCTGGACGTGCCGTTTCCCCTCGGCGCGCTTGCGGTCGTAAAACTTCCGTGAGTTGGGGTCTCGTTGGACGCTGACCAGCGCGGAGATGTAGAAGACGCGCTGCAGGCGACGGTGGTATCTCGTCGGTCGGTGGTCGTTACCGCTGACCTGGCCGGAGTCGCGTGGGGCGGGGACCACGCCGGCGAAGGCCGCGAGCCGGTCGGCCGTGGGGAAGGCGTCCAGGCTGCCGCCGACGGCGACGAGGAACTCGGCACCGAGGATCGTGCCGATGCCGGGCATGGACTGGATCACGTCGGCCAGTTCGTGTTCGCGAAACCGGCCCTCGATGAGTTTGTCGGTCTCGGTGATCTTCTCGTTGAGGACCATCACCTCCTTGGCGAGGGTGTGCACCATCTTCGCGATGGCCTTCTCACCCACGACGGCGGTGTGCTGGCGCTCGGCGGCCTCAACCACCTTCTCGGCGAGGGCAGCAGCGTTGCAGACCTTGCGGTTGCGCAGCCAGGCGGTCAGCCGCCGACTGCCCGCGCGGCGGATCGCTGCCGGTGTCTGGTAACCGGTTAGCAGCACCAGCGGGCCGACGTTACCCAGGTCGAGGGCCCGTTCCAGGGCCGGAAACATGCTGTTCAGCAGGGCCTTGAGCCGGTTGGTGGTGCGGGTGCGGTCGGCGACCAGATCGACGCGGTGGTCGGTCAGCAGCCGCAGCTCGAGCGTGGCTTCGTCGCCGGGGCGGATCGGCTGGAGGTCGCGGCGCATCCGGGCCTGGTCGGCGATCACGCGGGCGTCACGGGCGTCCGTCTTGCCCTGGCCGCGGTAGCTGTCGGTGGCCCGGTTGACCGCGATACCGGGGATGTAGACGAGCTCCTGGCCATGGTTGACCAGAAGGGCGATCAGCAGGCCGGGCTCGCCGCCGGTCATGTCAAGCGCCCAGGTCGTCTTGCCGCCGTCGGCGAGGTCCAGGACGTCACCGATCAGCTTCAGCAGTTCCGGCTCGTCGTTGGCCACCCGACGCGACAGCAGCGTGTCGCCCTCGCTGTCCAGGACCAGGCAGTGGTGGTGGGTCTTGCCGCAGTCGGTTCCCGCCCATATCCGGCTCATCGTGCTCCATTCGGTCGTACATGCCTTGCGTACCACGGACGACCTCGCCGGCATTGCTCTACACAGCGACTTGTTCGCACTTCCCAATCGGCGGCCGAGTCGTCGTGGGGAGCCAGGCGGCCAAGCACCTGAAGCCACGAACGGCAGCCACTTGTCAGCCACACCCAGCTCCCCTGGGTGTCCTCACCCTACGAACGGGAGGACCAACCCGTTCAAGAAGGTAGAGCCACTTGTAGTCGAGCTTGGCCGTCATGATCGTCCGCTCCGTTCTGGGGCCTTGGGGCCGGGATCGCTTTCGAAGGCCAGGTCGATGGCCTTGAGTATCATCGCGTTGGCGAAGTCGTCGCTGACCGCGGTGTAGAGGGCGGTGGTGGATGCATAGAGGTGGCCGACCTGTTCCTGGATGAACTTCGGGTCGACGCCGTCTTCGATGTTGTGGGTGACGTACGAATGCCGCAGGCAGTGCGGCACCAGCTCCTGCGGGAGGCACTGTCACGTTGACTGACCGGGTGGGATGATCTTCTGGTTGGTCATGCTGGGAGGGGTCGTCCGTGGACAGCGCATCGCCGTCGTACAAGGGGCACCGGTACCCGGTCGAGGTCATTGCCCACTGTGTGTGGCTGTACCACCGCTTCCCGCTGTCGTTCCGCGAGGTCGAGGAGCTGATGCTCGAGCGCGGCGTGGTCGTCTCCCACGAGACGGTCCGCCGCTGGTGTGCGAAGTTCGGGCAGGCCTACGCCAACGGCCTGCGCCGGAGGCGGCCCCGGCCCGGCGACAAGTGGCTCTACCTTCTTGAACGGGTTGGTCCTCCCGTTCGTAGGGTGAGGACACCCAGGGGAGCTGGGTGTGGCTGACAAGTGGCTGCCGTTCGTGGCTTCAGGTGCTTGGCCGCCTGGCTCCCCACGACGACTCGGCCGCCGATTGGGAAGTGCGAACAAGTCGCTGTGTAGAGCAATGCCGGCGAGGTCGTCCGTGGTACGCAAGGCATGTACGACCGAATGGAGCACGATGAGCCGGATATGGGCGGGAACCGACTGCGGCAAGACCCACCACCACTGCCTGGTCCTGGACAGCGAGGGCGACACGCTGCTGTCGCGTCGGGTGGCCAACGACGAGCCGGAACTGCTGAAGCTGATCGGTGACGTCCTGGACCTCGCCGACGGCGGCAAGACGACCTGGGCGCTTGACATGACCGGCGGCGAGCCCGGCCTGCTGATCGCCCTTCTGGTCAACCATGGCCAGGAGCTCGTCTACATCCCCGGTATCGCGGTCAACCGGGCCACCGACAGCTACCGCGGCCAGGGCAAGACGGACGCCCGTGACGCCCGCGTGATCGCCGACCAGGCCCGGATGCGCCGCGACCTCCAGCCGATCCGCCCCGGCGACGAAGCCACGCTCGAGCTGCGGCTGCTGACCGACCACCGCGTCGATCTGGTCGCCGACCGCACCCGCACCACCAACCGGCTCAAGGCCCTGCTGAACAGCATGTTTCCGGCCCTGGAACGGGCCCTCGACCTGGGTAACGTCGGCCCGCTGGTGCTGCTAACCGGTTACCAGACACCGGCAGCGATCCGCCGCGCGGGCAGTCGGCGGCTGACCGCCTGGCTGCGCAACCGCAAGGTCTGCAACGCTGCTGCCCTCGCCGAGAAGGTGGTTGAGGCCGCCGAGCGCCAGCACACCGCCGTCGTGGGTGAGAAGGCCATCGCGAAGATGGTGCACACCCTCGCCAAGGAGGTGATGGTCCTCAACGAGAAGATCACCGAGACCGACAAACTCATCGAGGGCCGGTTTCGCGAACACGAACTGGCCGACGTGATCCAGTCCATGCCCGGCATCGGCACGATCCTCGGTGCCGAGTTCCTCGTCGCCGTCGGCGGCAGCCTGGACGCCTTCCCCACGGCCGACCGGCTCGCGGCCTTCGCCGGCGTGGTCCCCGCCCCACGCGACTCCGGCCAGGTCAGCGGTAACGACCACCGACCGACGAGATACCACCGTCGCCTGCAGCGCGTCTTCTACATCTCCGCGCTGGTCAGCGTCCAACGAGACCCCAACTCACGGAAGTTTTACGACCGCAAGCGCGCCGAGGGGAAACGGCACGTCCAGGCCGTCCTCGCGCTCGCACGCCGTCGCGTCAACGTCCTGTGGGCTCTGATCCGTGACCGACGGTGCTACCAGGTCATACCCTCAGTGACGACGGCGGCTTGACATCGGCATTGGGAAGCACCTGGACGAGGTCTTCGTGAAGATCAACGGAGAGCAGAAGTACCTGTGGCGGGCCGTTGACGCCGACGGCAACGTGCTCGACATCCTGGTCCGGTCCCGCCGGGACAAGGCCGCGGCCCGGCGCTTCTTCCGCAAACTGCTCAAGAGAACCTGCTCGGTGCCGAGGGTGATCGTCACCGACAAGCTCCGCTCCTACGGCGCGGCCCACCGCGAGGTCATGCCCTCCGTAGAACACCGCGCCCACAAGGGCCTCAACAACCGGGCGGAGAACAGCCACCAGCCCACCCGCCAGCGCGAACGCGCCATGAAAGGCTTCCGTAGCGTCGGCGGAGCCCAGCAGTTCCTGTCCGCGTTCAGCGGCATCTCACCCCACTTCCGACCACGCCGCCACCTGATGACCGCCCCCGAATACCGCACCGAGATGACCACCCGCTTCGCCATCTGGGACCAGATCACCGGCGCTGCAAGCCGGCCCACCACGGCCTGAGCACGGAGCCGGAACCCGACCCCACCACACCCGACACACCATCAGGCACTCACACACCCAACAACGTGACAGCGCCGGCACGCGGACACCGTGGACGCCCTGGCGCTGGGAGTCACCGGCCCCCGGCTCAGGCCGCACCATCTGGTCCTGGCGGTGGGGGACGAGGGCGGGCCGGCCCGGGTGTCCGCCCGCCTGGAGCCGGTCCTCGCGGCTCGTGTCGGTGAGGCCTTGAGCGGCGCGGCGGTGGTGGGGGAGCGGCGGGCGGAGGGCGAGCCGTACACACGGGTGGAGACGGATCTGGTCGTGGAGGTACTGGCCGGGTCCGGCCGGCACGGCACCCTCACCGTGGTCCGGATACGGTGAGGACGCCGTGCCTGACTGCTGGTCAGGGGGCGGTTTCGTACTTCACGACGGTGTCCGCGCAGTTCTTGGCCAGCTTCTCCAGGGCCGTGCGCTCCTTGTCGTCCGCGGTGAGCTTCCAGCGGAGCTTGGTGCCCACCCAGTCGGCACCGTAGGTGCACTGTGCGGACGCGGCCGGGGGAAGCCATTCGGACGGGTCCCGGTCGGCCTTGCTCCTGTTGGTCTTCGCGGTGACGGCGACCAATGACCGGTCGGCGGTGAGGTCGTTGGCGTACTGCTCGCGCCGGTCCGCGTCCCACTTCGAGGCTCCGGAGTCCCAGGCTTCGGCGAGCGGGACGACGTGGTCGATGTCGAGCTTGGTGGCCGCGTTCACGGTGACCTCGTCGTAGTAGCTCAGCCACTCGCCCCCGCTCAGCGCGCACCGGGCCCCCTGCTCGGGAGCCTTGACCGCCTCGGAGATCAGGACTTCCTTCCGGGTGTCGCAGCCGTCCTTGTCGGCGTCGACCCACAGGCGGAAGGAATCGCGCTCGTACCCGGTGCGGTCCTCGACACCGGCCGGGATCTTTGCGATGGCCTCGGCCAGGGACAGGTCGCTGCCGCCCGCAGGTGCGCCGGGTGCTGGGGACTCCTTGCCCGGCTGGGAGGCGGCAGGGGCCGAGGGCTTGGAGTCCGACTCGGACTTGGCCGCGCTGGGATTGCATCCGGCGAGGGCCGCGATGAGAAGGGCGATGGCGATCGGGGCGAGGCGACGTGCTGTCACAGCGGTACTCCGGCAGGTCAGGGGCTGGTGCGCCCTCATGATGGCAGGAGTGGACAGCTGGTGACAGACGATCAAATGTGCAGGTGGTAAGCCCTGCTGCCACAGCACGGCATTCAGCGACGGGACGGCTGACGCTGCGGTGGCGCACGGGGATGCGCGCGTTCGAGAAGGCCGGCGTCTTCGACGTCACCATGAAGCCGGTCACCGGCCCCCTGGATGGAGACCCCGGTGCTCAGCCAGCAGCCTTGGTGGCCTGTCCGGAGATGCCTGGCTTCCCTGACCGGTGCGCACGGTGAATGACGCCGAGACCTCCCGCTACACCTACGGAGCGTGTGAGATAGGTCATGCCACGTGAGTAGATACGCAGGTCAGATGCCTTTAAGTAACTGGTTGATCACACAACATGAGCGAACGTGCGTCCCACGCCTAACTCTGAGGGGGCTCCCGATCGGTGTAGGGGTGCAAAAAGCCCCCGGCGCGCAACGGCGCACGCCGGGTCTCGAACTGGAAGAAGAGGAGGAGTCCGTGAGGCTTTTCAGGGCCTGGTACACGCCGCTGGTACAACCCGGCGCCTACCAGATGACCGCCTCGCAGGCTCGCGCGTCCTACCGCACCGCGTGCCCACGGCCGTCCCACCCGCCTGCCCACAAGGGGGCACTGTGAACGGCGGCCCCCACGAGAGCCACGAACTCGCCCCGGAACAGCAGCCGATGGACGCCGCTTTCCGCGACTTCCTCATCCGGCACAAGGACGAGTTCTTGCGCATCGCTATCAGCCACCTTCGCGACCTGTTCGACGCGGACGAAGCAGTCCTCGACGCAGCACTGAAGATCTACAACAAGTGGCCCAAGATCAAGGCTCACAACAACCCTCTGGCCCTGGCCCGGAGAATCGTGCACGCCACGAGCATCGACTTCTACCGACGTCGCGCCCGTCTCGTCAGCCGGGAGATCCCCCACTCCGGGCTCCTGCACGCCCCAACCGCGGACGACCTGCTGGAGCTTCGCGGATACGACCGGCTTGACCGGGCCCGCGCCATCCTTCAGGACCGGGCACCGAAGCAGGCGGAATGCGTCCGGCTCCGCTACATCGAGGAGATGGAGTTCGTCGAGATCGCCCACCAGCTCAGCATCACGCCCAATGCCGCCAAGACCAACGTCCATCTCGGGCTCAAAGCCCTGCAAGCCCTCATGACTTCCCCCGAACCGAGGAACGGAGGAGATTCCTGATGCTCGAAGAGACACTGCGCGCCGAAGCACAGGTCCTGCACGACATGCTCAGCACCCACGACACCGACGACTTCATGAACCGACTCTCCACACGCATCGAAGAACACGCGACCCGCCCTCCCAGAGTCCAGGACGACCCCACACGCTCCTTCTCCGCGGACACCTGCACGCCCCCCTCCTTCACCCCGCAGCGTCAGCGCTTCACCCGCCCCGCCATCCGGCGCGGCCTCCGACGCCGCCCTCTTCCGGTCGTCACGCGCAACCCAGCGGACCAGCCGGCGGTCACGCTCGCCCACCTCCGGCAGCTGTGCGAAACCATCCTCAGCGCCGAGAACGCCGCCACCCTCATGGCGGCCTTCGACCTCGACTACGACGCAACCGGAGCCTGCGCCTTCGCCTGCCTGCTCTACATCCTCGGCCGGCGCGACAGCGCCCTCTACTGGTGGCGTTTCGCAGCCGGTGCCGAAAACGCCCTCGCCGCCCACGTCCTGGCCCTCTACCACGCCGCCAACGGAACCGTCCCGGAAGCCAGAGTCTGGTGCGCGCACTCCCGACTCCTCGGATTCACCGCCGACAAGCACCTGCCCCTCCCCCTACACCTCGCCCGAGCCACCCCCCCGGACCGCGACATCGCAAGCTCCGCACCAACGCCGACCAATGAGGCCATGGCCTCCTTCGTCCTGAACGACCGCCTGCCCGAAGGACTGCCCAAGACCGCACTCGTCCGCCGCTGACGACCCTGCCGATCCCCGTCCCGCCCTGTCCGGCAACCAGCCACAGGGCCCAACCGGCCTGCCCCGAACCAAGGATCCCGAAATGAGCACTGCAAAGCCCTGCCCGGAAAGACCCCCAAGCCTGTCGCGCCTGCGCAGATGGGCCCTCGCTCAGCGGCGCCCTGCCGCAAGCCACTTCGTAGGCGGCCTGTGCTACGGCGCCGGCACCCTGGCCGCCAGCCTCATCGCACTCTGGCTCCAGCAGCGCCCCTGAGACAACCGGTCGGCGGCACCGACACCTGGAGGGCACCCAGTTCGTCGCAGCCCTGTTGCGTCGTCAGTCCAGGCCAAGCGGCTCGCTGCCGAGCAACAGCGTCGTGCCTTCCAGCGCCCTCCGCGGCGCCGCCCACGCCACCGGGGAAGGCACCGTCGTCCTCGTCGTCCATGGCCCCAACAACGGCTGCAGCCCCCGGCCCTGGGCCCGGCTTCGGACCTGTTTGTACCCGATGCCCCTGACCGCCGCTGATCAGGGGCATTTCCTCGCCCGAACCCCAAGCGCCCAGGGCCCCGGGCGTGTCGACCGGGGCCCTAGCCTCGTGGTGTCCTGGTTGCGCGGCCGAGGCGCGCCCGCCCTACCGGGCACCGCCTTAGGGCCTGCCGGAAAATAACTTGCTGTCGAACACCCTGACTGCGCTGGGATGTCAAGAGCCAGAACACACAAGTTATTTCCCAGCAGGCCCTTACTGATCATTTCAGAATGAGGTTCGGAGTCGTCGCAAGCAGATGATGCTGCATTCGAGTTGGAGTAGTCCGAGGTGGAGGTCGGCTCGTATCTCGTAGCGGATCCGGAGGCGTTTGAACTGGTGGAGCCAGGCGAAGGTGCGCTCGACGACCCACCTGGTCTTGCCCAGGCCGGATCCGTGGGCGGTGCCCTTGCGGGCGATCTTCGGTGTGATGCCGCGAGCGCGGAGCAGGCGTCGATACTTGTCGTAGTCATAGCCGCGGTCGGCGAACAGCCGCCGTGGCCGGTGACGGGGCCGGCCGATCAGGCCGCGGATGCGGGGGATGGTGTCCAGCAGGGGCATGAGCTGGGTGACGTCGTGCCGGTTTCCGCTGGTCAGCGAGACGGCAAGGGGTGTTCCGTGGCGGTCGGTGATCAGGTGGTGCTTGCTGCCAAGCCTCGCGCGGTCGACCGGCGAAGGTCCGGTGTGAGCCCCCCTCGTCCGCGATTACGACAACCCGACGACCCAAACGCCATCCGGGTCGAGCACAACGGCCTCCCTCTCGGCTGGATCGCCAAGGGCACAGCCCGGCCGCTCGCGCTGGCCCTCGACGACCGGCCCGCCCCCTTGGTCACAGCCGTCCTGCACACCGACACCCGGTCCTTCGCCGACACCAGGGGCACCAACCAGATGGCTGGCTACGACCGGGTCGATCTCACCATCACTATCAGCCCCAGAACATAGGGTTCGGAGCCCTCACACGCATCACCTTGGCCGCCGGAAGCCGTCGCAGACAGAGTCCTGATCTCCGCCCCCGTCGCACCACCGTCCGGCTCTGGGACCGTGCAGATCACCTTGCACGGCCCCCTGCTCGCCGCCTACACCCACCGCATGCCAATCGCGGACAGCAGCTCCACCCGCTCCGGGGACAGCGTCGCGGCCCTGCTCCCGCTGGTTCCCGATCCACGCCCCGAGCCGGAGCTCCCGCTCCTCCTGGTCCTCGCCAACGATCCGTTCGACGTGCTTCCTCGGCACCCGAACGTGCCCCCGCGCTCGAAGAACTGCTTGGCGGCCTCGTAGTTCATCGCCCCCACCGCCCGCAACCGGGGCCCTGGCCCGGCCGCGGTTCCCGCCCCCGCCATCGGTCCCTCCGCCACCGGGCCCACCGCCTCGGCCACCCGTACCCCCAACTTCTTGACGGCGTTCGCCCGTGCCTTGGGCCCGCACGGCACCAGCTCGCTCAACGGTGTGGCTGGTGTGATCACGGCGCCGGAGCAGTCCCGGACAGCTCCGTTCTCCGGGCCGAGCCCTTGCGTCTTCGGGAAGCCGGTGACGGTTCTGCGGCGCCAGGGCGCGGACGCGGTCCGCAGGGGCCGATCGTGGAGCCTCATCCACGACTGATCACAGGCCGTCTGACAGGTTCTCAGACTGCGCGTGACACCCATCGCCGGTCCGCCAGCACGAAGCCGAGAGCGCAGACCATCGCGCAGCCCACGCTCACCACCGGACGCGCCGGAACGTGCAGGGCGGTGACGGAGAGCACCGAAGCGCCGAGCCAGCCCGTTGCCGTGCCCATGCACAGGACGGACAGGCGGTCGAACCCGGCGGGCCGACGGGCCCTTCCGTCGGCCCGCCGCCAGCGCATCAACTGAACGGGCAGCAGCAGGGCGAGCACGGACAGCCAGGTGATCAATGGCGCGTGCAGCGCACCCGGCAACGGCAGTTTGTAGGAGAGGGACTGCACTGCGGCCAGCGCCGTCAGCAGCGACCCGAGCACTGCTCCCTGTACGACGGTCGTGCGTTGTTGGAGCAGCGCCAGTCGCTGCCGCACGATCGACTCGGTCGTCCGGGAGATCTCGTCGGCCTCGCGCTTGACGGATTCGGCATGGGCGATGTCGTCGTCGATCAGGGCGAGGAGCGAGCGGGCCAGGTCCTGGTCCGGGTCGGCGCCCGCTCCGGCCGGAGGCGGCAGCAGCTCCGCCAGGGAATCCGAGGTGATCCGCACCGACTGGCGCATGTCGCGGAGGTCCCTCAGCGATTGGTTGAGCCCTTGGTCGCCGACGTACAGAGCGGCGATGGACGCGTCTGCGGCGATCAGCTCGTCCGGCCCGGAACCGGTGGCCAGTACGCTGCCGCACAGCCCGGCCAACCGTTCCGACGCGGCCGAAAGGCGCTCGCACAGGGAGTGGAGGGCTGGTTGGTGCGTGCGGTGCACGGACGCGTGGTGCCGCAGCCTGGCCATCCCTTCCAGACAGCGGAGGAAGGGGGCGACAGCACCCGAGGGGTCGATGTGCCACAGCCAGGCATCGAATTCCGCCTCGCGCGATACCGGCCCCACTACCGCGGCCGTACCGACCGCCCCCGGCCCCGCAGAACGTGTGAACCGGACCAGGTACCCGTCGGGCGACCGCCGCCAACTTCCCTCCGGCGGCACAGGCGTTCCGACCGCCGGCACCGAGGTGAGCAGGCGGCTCAGCCGACCTGTGCCGGGTGGCGTCCGCCCACTGTCGAGCACGCGGTGGACGTACGTGGTCGAGGAACCCAGCCGCTCGGGCAATGGCGCCACCCTGTCCCAGCGGCGGCGCAGGTCCTCCCAGGAGACGCCGGGGCCCGGAAACAGCACGACCGCGATGCCGATGGCATCGCCACGACGGTACGCGAAGGCCTGCGCGGGCGACGGCCCCGTGCGCTGGGCCGCCGCGAGCAGCGTGTGGCCGATGGCGCTGCCCGTCACGGTCGGCGGTGCCAGGGCGGGCAGTCGGGAGGGGCCGAAGCCGGGGACCGGATCGGTCACGCCCAACCGGTTGCCCAGCCGCTCCCACAACCGACGCACGGAGAAGTGACCGCTCTCCTCGTCCCGTACCGCCGCGGCCAGCGGAACGAAAACGTGGACGATCAGGGCGCGGCCCTCGAAGCGGCTACGTGGCATGGCCGTTCGGCGACTCGGCAGAATCGACCGGAATCGGGGCGTCCTCGTCGTCCGCGGCAGCTCCCCGGATACGGCTCACGAGCCGCTCGACCCGGTCGGCGAGCCCGGTCGGCGGCGGGACCGGAGCATGGGCCCCGCCGAGCATCCGCATGCGCTTCGACGGCAGGGAGTCCTCCAACGCGTACAACGCGCGCCGCAGGGCGGCGGTGTCCCCGGCGTCCAGGGCGGTGTCCACCTCGTCGAGGGCCAGACCCACCCGGTCCCAGACGCGAGGACCCACCGACTCGATCGCACCCAAGGCAGCCAGCAGCGGGTCCGCTTCCTCCAAGGCGTCCAACCAGCCGTTCACGCAACTCCCAGTCATTCTTCCGAACTGTAACGGCATGCCATCATAAGGAAGTTACGGTCGATCGTGCACTCATCCACCAGTGACGGGAAGTGTTCATGGCGGGCGTGGCGGACACTCCGATGACGATACGTCAGTTGTTCGAGACCGGCCTTGCGAACTACCGCAACTGGCAGGACCACCAAGACCCCGAAGCGTTGCGGACCTCGCTACGAGCGTGGTCGACGCTCAACGAGGTCGTACCGCGCGGATCGGCCCTCCGCCCCCCGCTCCTCACCGAGTTCGGCCGGGCGCTGCGCGGCTGGGCCCGGCTCACCGGCGACCGGAGATGGCTCGACTCAGCCGTGGAGGCGAGCACCGACGCGGTGCGGGAGGGCGAGGAACAGGACCACCCCTACTTGAACGAGCAACTGTCCAACTTGGCCCTCGCTCTCTGGGAGAGGTTCCAGGTCGCCGACCGCATGTCCGACGTGGAGGAGGCGATCACCGCGGCCCGGCGCAGCATCACCCTCACCGCCCCCGATGCGGAGCGGCGCCCCAGCCGCCTCGACAACCTCGCCCAGATGCTCCTGAACCGCTTCGACCGCACCGGGTCGGCCGCGCACTACGAGGAGGCGTTCGCCGCGACCCGTGACGCCGCCGCAGCCATGCCACCAGGACACCCGCAGGCTCAGGTGACCTACTTCCACCTCAGCGAACTCGCGAGGGTCGGCTACGGGAAGACGCACGACCCCGGCGATCTCGACCTGTCGATCGAGGCGGCCCGCCACGTGATCGGCCTGACCCGCCCGGAGGAACCCCGCCACCCTCTGGCCTGGGCGGGACTGGCCCGGACGCTGCTGATCAGGATGCAGTTGCAGCGGCGCTCCGGGGACGACGTCCCGGCGGACGACATGGACGACGCGGTTCGGGCGGCACGCCGAGCCGTCGAACTGGGCGCCCCCGATGACCCGGAGTCCGGAAGCTGTCGGCTGCTGCTCGCCCAGAGCCTGCACTTCCGCGCCGAACCCACCCTGGCCCGAGCAGACCTGGACGAGGCGACGGCCTTGTACGAGCAGCTTCTGGTGGAGTCCTTCGGGACCGGCCAGGAGGCATCGGTGCGGGTGGAGCTCGCCACGTGCTTCGTACTGCGCCACCACCGGACCGGTGACATCCATGATGCCCAAGCCTCCGTCAACCTCCTCCGGCTCGCCGTCCAGGACTTGTCCGGCACGGACGAACAGACGAATGCACTGCTGCTCCTCGGGCCGAGCCTCTACACGCTCTACGACGACCACACCGGGAACGTCACGGACCTGGACGAGGCGATCAGGGCCGTGCGGCGGGGCGAGGCCCTGAGCGGCGGCGGTGCTGAGGGCAGCTTCGCCCTGGCGATGCTCGGCGAGCTGCTGTGCCGCCGTTTCGACGACTTCGGGGACCGCAACGACCTGGACGAGGCGCTGAAGGCCTGTCTCCGGGCCGAGCGGGGCGCACCCACAGGGAGTTTCCACCGCCCGTTCTTCCTGCGCACGATGGGTAGCGTTCTGCGGACGCGCGCCCTGTACACGGGCGATCGGACAGATTTCGACAGCGCCGTCGACGCCATCACCGAATGCGTCGCGATCACGCCCGGCGAGGGCCGGGAAAGAGCCGACGCACTGATCGGTCTGGGCAGCGCGCTGCACGCGAGGTATGAACACCGCGGAAGTTTTGAGGACCTACAGGCCGCGGTGGACGCCAAACGCGAGGCAGCGCGGATGAGCGGAGACCACACGGCACTCCGGGCCATGTGTCTCAATGGACTCGGGTTCGCTCTGCTGGCCCGGTTCGAGCGCACCGGGGACGGCACCGACCTGGCGGCCGCGGTGGACGTCTGCGACGAGGCGGTGCGGATCGTCCCGCCCGACCACCCCCTTCAGGACCGGTATCTGGCCAATCTGAGCCTGGCGCTGCTGAGCGCCCACCAGCACCGCCGGCGGCCCGGTGACCTGGACCGGGCCGTCGAGGCCGCCCGGCGCGCAATCGCCGCGACCCCGCCCGGTTCGCACCGGCGGTCGATGAACCTGTCCAACCTCGGCGTCGCCCTGCTGAACCGCTTCGACGAGGCGGGGGACGAGGAGGACCTGAACACCGCGATCCGGACCATGAGGGAGGCGTCGGATGCGGCCTCGAACGACCATCCCGACCAGGTGAAGTTCCTGTCGAACCTGACCGGGATGCTCCGCCGCCGTTCCCGGCTCCCCGGCCGGGAACACGACCTGCGCGAGGCACTGGACCGGGGCCGCGACGCGGTCGCGCGCTGCCCCGCCGACCATGCGAGCAGGGCCGGGTGCCTGTTCGACCTGGGGCACACGCTTCGCGAGGCGGGACTGACGGCCGAGGCGCTGGACGCCTTCCGCGAGGCTGCCCGGCTTCTGACCGGACCGATGTCGGTACGGCTGTGGGCAGCCCTGCGCTTGGGCGGGCTCGCCGCAGCGGACCGGCGGTGGACCGAGGCCCGGCAGGGCTACGGATACGCCGTCGAACTGCTGCCCCAGGCGGCCTGGCACGGTCTGGACCGAGACGACCGGGCCCAGTTTCTGGCGGATGCCAACGGCCTCGCCTCGGATGCCGCAGCCATCGCCATCGAGCAGGGCGACCTCGTCTCCGCGGTGGAACTGCTGGAACTGGGGCGTGGCGTCCTGCTGGCCCAGGCCCTCGACGCCCGCACCGAACTCGACGAACTCCGCGAACTGGACACCGATCTCGCCGACCGCATGGAGGAGGTCCGGCATCTGCTCGACCGGACGAGCACGACCACCGACATGCGGGAGGTTCCCGCAGTTGCGCAGGCGTTGAGGGCGCAGGGGAGAAGCGAAGCCGCCGCCGAATGGGACCGTCTGCTGGTACGGGCCAGGGCGCTGATCCCGGAGTTCCTGCTGCCACCCCCTTACCACCGTCTGCGGGAGGCCGCGTGCGACGGCCCGGTCGTGATCGTCAACATCGGACGGCACCGCTGCGACGCCCTGATCGTGACCGCCGAGGAGGAAGCGCCACCCCGACTCGTCCCGCTGAAGAGGATCACGCGCGAAGCGGTCGACAGCCGGGCCCGGGAACTGATCAACGTCTTCAGTAGTGATGCGGACACCGCCGCGCAGGAGCAGAACGAGGTTCTGGGAGCAGTTCTCGCGTGGCTCTGGACGGACATCGTCGAGCCGGTCCTCACCGCGCTCGACTGGCCGACACACCCGGAGCGAGGACAGGAACCTCGCCTGTGGTGGTGCCCGACCGGCGCACTCACCCTGCTCCCGCTCCATGCCGCAGGCGAATACCCGACTGCCGGGGGCGGCCAGGCCGGCCCTGCCCCGGATGCCTCCAGCCTCCTCGACCGTGCCGTCTGCTCGTACGCTCCGACCCTGCGCGCCCTCGTGGCCGCGCGGGACCACCTGGCCCCCGATGTCGGCAGACTGCTCGGAGTCGCCGTGCCGAGCGCCCCGGGCATGACCGTGCTGAGTCACGCGGTGCCAGAAGTCGGCTCACTGCGCGAGGAGTTTCCCACCATGACCGCATTGGTCGGCCCCCTGGCCACCCGTGCGTCGGTCCTCGAACAGCTCCAGTGCCACAGCCGACTTCATTTCGCCGGCCACGGCTCGCAGTACTCGCTCACCGGTGGCGCACTGCACTGCACGGATGCGTCGATCAGCCTGCGCGACGTGACCGCCCTCCGGCTCTCCGGCGCCGAACTCGCCTTCCTCTCCGCATGCGAGACGGCCCGAGGCATCGCAGACCTGGCCGACGAATTCGTTCACCTGGCCGGTGGACTCAACATCGCCGGCTTCAGTCATGTGATTGCGACCCAGTGGTCCATCAGCGACCTGCGCGCCCCGCAGGTCGCACGGCACTTCTATCGTGCCCTCCAGCACCAACCACCCTCCGGTGACTGCCGGCTTCCTGCCGCCGCGGCCCTGCGCACCGCAGTCCTCGGCCTCCGTGCCGCCCGTCCAGAATCCCCGGTGCTCTGGGCGCCCTACACCCACACCGGCCCCTGAGCCCGCCGTTCAGCACGCGCTGCTGTCGGGGATCTTGAGATCAGGAGCCGTCGATCACGGGGAGAGCGTTGCGCGGACGCGCTGTTTCCCCCTGACCGGGCGGGTGCTCGGGGCACCGATGCACCACTGTTGAGCGGCTGGTGCCGTACGAGGCAGTGGTCCGTACGATCGGGGACCATGACGACCCGCCGCCGACCGGGCTCCGGCCCCGCCCCCACCGAACACCGCTCCTCCGCCGCGGCGGACACCACCGTCACCGGCCCCGTTCATCCCCGGGTCCAGGCGGCCGACGCGGATCTGGACAGGGGCACGCTGTACTGCCCCGACCTCGCTCGCTCGCCGACATGCGGGCCCGCGGAGTGCTCGGCCACCGCCCCGCGGCACCGGATCCCACCCCTCGCGCATACGGCCACGGCACAGGAGCACAGACTGGCTTCGTTCATCTTCTGGGGTTCTGGCTCAGCTTCCGTGCAGCGGCAACTCTGCGTCACGACAGCAGGACCCGTTTGCGGAGAAGTTGGAACCCTGCGCGGCCGAACATTCCCTGGGCTGGCCACCGGGACGTCGCGTGGGGGTGGCCACCAATGAAGCTGGGTGTCCGCCCTATACGTCGTATCGGCGGCGCCTGCCACCCCCCGCGACGGCCGGTTCCCGCAGCTTTGCAGGTATGCGGGTCTTCGTCACCTATACGGTCCTTGGCCGACCGCAGCCCAGCCGACGGCGCTGTCACGTTGTTGGGTGTGTGAGTGCCTGATGGTGTGTCGGGTGTGGTGGGGTCGGGTTCCGGCTCCGTGCTCAGGCCGTGGTGGGCCGGCTTGCAGCGCCGGTGATCTGGTCCCAGATGGCGAAGCGGGTGGTCATCTCGGTGCGGTATTCGGGGGCGGTCATCAGGTGGCGGCGTGGTCGGAAGTGGGGTGAGATGCCGCTGAACGCGGACAGGAACTGCTGGGCTCCGCCGACGCTACGGAAGCCTTTCATGGCGCGTTCGCGCTGGCGGGTGGGCTGGTGGCGGTTGTGCCACGCGAATTTGGCGACCGCGACTTTGTCGGAGCGTTCCAGCGCCTTGCGGAGCAGGGTGTAGGGCTTGGCCGCGACCTGCCCGTCGATCGCGAGGTAGTAGCTGTCGCTGATCCGGATCGGATCGATGCTGTCGGCGTCGACGAACGCGACGATCTCGATCGCTTTCGCGGTGGGCAGCGGCATCTCGTCGAGCTCTTCGTCGGTGACCGCGACGATGTCGTCCTTGGTGAGCTCGTAGCCCTTGCCGATCTCTTCCTGCGGCACGACCTCGTCGTCGATCGAGCAGACCTTGCGGGTGCGGACCCGGCCCATGTCCTCCAGATGGACCTGGTGGAAGCGGACCGAGCGGTCCTCGGTCGCGCTGACGACCTTGATCGGGATCGTGACCAGGCCAAACGAAATGGCACCGGTCCACAAGGGCCGCGGCATACGCACCTCCAGGCCCCCCTGACGGGCATGGCCGGGAAGCGGACCGGCGCGCCAGGAGAAGGCTGCCTCCGATCGAGACCGGGGGCAGCGCGCGGCCGGGCCACCGCCCGTAGTCCGATCCTTGTGCGGGGCGGGAGTGATCGCATCACGAAGACGCCGGCCGGGGCCGTGGGCGGCCTTGTGTACGAGCAGGGACCAAGGGGGGCCGGGTGGACCAGAACCGCCCGCGGCCCGCCATGCACGCACCCGGTACGACTTCCCACCCACGCGGGTGACACCCGCCAGGCAGCAACGATTCTGCGCTGATCAGGGGCCGGAGCATGATCAGCGTGATTCGTCATCTGCGCCGAACCGCGCTCCTCACAGCCCTCTCGGCTCTCGCTGGGCTCGCGCTGACCGCCGCCCCCGCCACCGCCACCCCGGACGCCGGCCCCCAAGCCTCCACCGGCCAGGCCCCGTCCCTGCGTGAACTCCCCGAACCGCCGGACGCGGTCAAGGCCCGCGAGCTGCTCGCGGACCTGGTGGTGGCCGACGAAGACGATGTCCCCGGGTACTCCCGGGCGAAGTTCCCGCACTGGATCACCCAGTCCGGCACCTGCGAGACCCGCGAGGTCGTGCTCCAGCGCGACGGCCAGGACGTCGTCCAGGACGACCAGTGCCGCGCCACCAGCGGCACCTGGTACTCGGAGTACGACGGCCGCACGATTGAGTCCGCCTCTGGTATCGACATCGACCACGTCGTCCCGTTGAAGGAAGCCTGGCGTTCCGGGGCGTCCGAGTGGTCGACGCCCGAACGCCGCGCCTTCGCCAACGACCTGACCGACTCGCAGCTGATCGCGGTGTCGGCCGCCAGCAACCGGTCGAAGGGCGACAAGGATCCGGGGAGCTGGAAGCCGCCGCTGCAGTCGTACCACTGCACCTACAGCCGGGCCTGGATCAGCGTGAAGGCCACCTACCAGCTCACCGCCAACCCCGCCGAGGCTGCTGCCCTGGCCGAGATGCTCGACACCTGCGCCACCTGACCCCACCAGGCCGCACACCGGGCGGCACCGACCGGGCACCTGGCCCACGGTGAACCGCCGCCGAAGCGCCGGACGGACCCAGCCGCGCCCGCCCGCGCTTGACCCGCCGCGGGGGAGGCGACGCAGGAACCCGCTCCCCGGCCCGTTTCCCCCGCGGCGCCCACCCGTCCCCGGGCCCGGACCATGTGACAGCGGGCGCGGGAATCGACCCCGAAAGACATCACACCGTGTCCCTCACCTTCACAGCACCCGACCGCGGCGGCATCGCCCGCGTCGCGGTCACCGTGCTCGCCGTCGCCGCCGCGTTCCTCGTCCCGGCCGCCCGTGCCGGGGCGACCGCCGGATGCGCACCGCACACCACCGGTGTGTGCAGGGCCGGCAGCCCCCACCCGGCAGGCGCGACCGCGGAATGCAAGGACGGCACCCCCAGCTACTCGAAGACCTTCCGCGGCACGTGCAGCGGCCACGGCGGCGTCCGCTACTGGTTCAAGTAGGTTCACCGGCCGACGGTACGGCGGGGCCGTACCCGCCACGCGCGGCGGCCTCCAAGTAGACCGCGCCCGCCTTCCGCCCTCTGGGGATGGTGGGCGGATCCTGTGCGTGGATCTGCACCAGGCACACGAGGCGCGGTACGGAAGGGCCCTCCTCGCACGGCGCTCTGCAGCCCACGGCGCCCGGCGTCAGCAGGCTTTCGCCGCCTACCCCGCGATGCCGTTCGAGTCGCCAGCAACTTTGCAATAGTGCTTCTAGAGTTCGATTGCGACCTGGCTCCTCAGGTGACTTTCGGTCGGCTCGATAAGCCTATTGTCTGGAAACTTGCAATTCGCTTGATGGGGAGGGGGTCTGTCTATACGTTTGCTCACGTTGCAGCAGCCAAGGTTGTTGCGTCGGTCGTACGTGTGCCTGGCCGCAGCACAGCGCATCGCTCGGGGGAGCCAGTTGACACCTCCAGCCCTGCCCTGCTGCGTTCCGGGCCGTCAGGAGGGGGAATCAATTGAGCATCACACGTCAACGGATCGCGGCGGGCATCGGCGCGGCAGGCATCACAGCTGCCCTCATGACCGGCACAGCACCCGCCCATGCGCAGCCAACCGCCCAAGCACTGAATGCCGATTGCCACAAGGCCGTTCAGTCCGCCGCCGCGCGCGGCGAGCACACCGTCACCTGTACCCAGGCGACCGGGACAACGGCCGTCACGTCTACCGCGATGTCAGCGGCGGCCGGGCTGACTTGCAGGGCGGGCTACCTCACCTATGACCGGCACAAGGCGTGCTCGGTGAGCAGCCTGCGGTTCGACATCATTGAGGTGCCCAGCGGGAAGCTTCTGGGCACGATGAACATCCGGGTCACTCAGCGCACGTCGCTGGCGGCCAGGGACTCACGGACCTGGAAGCACACCATCGGTCTCTACCCGACCAGCGCCAGCGGGGCGGCGCGGGGCGTGGTCGCAAGCCTGAAGCTGAATTGCGGCAAGTCCGCGAAGACCAAGTGCACGGTGACCTCCGCTCCCGGTGCCAAGGGGCTGTCGGTCAAGAAGGAAACCAGCTTCCCGTTCGCCCTGAAATCACCCGGGTCGAAGACGCTCAAGCACAAGGAAACACCCGTCGTCACCCTGAAGGCGGCCGTCGGGTCACCTGCCACCGGCAGCCTCGCGCAGGCCGCCACCGTGCGCTGTGACTCTGTCAAGGGGATCACGACCAAGGCAGGCGGGTGTGTTCACCCCGGGTATGTTCCTGTCTTCGCGATGTCCCGCACCGACAAGAACGTCAAGGAAGCGGCGCAGCATGTCTGGGACGCGCAGCGCAAGCTGAAGGGGCATCCGGGGCTGCCCGGCGTGGGCAAGCCCCTGCACCGCACCACTGACAAGGCGCTGATTAAGAAGAATCGTGGCAAGGCCTGCCCGAGCAGTCTGCCCCGCCCGACGGGCAAGAGTTGCGACGAGTACCCCTTCGCTTCGACCAAGGAAGGCGGAGCGACGGGTGTCTTCAGCCGCAGGATGATCAACGAGAAGCACAACAGCACCGCCGGTGGATCCAAGTACCTGCTCAAGGTGTACAAGGACAATAGGATCCTGAACGGCGACGCCTTCTGGGTCGCCATCTCCTGACGCCGAGGAGGCACCCGGTATGCCGGAAGAACGCGGGAGTACCCGTGTGTGGGTGTATGCCCGTCAGTTCTACATCGTCGACCCGGACCTCGGTACCGACCAGGCACCGGACATCGCGGACGCCGGCAATGGGCTGATCGCCGTCGAGGAGGACGGGGCCAGCATTCTGACCGGACTGACCGTCGGACCGGTCGAGGTCACCGTCACCACGCACGTGTCCGAGCCATCGCTCCACGAGGGTGGCTGGGACGAGGCGGTGGAGACGTCGTTCATCTCCACCACCGGCTCGGCTCTTGTCACCTCCTGGGAGGACGGCGAAGCCGAGGACCTGCCCGACCTTGCCCCCAACGGACCGGGAACCTACCGCGTGCGTGTCCATGCCCGCGGCCGTGACGAGGGACGCGCCAAGGACAGTCTCGGCCCCGACGACGACCCGGTCGAGGTGTACCTGCTTCAGGTGTGGCCCGCTCCCGCGGCCGGAGAACGGATCATCCGCCAGACCGACCAGGTCGGCGACGAATGGCGCCAGCTCTAGAAGAACAACGGGTCCGCCGCCGCAAAGCGGCGGACCCGTCGCTGAAAGGCCAAGCCCAGAAATACCGCGGGTTCCACGCTATGCCGGGAGACGCAGCAGGAGGCCCAGGGCGGCGTCGTTCAGGGGTTCTGTCCGGTTTGATCACGTGATGCCGAGGGTGGCCAGCAGCCGGGTGGCGTTTCGGCTGTGTTTGCGCAGGCCGGCGGCGATGTTGTCGCAGCCGGTCAGACGGAGGGCGCCGATGGCCAGGTTGCGCAGTGCCGCCATGGCCCGGGGCGCGGTCCCGGTCCGCACCCGGGAGGCATCTTCGGCGAAGGTGGTGTCGCGCACGTGGTGGATCTTGTTCTCGATGCCCCAGTGTTCGCGTACACGGTGCGCGATCTCGGGAGCATCGGCCTGCTCGGCCGTCAGGTCGGTGACCGCGTAGACGCGTTCCAGGGTGACGGCGGCGTGGGAAAAGTCGAGGCCGCGGGTGACGGTGCAGGTCTTGACGCGGCGGATCTCGTCACGGCCGTGCTCCGTGGCGCGGGTCTTGTCCAGCAGCGGAACCTCCCGCCGGGGCAGCTGCTTGAGGTGCTGGTGCAGGCAGCGGCTGATTCCCCTTGATCACGGCGATGTAGTGGGCCTTCCTCTCCTCCACCAGGAAGCGGGCATGGGCTGTCTGGGAGTGCAGGGCGTCGAAAGTGACCACGGTGTCGGCCAGGTCGAGGTCGGCGAGCATGGGCCGGAAGACGGTGATCTCGTTGGTCTTGGGGCCGACCTCACGCTGGGCCGTGACCAGGCCGGTCCCGGTCATCGCGGCCAGAAGGTGGACCCGGGTGCCGTCGGCGCGGCGCGCGCCGCGAACGGTCTTGCCGTCCACAGCCAGCGAGCGGCGGGCGCGTCTGCCCAGTTCATGGTCGGGTGGCGGGCGGTCGGGGTCGCGGGCGGCGAGCCAGGCGCCGATCGCCTCGTCGAGAGGCGGCGCTGGACTTCCCGGGTGGCCGGGCGCCGGCCTGGGCCGACTACGTGTACTTCGCCCTGTCGGTATGACGACGTTCGGTACGACGGACGTCACGGTGATGTCACGGGAGATGCGCCGGACGGTGGCGGCCAACGCGACCATCAGGTCGGCAACGCCGCCCTGACCGGCTGCATGCTCGGCATGGCCGGCGAAGCCCTGAGCGCCTTCATGGCCGCCAGAAGTTCCCTGCGCGCCGGGAGCTGCCTCGCGCACAACAGCTTCACCGCCGACACCCCGGTCCGCCCGGATCGCGGCCAGAGCGTTCAGTCCGGCCGCGGCGAGGGTGTCGACGAGTCGGGAGACGGTCGGATCGGAGGCCACCGGACCGAACACTGCCGGCTCGGCCCGCAGCATCCCGACATCGGCCAGACAGTCCCCACCGAGCGCGACGCCGCCTACCAGGCTGTGCGCCGCCGCAACGTGGCCCGGCATCTCCTGGCCCGTCTCAACCGCGAAGGGCGCGGGACCAGGGTGGAGATCCACCCGCTGAACCAGTCGCAGGTGGCCAGGCCCCTGCAGCGGATGGTGGAGTACCGCACGATGAACGTCCGCCGCTGGGACCGCATCGTCGAGGCCTGGGCCGCAGGCGACGTCCAGGGCCTTGACGACGAGTGGACCACCGACGTTCTGCCCGACCTCGGCTCCCAGTGGGGCCAGTACGAGTACGTCACCAACATCGGCTTCGCCGCGTAGCCCCACTCGGCCGAAAGCCGACGCCTCCGGTGAGCTGATCAGGGTGGTGAACGGGCGAGTGCCCAGGCCGCAAGGACGAGGATGCCGTCCTCGCAGCCCTGCGAAATCAGCATGGACAAGGTCCCGTGGACGGGCCTCGTCCTGCTGGCGGGGGCTGTCGCCGCCAGGGTGACCGGCGCTCACGGCTGGATGCTCTGACCTGACGGGGCGGGGTAGCCCTGCGGAACATGCGAAGCGACCGAGGGGCCACCCCAGGAGCACCGTCCTGTCAGGGCACTCATGTCCGACCGTACGAGCCGCGGTGGGTCACCGCCCGGTGAGCTGCTGCATCCGCGCCCGGGCCCAGGCTCCGCTGCGCAGTACCGGCGAGCGGACGAGCGTCAGCAGCCGCTGATACTCCGCCTCACCCTCTGGTTGAGGCTCGTCCCGGCGCCGGCCGACTTCCAGCCCCTGCCCGTTCACGCGGATCGCCCCCGCCAGGGGCCGGGCGGAGCACATGGTGCCGGTCAGTGGATGCCGGCTGTGGCCCAGGCTGTGTGGACCTGCCACAGGGCCTCGGTCTCCCACGCGGGTACCGCTCGGAGGAACACCGCGTCGGAAGTGACCCCGATGCCGGCGGCAGAAGGGCTGGCGGGTGGCTGGGGGAGGGCCGTGGCGAGGTTGTTGATGGCGTCGGCCGCGGCCCGGTACGGGGCATCGGGCAGTCCGGCCGCACTGCCGGTCTCGGTTTCGTCCTCGACGGCGTCGGCGAGCTGGGGCAGCACCATGGTGTCGAGTACGTGCACGTCGTGAAGCCACGACGGAATGGCAGGCAGCACACAGGGGTGATCGGGGTGCGAGGCCATCCGGGCAGGGTTCCAGTTCTGCACGCTCACAGGGTTGCCTTTCGAAGAGATCGTCAGATCAGGGGATGGGTCCGGTCTTTGGCAAGACGATGCCGTCTGGCTGGCGGCCGTGTCCGCACGAAGCCGGACTCCGGCACGAAGCCGAAGAGCACATTGACGTGCGGCGGCCACCGGTGGATCTGCGGATCGTGATCCCGGCGGATGTCCTGGATCGGCGGCCACAGCTCGGCAGGCGGGATCCACGCCACCGCCGTGCGGGCTGTCGGGGGACACGTCGAGGCCGCCGACCTGCCGGAGCTCATGTCGAAGCTCGGGTCCGCTTGCGGGTCCGGCACCCGGCCGACGCCTGACGCGTCGATGCGGTTCACGCCCGTGGCCCGGTCCCAGACCACCTCGCCGTCCGCCTCGATGAACACCACCCGGTGCCACGGGATGTCGCCCCCGGGCACGAAGGAAGCCAGCGAGATGCGTTTGAAGGCATCCCCGCGCTGGCTGATCCCCAGCACGAACCGAGCCGGGTCGAACCGCAGGTCCCAGCGGACCCGGTGATAGATCTCGCCGCTGGTTCGCATCACGCCTCCTCTCCCGCCCTCACGCCTTCTCTTCCTCCAGAGTGCCGCCCACCCGGCACGACCAGCACCTGCTCGACCTGGCCGACGGCAGCGGCGTGCCCGCACCGACCTACCCGCGGCCCAGGCCCGGCACAGCCTCGCAGCCGCGTGTTGTCCCGGCACCGGGCACCTGCGCGGCTACAACCTCAACGACCAGACCCGCTCCTTGAAGATCAACCGCAACGACTGTGGCTGAACATCCGAGGCGAACACGACGAGACCACCATGTGCCCGGCCAGCAGAATGCTGGCCGGGCACATGGTGAGGGCTGGGCCGTCCCTGACGCTGACTGACCGCGCGGGCGCCCGGTACGGTATCCACCGGCTGGGCCTGCTTCACCACTGGTGATCAGCTTTTCGACCCAGACCCCTGTACCCCGGATCAGCGCTCTGGCCCGGGGTACAGCCGTGTCTCCACCAGCAACACCGCCTGGCTCGGCACTCTGTGCGCATGACCGACGTCTTTGACCACGCCCCGCAGGTATGGAACGCCGCGCAGCTCCGCGCAGCACTCGAGGGCCTGCCCGGCGACACCCCCATTCACATCGGTGTCGCCGAAGACCCCGGCGATTTCGGCGGGTACCGCGAATCCGTCCTTGTCGACGCCCACCGCTCTCTTTGCCGACTGGACGCCCGGAGAGTACGACCTGCTCGACTGAACCCGCGACGCCGCAGGCGAAGGACTTCGTGCCGTACCCCGCACGGTTGAGTAGCGCTTCATGGTGCCTGGGTACGGCTACTCATGCGGCACGCAACGTCGACATCTACCGTCACACGCATGTCCAAGAGCCCTGTACGCAGAACACGAGTCTCCGGGCGGTCCGTCCTGTATGCCGTTATAGGGCTTGTGACGGTGGCGCTGCTGGCCGCCTCCGTGGTGGCGGGAAACGCCGTGTGGAACGGCGCTCCGTACCCTACGGCCGACCCCGACGTGGTTGCCCAACGGCTCAAGGCACGGTCCGACGAGGTGTACGGCGGCTTCGGGCTTCCTGAGAAGTACGCAGCCGACAGCGGCAGGTTCGATACCGGCGCCTGCTACTACCGTGGGCTGAGGGGCATCGCCCACATTGACAGGGGACGAAGGGACGTCCGCAGCTTCGGTCTCGACTGGAGCGTGCCCGGCGTCCCCGAAGCTGCTGCCCGGGACGCGCAGCGGCGCGTGCGCCGGCAACTGGCACGGAAAGGCTGGACACTCACCCTCGAAGGCGATCGCGCAGGCGCGAGCTTCCACGAACTGGGCTTCCGATTCGAGGACCCGGAAGGCGGCGACCAGATCGACGTGCGGTGGAACGACTTGACCACCACTCTGTTCATCAGCGTCTACGCGCCCTGCGGGAAGGTTCCCGACGGCTTTGTGGGCTACGACTGGGGCGAGGCGGACTGGCACCCGAAAAAGCAACCCACCAGGACCTGAACAGGGTCCTCCCAACCTTGAGGACGGGCCGAAGACGGTGGGGCCAGCCCGCACCTGAGCCCCGGTGCCGCAGGTGCCATCCGGTGCTGCTCCGCTCGCCGCCAGCGGCATGCGGATTCGGAGCGTTCCTCGTCTACGCCAACCCGGCCGTGCGGGAACCGCTGGGCACCGCTGTGGGCATCGGCACGGTGCTGGGCATGGTGACGGCCCTGAGCATGCGATCCGCAGATGGGACTGCAACCTCGGCAGAGGACGCGCCCAGGGTCAGGTGATGTCGTCCGGTGCGAGGTCGGGGCGCAGCCGGTGCCATGAAGGGTGTCGCAGCAGCCCCGCCCGGGTCCTGGTCGCGTAGCGGACCGGCCGCGGCCGGGTACCCACCCGCCCACGACCACATCAACGGTCCGCACGTTCCGGACCTTGACCCACGAGCGGGAACGGACACCCGGTTCGTACACCGACGCAAGCCGCTTCGCGACCACACCCTCCAGCCCCGCGGCCCGGGTCATCTCCAGGGCCTGCGCCCCGTGCCCGACGACCGCCGCAGGCGTCGACCAGTACTCCCCGTCGAGCCCCAGGCCCTCCAGGAGGGCGCGACGCTCGGTGTACGGAAGCCCGGTCAGGCCGCGCCCGTCCAGATACACCGCATCGAACAGGACCAGATGCGCTGGCACCAGCCGCGCCATCCGGGCAGTCTTCGCCGCCGAGGTCAGGCCCATGCGGGACTGCAGCCGCTCGAAGTCACTGCGCCCCTCCTCGTCGAGTGCGACGATCTCGCCGTCCAGGACCGCGGGCCGGCCGAGCACGGACCCGAGCCCGGCAAGCTCCGGGTAGACGGCGGTGATGTCCGCCCCGGACCGGGACCGCAGGACCGTCGTCCCGTCGCCCGGCAGATAGATCATGGCCCGCTGACCGTCCTGTTTGACCTCGAACGCGAAGTGGTCCTCGGTGGCCGCAGCCGGCAGGGCGCCCGGTGTGGCGAGCATCGGAGCGATCCGCGGCAAGCGCACCATGACCGTCCTGCTCCGCGCCTTCAGGACGCGCTGCGCTTCTTCGCGGCCGCGGTCTTCGTGGCGCTCTTCTTCGCCGTGGTCTTCTTCGTGGTCTTCCTGGCCGCGGTGGTCTTCTTCTTCGTGGTCTTCTTGCGGGGCTGCATCGTGTGGACGGTGGCGTCCTGGTCGTGCTCGCCGCGGCTCTCCTTGGCCGCCTTGACGGAGGCGTTCAGGGCGGCCATCAGGTCGACGACCTTCCCGGCCTTCCGCTCCTCGCCCTCAGCAGGCTCCGGGAGCTCGGCGCCCCCGGACTTCGCCTCGATCAGCTCCTCCAGGGCGTCGCGGTACTCGTCCCGGAAACCAGTGATGTCGTCGAGGGCCATGGTGTCGGTGAGCTGGACGGCCCGCTCGATCTCCTCCTCGTCCAGGTCGACGTCCTTCGGCCTGAGGGACTCGGGACTGCGGATCTCGTCGGGCCACCGCATCGCGTGCAGCACGATCGCGCCCTCCCGCACCCGGAGCAGCCCCAGCCTTTCGCGGTTGTGCCACGCGAACTTGGCGACGGCGACCTTGTCGGACCGCTCCAGCGCCTTGCGGAGCAGGGTGTAGGGCTTGGCCGCGACCTGCCCGTCGATCGCGAGGTAGTAGCTGTCGCTGATCCGGATCGGGTCGATGCTGTCGGCGTCGACGAACGCGACGATCTCGATCGCTTTCGCGGTGGGCAGCGGCATCTCGTCGAGCTCTTCGTCGGTGACCGCGACGACGTCGTCCTTGGTGAGCTCGTAGCCCCTGCCGATCTCCTCCTGCGGCACGACCTCGTCATCGATCGAGCAGATCTTGCGGGTGCGGACCCGGCCCATGTCCTCCAGATGGACCTGCCGGAAGTGGACCGATCGGTCCTCGGTCGCGCTGACGACCTTGATCGGGATCGTGACCAGGCCAAAACTGATAGCTCCGGTCCACAAGGGCCGCGGCATACGCACCTCCAGGCCCCCCTGACGGGCATGGCCGGGAAGCGGACCGGCGCGCCAGGAGAAAGGCTGCTTCCGGTCGAGACCGGGGGCAGCGCGCGGCCGGGCCACCGCCCGTAGTCCGATCCTTGTGCGGGGCGGGAGTGATCGCATCACGAAGACGCCGGCCGGGGCCGTGGGCGGCCTTGTGTACGAGCAGGGACCAAGGGGGGCCGGGTGGACCGGAACCGCCCGCAGCCCGCCGCCACACACCCGGTACGACTTCCCACCCACGCGGGTGACACCCGCCAGGCAGCAACGATTCTTCGCCGATCAGGGGCCGGAGCATGATCGGCGTGATTCGTCATCTGCACCGAACCGCGCTCCTCACAACCGTTTCGGCTCTCGCCGGGCTCGCGCTGACCGCCGCCCCCGCCACCGCCACCCCGGACACCGGCCCCCGAGCTTCCACCGGCCAGGCCCCATCCCTGCGTGAACTCCCCGAACCTCCCGACGCGGTCAAGGCCCGCGAGCTGCTCGCGGACCTGGTCGTGGCCGACGAGGACGACGTCCCCGGCTACTCCCGGGCGAAGTTCCCGCACTGGATCACTCAGTACGGCACCTGCGACACCCGCGAGGTCACGCTCCAGCGGGACGGCCAGGACGTGGTCCAGGACGACCAGTGCCGGGCCGTGTCCGGCACCTGGTACTCCGAGTGCGACGGGAAGACGGTCGCCTCCGCCTCCGGTATCGACATCGACCACATCGTCCCCCTCAAGGAAGCCTGGCGCTCCGGCGCATCGCAGTGGACAACGTCCGAACGGCGCGCCTTCGCCAACGACCTGACCGACTCGCAGCTGATCTCGGTGTCGGCCGGCAGCAACCGGGCCAGGGGCGACAAGGACCCCAGGAACTGGAAGCCCCCGCTCAAGTCGTACTGGTGCACCTACAGCCGGGCCTGGATCAGCGTGAAGGCCACCTACCAGCTCACCGCCAACCCCGCCGAGGCCGCTTCCCTCTCCGAGATGCTCGACACCTGCGCCAGCTGATCCCACTGACGGGCGGCGCTGACTGGTACGCCGGCCTGATGAGCCGTGCCGGACGGCCCATCAGCGGTCGGCCCGCTGCGGGGGAGGAGAAAACAGCATGAAGAGGGCGAGGCAGGTGAAGCGCTGCCGCCCTAGATGATCGATTCCAAGGGTCAGTGGTCATAGACGGTCAGTGAGCGGGTGTCCAACTCTCATCACACACTGACGTTGGACACCATTGCCGCGTGCGCGCAGCGAATCCGTCCGAATCGATCAGTCGGCGACGACCCCCGTGTTCTGGCAGGCGGTCAGCAGCCAGCGGCCGTCGTCCTGCTTGGTCATCACATACAGAGGGGCCCCCTCGCTCTCGTCGTCCGGGCTCAGGTAGCGCTGACGGACCTTGACCGCCGCGACATCGGGGCGGATGAAGAGCACGTGAACCACCTCGTAGCTGACCTTGCCGTCCCAGTTGGCCGCAGGGAGCACCTGGCGGGTGAACTCCGATATCGCGTCGAGGCCGATGAGAACCTTGCCGTGGGCCGTCGTCCAGACCGCGTCGGGGTGGAAGAGGGCGAGGAATTCGTCGGGGTCCTTGTGCTGCTGGGAGTGCTCGACGGTGGCAACGACCTGCTTGACGGCTTCGATGTCTGCGGCGTACGCCGTGGGTTCCGTAGTCATGTGGACCATGGTGCAACCTCAAGTATGGTTGAGATCAAGAGAGTGATCGGCGCGTTCGCCGTCCGCGCGCAGCTCCTCGTTCTCCCGACCTCTCCGGGCTGCCGCTCGGGCGTTCTTCGCCCACCGGCGCAGATCGTGTTCAGGCGGTCGGCCGATGTCCAGGCCCGGGTATCGGACGACCGGGCCGATGGCGGGGGACGCCGCGCCCGGCGGGGCGCGGCGTCGGCGCTGAGGCCGCCGGGTCAGACCTCCAGTTCGGCCTCGATCCGCTTCAGCTGGTGGCGGGCCATCGCCAGGTTGGCGCGGCCCTTGTCCAGCACCAGGTACAGGAAAAGGCCGTTGCTGCCTCGGGCCTTGAGCAGCCGGATCAGGTGGTACTGGCCGCCGAGTGTGATCAGGATGTCCTCGATCTCGTCCTGGAGGCCGAGGTGTTCCATGGTGCGGAGCTTGGCGCGTACGACATCGGTGTTGCCCGCGGCCGCGACCTCCAGATTGAAGTCCTTGCCGCCGCCGAGGGTGCCCAGCGCCATTCCGCTGGTGTAGTCGACGAGGGCGACACCGAGGGTGCCCTCGATCGACGTCATCGCTTCCTTGAGTGACGCTTCGGTGTTCGACATGCGTGCTCGTTTCCTTTCCTGGCCGGCCGGGTCGACCGGATCCTTGGGTTGTCTGCGGGGCATGTGGTGTTACGTGCGGCGCGGCAGCGGGCCGGGCCGCGGGGTGGGCGGCTCGGGGGCGTGGGCCGGGGGTGCCGGGTGTGCGGCGCGTTCCAGCGCGGCGTCTATCAGTTCGCCGATGCGGGTGCCTGCCCGGCGGCCCTCCAGATGGAGCCTGCCGACGTTGATCCGGTCCTCGGCCAGCAGCGTGAGGACGGCCGAGGAGCCTGCGGCGTACGTCGCGATGTAGCCGGTCCCGCCCCGTACGAGAAGTTCGCGGAAGCCGCTCCGGCCGGTCGCGTCCGTCATCCGGATCGCGACGCCGAGCGCGGCCGCGGTCAGTGCGGCGACGCCCTCCGCCTCCACGCCCGGCGTGTCATGGGCCAGGACGAGACCATCGGTGCTGGCCGCCAGAGCGCCGGAGAGGAGCGGGACCCGGGCCCGTAGTCTCTGGAGTTCGGCCAGCACATCCTGCGCTTCGGCCTCGGGCACCATCAGCTGTCTCCTCCCGGCACGCTGTCTGAGCGCGCGTATCACAGGGCCTCCAATGCGTCTCGGAGCTGGCGCAGCAGCGCGACGTCGGGGTCGGCCGTGACCTCCGGAAGCGCGATCCGGCCGGGGGCGGCCGCGGCCGACAGCTCCCGTACCGCTTCGACCAGTCCGGCCGCGGCCAGGCGGTGCAGATCGACCAGGACATGGAACGCTGGCCTGCCCAGCTCCTGGGCGATGTCCGATGCGGTGCGTGCCCCGTCCACGAGATCGAGCACGCGGCGCCGGCCCGGCGGAACGGGTGCGTCGACGGAGCGGCCCGTCCGTACGAGCGGTGCGCTGTCGGTCACCGCGTCGGGCCAGATCCGTTCCAGCAGCTCCCGGCGCCGGAGCGTCTCGCGCTGCACGGCATCGACGGGGACGGGGCGGACGGGGCCGATCCAGTGGGAGACCCCGTAGCGGAATCGGGCCGGGGTCCGGGTGGGGGCGAGTGCGAAGAACGCCGCGTCGTACAGCGCGCCCAGGTGGCACAGCTCCAGCGCCCCGCCCGGCACCCGCCCGCTGTCCACCAGATAGCGGCCGACCCGTTGCCCGGCGCCCGCCCTGGCGACCGCCTCCCACCAGCCGTCGCGGTGCAGGGCGCCGCCCGTGGTGAGCAGGACGTCGATACCGGGTGTCGCGGGGCTTTCGGCGTGCACCACCTGGCCCTCGGCGAGGTACAGGGTGCCACGGTCGCGCATCAGGGCGCCGGTGGCGCGTTCGGCGGCGAGGCGCTGCAGCATGGGGGAGAGGGGCGCGACCGGGGCGGGGGCGGTTCTCATGCCAGGACCAGACGCTGGGCCATCTCGCCCAGCCGTATCCGGGCGAGGGCCAGATTGCCCTCCGCGCGGTCGAGCCAGAGATGGACGAAGACGCTGCTGTCGAAGGCCGTCTCGACGAAACGGAGGATGTGGTACCCGGCCCGGGTGGTGACGATGACGTCTTCGACCGGGGGCGGCGCTCCCTCGACTGCCCCTTCGGGTAACGCGGTGGGCGGTTCGGTGGCCTCCCGTGCGAAGGCGGGCTGCTCGGCCGCCATCCGCGCGACCTCGGCCGTCTCCGCGGCGGTCGCCTCGTGGTCGCCGTTGGGCGATTCGCCGATGGTGCCGAGGGCGAGGCCGCTCGTCCAGTCGACCACCGCGGCGCCGCGGGCGCCGGGCAGCCTCATGACTTCGAGCAGGCACTCGTCGATTCCGGGCACGCGCAATCCCCTCCCGACGTGGCGTACGGCTGTGACCCAGAGGCTACGCAACGTGCTTGCCCCAGGTGGCGGTTCTGGCATTTTCCATGGGTACATGCGCAAGAGATCTCCGGAGGGCGGGCCGGACCCGCCGCTCGGGCCGGATCGGCTGGGAAGCGATCCGGGACGACACCCAGGTTGCGGTCCAGGCCCCACAATCGTTCACCGGCCCGCCCGACTTCTGGACTGCCGTGAAAGCGGCTGCGGACGGCTACCGGGCCGACCGGCAGGCGGGGCAGCCGGTCCGGCTGGAGCTGTGGTGCGAGACAGCCGGCATGGTGCCGCAACTCGCACGGCTCGGCTCCGGCTTCGGAATCGCCTGCTTCTCCGGCGGAGGGTTCGACGGCCTCGTCGGCAAACACAACGCGGCGCAGCGTGCGGTGGCCGGGGGCACCGGCAAGTCCCACCTGCTGATCGGGGTCGGTACCGCGATCGCGGAGGCCGGACTGACCGTCCGTTACATCACCACCCAGGCCCTGGTGAACGAGCTCGCCGAAGCCGAGGCGGCCAGGCGGCTGTCCTCGCTCATGGCCCGCTACACCAAGGTCGACCTGCTCTGCCTGGACGAGTTCGGCTACGCGAACCTGGACTAGAAGGGCGCCAAGCTGCTGTTCCAGATTTTCACCGACCGCGAGGAACGCAAGGCCACCGCGGTCGCCACGAACTCCCCGTTCGCCGAGTGGGACAAGAGCTTTGGCGACCGCCGGCTCTGCGCGGCCATCGCCGACCGCATCACGTTCCGCCGTGAAGGCCACCTACCAGCTCACCGCCAACCCGGCCGAGACCGCTGCCCTGTCCGAGATGCTCGACACCTGCGGCACCTGACCCCGGACAGGTCATCCGGGCGGCTGTGAGCCGGAATCGTGAATCGTTCCGGGGAACCGCCCGAGTACTCCGGACAAAATCTTGTCCGGGTCCGACCCGCCGTGGGGGAAGAGAGCAGGACACCCTGCCCCAGCCGTCTTCCCTCGCAGCGCCCCGCCACCCAGACCCGAACCCCGTGCAGTAGCACAGGGCTCGCCCCAGGAAGGGCACCGCATCGTGACCCGCACCATGACAGCCCCCGTCCGCCGCGGACTCGTCCGAGCCACCTTTACCGCGTTCGCCGTCGCCGCTGCACTTTTCGTTCCGGCCTTCCAGGCCGAGGCGACGGCCGCGTGCGCGCCCCACACGACCGGGGTGTGCAGGGCAGGCAGCGCGCACCCGGCGGGCGTTACCGCCGAATGCAAGGACGGGACCGCCAGCTCCTCGAAGACGTTTCGCGGCACCTGCAGCCACCACGGCGGTGTCCGCTACTGGTACAAGTAGGCAATTCTCATCAGGCAAGCTCGTGAGGAGCAACGCATGACATCCACGCTCTGCCGGCGAGTGGTGCCCGTCCTTCTCCTCCTCCAGGTCACCTACCTCGCCCTGATGACCGCAGCGTTCACCGTTCTCCCGCCAAACACGGCGGAACTCGACCACACCGACGCCCCGGCCGTAGACGCGATGCTCTCCGTCGCCGTCACGCTAGGAGTCGTGGTCGCGCTGGCGGGTGCGGCGGCGCTGCTGGGGCTGGAGAAGGCACGCACCCGCAGCCCGCGGGCCCTGCGCGTCGCCTGGCTGACGGTCGTCGGGCTGGGACAGGTCGCCATCGCCGCGAAGGCGCTGGTCACCGTCCTCGGCCAGAATCCCGGCCCGGACACCGTGATCGGCTCGGGCATGGTGGCGGTCGCCCTGTGCGTCGCCGCGGCCTGCGCGGTCGAGGTGCGTAGTGCGTTCCACGTGACGGGACGCAACGCGCACGCCTGAGGCTGCCGGCGCCCTGTGCGACAGCGGATACGAACCACTGCGTAAAGAGAACCTCGCCACCGCGGGAGCCGGCCCTTACCTGATCCGCGTCCATGCCAGTGACCGGTCCTCGGACGGCAAGAAGCCCCGCTTCCTCATCCAGGTCATCCCCGGCGAGCGTACGGGGGCCGAGACCGGGCCGTCCTCCTCCACGATCGAGGAGTCCGCCGGTCCGCTCCTGGTACGGACGTCCTTCGAGCGGCGAGACGAATGGGCACACTTGCTCCAGTGCCTCGAAGCAGGCTCGGAGCACTACGATTCGATCACCGTCATTGACAACCCGGCCTACACGGGCTTCACGGCGGAGCAGATCCAGGCACGGATCGGGCGAGATGACGAGGACTGGCCCAACAGTACTGTCGTCCTCATCGCCGACGAGCGGACGCTGGCCTCAGCGGACTTCCCGTTGCTGGCCGTGAACAACCTCACCGACGAGAACGACGATCCTTTCAGGATCACCCTCGCAGCGGCCGGATCCTTCGTCGTCAACCTGGAACTGGCGAACACGGGCTTTGGCGATTGGGGCCGTGGCGTAGATGCCGACGGCGTCTACCGGGAAGAGCACTACTGACAGTGCCGACCCGGTGGTGTCCGTACCCGTTCCGCACGGGCACGGACACCCCCATCAGGCAGCCGCCGTCTCCGAGAACCCCGGTGGGACACCGGTCTCGTGGTCCTCGCACCGCGGATCGGAACACAGCTGCTCGTGGGCGAGCACAGCCAGCACCGCAACCTGAAGCCGCGTCTGCTGTTCGTACCTACCGGCGCGACGTCCACGCGTGCGCCCGCGCAGCTGGCGGACCTCCTTGGCCACGACCGGCAGAGCCACCAGGTGCAGCGGGCCCTGTGGTCGTACGAGATCCGCACCATCCGCGATCCGCAAGGTCCGGCCGCCGCGTCATCCGACGCAGTACCCCCGTCCGGTGGGCCCCGTTTCGGCGGGCGTCAGACGAGGATGGGGTCGTCGAGTCGGTCCGGGCCGTACAGGACGACTCGGGCGTCAACCGTGAGCGCGTCACGGATCGTGGCGGAGACGCCGTCGGCCCGGTCCGGCCAGACCAGCGGGTCGAAACGGAGCTCTACGTGCACCTCGGGTCCGGAGCCGTTGTCGACGAGTCTGAAGCGGGGGTTGCCCGCCTCGTAGTGGTGTCGGTCGGTGTCGGGGTACAGGTGGTCGAAGGCGACCGCGACCTGGGGCAGGTCGGCCAGGACGGACACGCAGTCGGCGGGGGTGAGGTATCCCCCGTTCTCGTCGGCCGTCACGCAGTGCGCTTCCCGGCCCAGGGGGAGGAAGCCGGGTTCGCCCCACTGCGGGCAGGGGTGGGGGGCGAGTTGGACCATGTCCCCCGGCCGGTAGCGGATCCGGGGTTCGAACTCCACGTACGGGTGCAGGGCCGTCACCAGCAGGCTGCCACGCCCGCCGAGCGGGACGTACCGGTCGGGATCGGTAGGGTCGACGACCTCCGCGACGCAGGAGGGCGGGAAGTGGTGGTGCGCGCAGGTGCGGCACTTGCGCGCGTTGCACATGCGGAGCTCCGAGAAGCCGTAGACGTTCTCGACGTCCGCTCCCCACCACGTCCGCAGCCGGGTCTCCCAGGCGGGAGAGAGGAAGTCGCGTCCGATCTCGACGGTCTCGATGCCGAAGCCGGAGAGGTCGCCGAAGCGTCGCAGCATGTGCAGGGTCAGAATCTTGATGTGCCGTGTCGTGCCCACCAGGACGCGTATGCGCGTGCCGTCGGCGGCGCCGTGGGCGATGAGGTCGGCCGCCATGTCGGCGTAGCGCATCGACAGCAGCGGGACGAAGTCGCCCTCCTCCGCGAGGTCGAGCCCGACCACGGCACCGTGGCTGACGCCCGCCAGGTGCAGTCGGCGACGGCCGTCGTCCCTTCGGCTCGCTCTCAGGGCCGCCCGCTCCGTCTCGGTCGAGCAGAACGCCTTGGGGACACCGGACGTACCGTTCGTGAATCCGGTGACGACGCTGCCGGGAGAGGTAGTGCGCAACCGCGCGCGGTTCGACGCCCAACTGTGCGGGTCGAGCCGGGGCAGCGCGCGCAGAAGGGCCGGAGCGTCGGCGGGGCCGATCTCCCCGGCTGAGATCAGTCCGCGGTAGAAGGGGCTGTGCTCCCGGACGTGGGTCAGTGTCCGGGCCAGGCCGATCAGGCGCTGCTCGGTGAGGGTGGGCTGCACGGGATCGTCTCCTGGGAGATGGGTGGTCGGATGCGGGCCGTACACGCTCCGTCGGGGCGATGTACGGCCCGCTGTGCCGGGGGCTCACCGTCCACGGCGCACCGCCGTGGACGGGTCAGCGGCAGGTGGGCGTGACGAACAGTTCGCCCGCCTGCTGCGGGGCGACCTCGGCCGGGTACACGGCGACGGCACGGCAGAGCGCCTCCGTCGTCGTCTCGGGTGCCGGGGTGACGGCCACGGCGGTGGCGACGGCCAACCCAGCGCCGAGTGCGAGCAGGGCGGCGGCGCGCTTGGCCGGGATCTCGGACAGACCGTTGAGCATCGGTGGACTCCTGTGCTGATCGTTGGGGTTCAGGCGTATCGGCCGGACGATCTGCGGGCCCATCGGGATCTGGTCGGCACCGGAACGAGTCGATCGTTCGCCGGGCACGGCACAGGTGGGTGCGAAACCGTTCGTGCCGAACCGGTCGGCTGTACCGCTACTCCTTGTCGAATGAGGCGAGGCAACGAAGTCGGACGCTCGTAGCCTCCGCAGGGCGGCCGTCGACGGCACACAATCTGCCCTGCGCTCCGGAGTGACCGGCATGATCGTCAGGGCAGACCCGCGGGCAGCATCCGGTGCCGTCCGGGGCCGGATTCCCTGCCCTCTTGGCCAGGGAGGCGTGCTCCGGTCATGGCAGGGCGCCGCGCTGAGGTTTCTCCTGCTTCACGGGGAGCTGTAGGCGACGCCCTGCATAGTCGTGAACAGCCACGGGAACCACGCGGAGCGTACGAAGCCCGGGTCGGCGTACCGGCCGCCGCCCCGGCGCCCTTCCGACACACCGGTCTCCGCTGCCCGCCCCCCCGGCCGCGCAACGAGCCCGCCGGTCCGGTGAAGACCCGCGAGACCGTCTCCGCAGGCTTCCGGCACGCGCTCGCCCTGCACCACGCACCGACGAGGTCTACGAGCAGCTCCAGGCGCTCGCGGCCGACAGCCGCGTCCCGGCCGAGGAGTACGCGGCGCGGATGCTCACCGACGACGTGACCCGCGCCCGGTTCCTTGCCGGCGCCGAGCAGTTCGTCACCGAGCACGCCCTCGGCTTCGCCGAGCACTTCGGCCCCCACCCCGCCGCCGGGGACCAGGCCGCGTGAACCTGACCGTGGACCTGGTCTGGCTCCTGCAGATCGCCCAGGAGAGGCTGCCCGGCGATCCTGACGTCGTCGACTTCGGCGCCCTGGAGGCAGCCCGCGCCCGCCACTGCGCCGTCGTCATGGGCACCACCGTGGCGTTCGAGCTCGCGGACGCCACAACCGGGCACGCCCGAAGCGCGACCGCCGCCGACAACGCCCTGGTCGCCATCGGCACCCTGACCGCCGCGCTCGCCGAGGTCGACCCCGAGGTCCGCGAGGCGCTGGCCGCGATCACGGTCCCGCGCCGCCTGCGCCTCGCCCGGGTCGAGCGCGGGCGCCCGGAACTCGGCCTTCGCTCGGACAACCTCGACGACGGCCTCGATGTACCAGTCGGTGAGCTCGTGCGCTCCGTTCGGCCGGCTTCGGCGGAAGCGCCAGTCGGTGAAGACCTGCTCGGCGTCGGCCTCGACGACGTCCCGCAGGTCTTCGTCGCCGTCCGGGATGTCCAGGCCGAGTGCGCCCTCGTTCCCGTTTGCGTAAGCAGCCCTTCGGCCACATGGCTTTGTTCACGAGTTGCGGTTCTGGTCCACTTTCCGGGCTCTGTCGCTATTTTGGGGGTGGCGGCGGCTGGTTGATCACGGTGAGAGCAGGATGCGGCGTCGTAGGAGATCGAAGTTGGCTCGGCCGTACATCTGTCTCTTCAGCAGCTTGATCCTGGTGACGTTTCCTTCGACTGCTCCCGATGTGTAGGTGGTGGTGAGGGCAGCCTGGACAGCTGCGTGGTCGCGTCGTATGCCGTTGGCCAGGGTGCGGAGTTCGTGTTGGCCGTCGAGGCGGACGTCGGCGATCCAGACATCGAGGGCCAGGTGTTCGCTGCGTCGTTCGCGCACCATGAGTGCCAGACGGCGAGCGTATGTGGTGGTCGTGGCCAGCGCAGGACTGTGCTCGCACAGTTCGGTGAGGCATTTGCGCTCGGTGTCCGTGAGGTGCTCGGGGCGTCTCATGATCCAGCCGGTGACCCGACGGACGGTCATGTGAGGCAAGGGGGCGGTTTGTGGGATCGTTCCGTGGCGGTAAGGCTTCAAGTGCCGGCGGACGGTGTTGACGTCGCCGCGATAGCCGAGCTGCTGGATCTCCCGGGCAAGAGCGGAGGCGTTGGTGCAGCCCTCCATCCAGCGGTGGTGCAAGTAGAGGCGGTAATCGTCGATCAGCGTGGGGCGGTGGGTGGCGGCAAAGAGGAGTTCCGTGACGTCGGCGGCCCGTGCGAAGCGGTCGACCGTGCCGCGGCTGAGGTGGAGATCGCGTGCGATGGCACGGAGGCTGTCGCCGCGTTCGATGCGTTCGTGGACCTGTTGGTGGCGTTCACGAGTGCGGGCGACCAGAGGCCGCGGCCGTCCATGGATGTCCAGCTCCGCGCGGCCTGGGTTCTCCTGAGTCTGGCCGTCTTCGGTCCGGTCGTCGTAGGACGTGAGGCGTTCTCGCAGTACGGCGCGGTGCCGGCCCACGACGCGTTCGACTGCTTCGGCCAGATTGTCGGGTCGGGCCCGGGCGCGGTTCCTGGATCGCTCCAGGACCGTTTCCCGGACCCGCCCGCCGAACCCGGCGTGCGACTTTCACCGCACCGGGCTCTCCACGAGATCATGCCGTTAGGATCGGCTCGGTCAGAGTTCCGGCCAGGGTGTTGGGATGCTGTTGCCTCGGTAGCGGTAGCGGGTGACCGGCACCGTGGCGAGGTTGAACAGTTCGATCCCGTCCAAGCGGATCGCTCCCCATCCTTGCGGAGTGTGGAGCCATCGCCGGATGGCCTTCCACGTCATGCGGTTGCGGTGCATCACCCAGTGCACGACCCTCCACCAGACGAAGGTGGCAAGGCGCGACAGGGTGTGCTTGGCGACCGCGTGCTTGAAGTAGTTGGCCCAGCCACGCTGGATCTGGTTGATCCTGATCAGCGCGCTGTTGTCAATCCCCTCGTTCTGTGGAGATCTTCTATGCGGCCAGCCCCAAGGCGGAGTTGGCTCGGTGGTCGTGTTCGTAGTCGATCGGGCTGTGGTATCAGCACACGCTGTGTAGTCGGTGGGTGTTGTAGAAGCCGGTGATCCAGGCGGCGATCCTCAGCCGGGCCTCGGCCCGGGTAGCGAAGGTGTGCCGGTAGACGTACTCAACCTTGAGCACGCTGTTGAACGCCTCGCTGACGGCGTTGTCGAAACATGACCCGACCCGGCCCATGGACTGCGTCACGCCCAGGCGCCGGCAGGCGCGCTTGAACCGCCGGGACACATATTCGCTGCCGCGATCCGAGTGGAAGAGCACGCCCTTCACGTCGCCACCGCGGGTGGCGGCAGCCATGTTCATGGACGCGACGACGAGCTCGGCGTCGTGTCGTTCGCCCATCGCATAGCCGAGCAGGCGCCGCGAGAACAGATCGATCACGGTGGCCAGATACAGCTTGCCCTCACCGGTGACGATCTCCGTCATGTCGCCGGCCCACACCTGGTCGGGTGCGTCCGCGGTGAAGTCCCGGCGCACGAAGTCCGGAGCCGCGGCCCGTTTGCCGGGCCTGGTCAGCCCGCGGCGCCGACGGATCTTGCGTCCGGCCAGGCCGAGCTCGGCCATGATCTTGGCGACGGTGTTCACCGAGACGCGCCATCCTTCCCGCAGGAGCCTGATCCAGACCTTCGGTGAGCCATAGGTGCCGCCCGAGCCCTCGAAGATCTGCTTGATGGCCTCGGCCAGCTTCCCGCGCCGGACCTCGCGGGTTGTCATGGGCTTGCCGCGCCACTTGTAGAACCAGGACTCCGACACCCCAAGAACCCGGCAGGCCAGGCGGTGCGGGACGTGGTGCTCGGCCCTCTGGTTACCGATGAACGCGGCCAGTGCCGCGGGATCGGACTCGGTCATTTCACCCAGAGGGCCATGCATCGCTTGAAGACATCACGCTCCATCTCCAGCTCCCGGATGCGCTTGTTCTTCTCGCCCATCTCCCGCCGCAGCCGCTCCAGTTCCGCGCGCTCGCTCTCCCGCACCCGCCCGCCACTCTCCGCGGCCGCGGGCCGGTCGGACGATGCCGACCCGTTGCGGCGCCACCGCGAGACCCAGCTGTGCAGCGTGCCCGGATGGACACCGAGCTCCTCAGCGACCTGCGGGATCGGCTTCCCCGTCTCGATCACGATGCGTACAGCACCCTCACGGAACTCGGCGTCGTACGTCCGCTTGTCGGTTCCCATGAACCTCAACTTCCCCTGCAATCACGGACTCCACGCTACGAGGGGAGGGACACGTTCTGGGGTCCCAAGAAGCGCACCAAGAACCCTGGCTGCGTCTTCCCGTCCTACTCCCCGGTCTTCTCCCTCTCCCGCAGCGATGCGAAGGTGAAGCAGTCCGCCAACCACATCCTCGATGCCCAGCGCAAGATCACCGGTCACCCGGGCGCCGCCACCCCGCTGCACCGCATCACCGACGAGAAGACCATCAACGCCCACCGCAAGGCCATGTGCGCGAAGGTGCACAACCCCGACCCCACGAAGTACGACTGCGACGAGTACCCGTTCGCCGCGAGCAAGGAGGGCGGCAACCCGGCCCGCGGCAGCACCCGCATCATCTCCGCCGGTGACAACCGCAGCGCCGGAGCCCGCCTCGGCGGCTTCTACAAGGCCCAGCGCGTCCTCAACGGCGACGGCTACTACGTCAACATCAAGTAGAACGCGCAACGCGCCTGCCACAGGTCCCGTCTACCCTTCCAGGACGTAACCGGAAGGCACAGTAAGCACGATGGGGGTTCTCCATGCAGCGTTCCAACTGGCCGCTCCTCGACGGCCGCACCCGGCCGCTCAAGATGAAGGAATGGGGCGACCTGGCCATCATGGACCCCGACGCCGGCAAGCAGCCGCGCGGACGCGGGTTCCTGGCGGCCGAAAAGGACTGGCTGCACATTGACGCCGGAAACGCCCTGGAGAACCCCATCGTCACCCTCTACACCGGAGACGACCCGGGAACCGAAAGCGGCTGGGACGAGGTCGAAGAGATCACCGTGATCTCCACGACCGGCTTCCTCGCCCTGTGCGACAGCGGATACGAGCCACTACGCAAAGAGAATCTCGCCACCGCGGGAGCCGGCCCCTACCTGATCCGCGTACATGCCAGTGACCGGTCGTCGGACGGCAAGAAGCCCCGCTTCCTCATCCAGATCATCCCCGGCGAACGTACGGGAGCCGAGCCCGAGCCGCCCTCCCCCACGATCGAGGAGTCCGCCGGCCCGCTCCTGGTGCGGACATCTTTCGAGCAACCAGACGAGTGGGCACGCCTGCTCCAGGCCCTCGAAGAAGCCTCGGAGCACTACAAGCCGATCACCGTCATCGACAACCCCGCCCACGCGGGCATCACGGCAAATCAGATCCAGGCACGGATCGGGCGAGATGACGAGGACTGGCCCAACAGCACGCTCGTCCTCATCGCCGACGAGCGAACCCTGACCTCCGCAGACTTCCCGCTGCTGGCCGTGAACAACCTCCCCGACGAAGACGACGATCCGTTCAGGATCACGCTCGCAGCCGCCGGATCCCTCCTCGTCAACCTGGAGCTGGCGAACACGAGCTTTGGTGACTGGGGCCGCAGTGTCGACGCCGACGGCGTCTACCGGGAAGAGCACTACTGACAGTACTGACACAGCGGTGTCCGTACCCGTTCCGCACGGGCACGGACACCCTCATCAGGCAGCCGCCGTCACCGAGAACCCCGGTGGGACACCAGTCTCACGGCACTCGCACCGCAGATCAGAGCACAGCTGCTCGTGGGCAAGCACAGCCAGCACCGCAACCTGAAGCCGCGTCTGCTGCTCCAGCTTCTCCACGATCCGCGCAATATGCGCCTTCACTGTGCGCTCCGTAATCCCCAGCTCCCGCGCAAGATGCCGGTTTCCTGCACCCGTGCCCACCAGAAGGAACACTTCCCGTTCGCGGTCCGTCAGCCTTCTGAGCTTCCATAGACCCCGTACCGGATCGGCGCCCATCCGGCGGTAGGCGCAGGCGTGACCGCCCGCAATGGACCGTTCAGTCATTCCGGTCCTTCCTGACCACCGCATTTCCCCCGGAAGACCCCCGTGGCTCCGGGTGCGGCGGCAACCATTTACAACCTAGTACTGCAACGGTGTTTGTCGTGACGGGTGGTCAGTCGGTGGGGCGTGGCCTCGTTGTTTGTAGTGGCTGGTTCGGGCTTGGTGTTGTCGTTTTCGGCGCCAGGTCGACCAGTGCAGGATGTGGTCGACGGGTGCGTGCCGTCGGTTGGTGAGGCGGTGGATCAGGCGTCTGATCTCGGCGAGGCTGAGGTGGATGAGCTGGGAGGATCCGTTTCTGCTTTCCCGGTGTCGAGCTGGCGGGCCCGCAGGACGGTGAGGCAGGCGTGGGCGGCCATGGCCAGGGTGATGTGGCGGTGCCAGCCGGGGTAGCGGCGGACCTGGTAGTCGTCCAGGCCGCACTCCTGCTTCGCGGTCTGGAAGCATTCCTCGATCGCCCAGCGGCTCCCGGCGATGTGGATCAGCTCGTCCAGGGTGGCGTCGGCCGGGCCGTAGGCGATGTAGTAGGAGAGCTCTTGGGGACGGGCAACGCTGCGACGGGCGATCACCCAATGCCGGCGGTCGGGCCGGTGCCAGGGGCGGACTTCGACGCGTGCCCAGTCATAGACGCGGGGCCCGTGGGAGCCCTGGCCGCACGAGCGGCGTTTCCATTTCTGCCGGGGCAGGGCGGGAAATAGATCGCTCACGGGGTGGTCGATGGCCCAGCGGGTGACGACCGTGTCGTGGCGGGTGGTGGCCATGACGTGGAAGACGTCCGCCTGTTCCAGCTCAGAGCGCCAGCCCTTGCTGTAGCCGTAGCCGGCATCTGCGGTCACCCAGCGGAACGGGATCTTGCCGGCGATCGCGCGGCGGACCATCACCTTGGCCATCGCCACCTTCGTCGCGAAGCCGACCTCGTCGTCAATGCCGGCCCGGCGGCACCGCTCTCGGTCGTCCGTCCAGGAGGCAGGCAGATACAGACGGCGGTCGATCAGCGTTCGTCCGAGCGGGGCCGCATAGGCGAGGAAGACACCGACCTGGCAGTTCTCCGTGCGGCCCGCGGTGCCGGAGTACTGCCGTTGCACCCCGGCCGAACCGGTGCCCTTCTTCAGGAAGCCGGTGTCGTCCACGATCAGCACCGCACCAGGATCGCCGAGATGCTCGACCACGTAGTCACGCACATCGTCCAGAACCTCGTCGGCGTCCCACTCGATCCGGTTCAACAGCCGGTGGATGCGGTCCGGACCTGCGTGGCCGGCTTCTTCGGCCAGCGTCCAGCCGTTCTTCCGCTGCAACGGGGCTACGAGTCCCCGCATATAGGCAAGAGCTGACTCACGAGGCTCCGATCTGCCGAATCGGTGAAGAAACCGCCCTTGCACCGCACCCAACTCACCGGCCCACGACCTGACCTCAGCAAGATCCCCACCCATGACAACACCAACGATCGACCTGCCTACCCGTCACAGCAAACACCGTTGCAGTACTAGTGCGCTTGGGTACTGCTCGAAAGCGCATTACGCCTATACCCGCACGTCCGCTACTCAGGGCCTGGTGAGTATCGTGCGGGTGCCGATGCGGCGTCAGACGGGGTTGTTCAACCGTTCCTGTCCCGGACCGCTAGGGCAGACCCACCAGTCCCCAACTGCGGCGGGCGGCCGCTGTGATCACGTCGCCCCATTCACGCAGAAGCGCGGTGAAGTCCTCGAAGGTGTCCGGGCGTCCTGCCCAGCCCTCACACTCGGTGGCGAACGGCTCGCGCAACACATCGAGGTGGGACGACGCTCGCTTCCAGGCGCGGGCCTTGCCGGCTACTGCCTCAGGCGGGCACACCAGGAGGACGCGTACAAGCCCGCGGTCGGTGGCCGGCGGGAAGAACCCTCCGCCGCCCGTCAGCGCAGGATCGTCGGCCGGGTCCGCATCCCAGATCAGACCGACGAGAAAGGCATCGATCGCCTCACGCACGGATGCGTCGACGAGGAGCCGTATGTCGTCCCATGCATCGCCCGCGCGGGCGTGCGGGCTATAGGAGCCGGTGGTGGTGGAAAAGTCGTACTCGGCGCACCATGCAGACTCCCGATCCGGGGGCCACAGCCAGCCGCCGGCCAGTCCGTACCGCTGGGGGTGCTCACCGTCGGTCTCTGGTGGCCAGGTCGTGTCATCCAGTGCGCGGACCCGGCTCTCGACAGGTATAGCGCTCAACTGCTCCCAGTCCGCCATGAGCAGAGTGATGTCCAGACCCATAGCGGCAGCATAGGCAGAACCGCGCGACAAGCTGAGGCGGTCAGTACTCCCGCCGCAGATCAGCGGCGTGCGGGGACCGGCCACGGCAGCGCGCCGCCGCTGCGCGCCCGAGGGGTTTGCGCCCGGGCATGTGACCGCACAGGGGGGAAGGGACCGCGGGGCGCCCGTGAGCGCCGTCGTGTCAGGGCACCCATGTCCGACCGTACGAGCTGCGGCGGTTCGCCGCTTGGTGAGCTGCTGCATATGTGTTCACCCGGGCCTCGGCTACGGTGATCCGGCGCATCGCGGGTTTTCCTGTGCTGAACGTGGTCTCGCCTGTTGGCTGCGGGGCTATGACCAGCGCACATGACTGGATGTCAGGTTCTGGTTTCCTGCTGCGATCATGAGGGCTCATCGGCCTCGACCAGCTGGAGACCTCACGTGTCCTCGCGCTGCCTCGCCCCCATAGCCCGGGCCCGGTATCCAGCAGTGACGGTCAGGTGCTGCAGGTCGTAGGCCGCAGCCTGTCTGCAGGCAGGCAGGCGCGGTCCTGCGTGAGGCGGAGATGGCAGCGCGGCCGTCGCCGCCGGATAGAGTTTCTGTGACGGTAGCGGGAGATACGGGAGTTCTCTGTGGCCGAGTTGGTGATGCGCGAAGAGATTCGGGTGTCTGTGGAGTTCCATGCGTTCGCCCTTCAGGAGGAGGACGACATGGAGGTCGCCGCTCCCTTCCCCGAAGAGCGGGCAGAGGCTCCAGGGGCGGTTTTCTTGACCGCCTACGACAAGCGTCTCGACTTCGAGAGCGCCGGGCACACCCACGAGGCAGTCCTGACGGCCGAGGTGTGGAGCAGCGAGCCGTCCGTGACCGGCGATGTCCGCTGGGAAGTCCAGGGCGAGGCAGAGATTTTTTCGACTACTGGGAACCTGTCGGTTGAGACGATGTCAGGGGTCGGCGAAGGCCGGGTGGAGCTCGGGCGCCCCGACACGCTGTGCAAGGTCCGCGCCTCCTGTTCGGGCCGGGCCGAGGTTGCCAGGCTTGCGGCGGTGGACGTGCCCGTCGGGGTGGAGCGGTACCTGGTGCAGTTCTGGCCGGCTGGCACCTGAGAACCTGTGGGCAGAGCACCGGGCTCTGCCCACAGGGCGCATCAGGAGATCGAGACGACGTAGGCGTCGACGTCGGCCCCGCTACTGAACCCGTCCAGAATGCGGTTCCGGTCCATGAAAATCTTCAGAATGCTCCCGCCGGCCCCGTTGTCAGCCTTGGGCAGAGGCCTGGCAGAGAAGTTGTCCTTCGGCTTCGCTTTGTCGTACTTGCTCTGAGCTGCGCCTTCGTAGGTGCTGGCGAAGGGATACTCGTCGCATTCCCGCGAGACTCCTGGAACGCTCGTGGCGTAGTTGGCCCCCCAGTACTTGACGCAGGTGGCGATGGCCGCGCGGCGATTGGCCTTCACGCGGTCGCCGTCGTTCTGGAGCCGGTGCAGCGTGTGCTTCAGGTCGAACCCCGGTACCGCCTTGCGGGTATTCACCGGCTTGGTGACGCCGGGCTTGGTGTGGGCGTCTTGCAGGTGCTGGGCCACTGCGCGCTCGGGAGCCCCGGTCTTGGAACTGTAAGGCAGGGTGGGCACGACCGGCAGGGCCGCGCCGCCTTTCTTCTTAGGGTTTCCGCCGCCGGTCTTGTTGAAGAGGTAGGAGGCGGTGTCCCAGCGGCCGGCGAGGAAACCGACGCTGACACGGCCGGTGTTGGGCGAGGCGTACGGGGAGGGGAAGGTGAGCTTCACAAAGGGCTCGTACGCCATCTGTACCAGGTCGTCCTTGCCGGTGCCCTGCCCGGGCTCGACCAGCATCGTGTGGACGTACTCGGGCTTGGCCTTCAGCGTGTCAAAGCTCTGCGTGGGCGGTACCTGCCCGCCGTACTTCCTCGCTGCTTGCTTCGGCCACGTCGTCACATCACCGTCGGTGTCGATCTTCAGGCCGCTCGTTCGCGTAGTGCCGGTCTTGGCGAAGTCCGTGAACAAGTACCGGATCTGAATCGTGCGGTCGTTTTTCTTCGGAACCGTGTCGATCACCCACAGCGTGAACGAGCTCTGCCCCACAGGCCGGCAACGCTGCATCCAGGTCTGTACGAACTGGGTCCCCGTGCACATCGCGTACCGGGACTTGACCGCGAAGAGCCGGCCGCCCTGAAGGCCCTTCTTGCAGTCGTCCTTCGTCATCGTCCGCGGCGGCTCCGGATAAGTGGCCGCGAACGGCATCCTGCCGGCCATCTCGTCCGAGAGGAACGACGACGCGGACGCCCTCGGCAGACCGGAACCGGCAGGGACGATGGCCTCACGCGGCAGCTTGCCCGCCGCCGTCTCCTGTACCGGCAGCCCGGCCTTCCATCCGCTGCCCAGAGCCTGCAGCGCACCGAGCGACGGAACCGGCATACCTGCGGGAAGCGTGGAGGAGATCACTTCAACGCTACTGTCAGAGTCGGCTGCTGCCGCAGATGGCAAGCCGGCCGAAATCATGGCCGCGGTCGCCAATGCGACCCAAGCACGTCCGCGCCATGCGCGGTAATCAAGCACCTTCGGCATGAACAACCCCCTTGAGGCGCGCCGGTATCGGAACCGACGCGAGGCCCCCACATCTATCGCAAATTCGCACCTGCGCACAGCGAATATCTTGGATCGCCCGAACAATTGACCGAATACATTCGAGCCAGGCGCAAACAGCCCTGTCGGAAAGCCCATCCTGCTCCAAAGTGAGAGAGAGGCGTGCCGAGAGGTGGAGGCGTGCCAGGCCATCTGGTGTGTTCAATCTGCAAACAACGATGAGGGAGCAGACGCTCGACCTGGTCGCGGAACGGGCTTCGGCGCCGTCGCCCTCGAAGGAGCCGCCGAGATGGCCGCGGCGCTGCGGGCCGTGGCCTCCGCCGCGGAAGGCCCGCGCGCCCGGGTCACCGCCCTCGCCCGTGCCTAACTCAACTTCCCCGAACGCAACCCGGCGGTCTACGACGCCATGTTCCAGCTCAACGGCGGCCTGGCGTTCGCGCACGAGGACACCCCCAGCACCTTTGAAGGATGCCTTCGCCGCCCTGCTGGAGAGCCTCGGAGAGGTCGCCGGGGGCGTCCCCCAACGCTGCTCACCGAGGTGTTCTGCCGCCTGCACAGGCTGGCGACCCTGACCCGGGCGGGACGGCTACCACCGGAGGAGACCGAATGGAGGACGGAACTGCTGGTAGACCAGCTCGCTCTGATCTGACGCACCGTCCCGGCGTGCACACGGCCGGGGTCCTCGTGCCCCGCTGCCTGCCTGCGGCATCGCCTGGTCACTCGCGCCCACGCGACGCAGCCGCAGCTCCCGTTCATTCGAGGACCGTGACTTTTGACTGCATGTCATGACGATGAAGACAAGGCACTGAAGCCAGCGGTTGCAGCCGGCCCGACGAGCGCAGGATCCGGCTCGTGCGTGGGCTCAGCGACCGGTAAGGCCTCGCCCATGGATCGATCCCGTCCCTTCATGGAGAGCGTGACGCATAGCCGATCCGGTCCGGATCCCCGGCCACAGGGGGCTGGCCCCGCTCCGCGGCCCTGTACCCGTTCGTCGGACACCGCCACGCGGACGGTCGGCTGCGCGGTGTGGGTGTCGCCCTGCCCTCCGACCTGGAGGCGGTTCACCGCCGGGCCCTGCTGGCCATCCTGCTGCGCGCCGGAGGCGGCCTGGGTGAAGCGAACGTCCCCGTGTCCGGACCCGTCCCCCTCACCTGCATCGGCGCGGGCGCCGCACAGACCGACTCCGTCCGTTCTGTGCGTCCGCAGTGCTGGACGCACCCCATGCGCGGGTGGACCATGGCGCTGCCTATGGTCCTGGACTTCTTCTCCAAGCGGAACGGCCGCGGAATCGAACTGGACAGTCCCGGCCCCGCCCTCGCCCTGCGTCTCCATCAAGGTCACCGCGGAGAACCTACAGGTGTCGCTGAGGCTCCGCCAAAGGCTAAAGAACAAGTTGAGTACCTCGCATCCGCGATGTGAGTACGCGGACGGCTGCAACTGGCCAGGCATCCGATGTTTGATCGGGGCATGAACACAACAGAGTCCCGGCCGACGCTCGCAACCAAGGAGATGCGCGCCACGGACCGCACTGGCTTCGGCGGCCGCAGCAGCCGCTTCTGGTCCTTCCTGTCCGCCGTTCTCTTCGTGCCCGCGGCACTGACGGTCGGTGTGCTGACCCTCTCCTCTGAGCGCGCGGGGCGCTGTCTGACGTACGGGGAGCGGTGCGGCCCGTCGCTGCCCGGCGGGCTGTTCGTGTGGGGCGTCGGCGTGGGCGGTGTGGCATGTGCCGTCGCGCTGGTCGCGCCTGCGGTACGGGTCCGTCGGATGGCGTTGATCGCGCAACTCCTGGCGGAGTGCCTGGCGCTGATCGTGATCCTCAGCTACGCATGACACGCGGGCTCACGGGCCGCGCACCCACGAGCCGTCGACGGAAAGCGCTTCAGTTGGCGGGACTCGCCAACTGAAGCGCTCAGAGCTCGACGATCTGCCGGCCACCGCCGCCCAGCACGGCCTGCACCTGGACGACCTCGACGTGGCGGACGTCGACCTGTCCGCCGCCTGCATCCGTCTGGCGCGCGCCAGCTCCTGAGCGCCTGTCAGTCGGGTCCCCCTTGGGTCTGGGGCGACTGAGTTCGCGGCGCAGCCGCCGGAGCATGGCGTCCCGCGCGTCCTGACCCTGCGCCGACCCGTTGAATCACCGAGGTCGACGACGGCTGCATCCGTCCGTACCCGGGCCGGGTTCGGGTTCGTCTCAGGCCGCCGAAAACCGGCAGTACCAGACGAGCAGGCCAGGCAGAATTCCAGGCATGGATCAAGCGTTAGCAGCCCTGCTCGGCGCCGTGGTCGGATCCGTCGGAACCACCGCAGCAGCGGCGCTCACCGGAATGTCTGCCCAGCGCCCACTCTCATGATGTCGCCGAGGACGTCCAACATCTCGGCCTTGGGCGCGACATCGGCGACCGAGGACTCGGCGGGGTCCTCGGCGCAGTCGCCGGCCATCAGCACGCACAGCTCGCCCTCGGCCACCCGTGCCAGCAGGCCGCCCAGTTGTCGCACGTGCTGATGTCCGCCATACCGCAGTAGTCCCGCCGGGGGTCCTGGCCGCGTAGCGGACCTCACCCACCAGGCGCGGCAGCACCCACCGTGCTCCGACCACATCCGGCACCTTCTCGAAGAGGCACTCGTCGATCGCTGCGACCCTGAGCAGTTCGACGAGTGTGATGCGTTCGGTGTCGCTCCATCCGGTGTCAGCGCTGCCCACCTACCGCCGGCCGCCTTCATATGCCTCTCCCACCGGCAGAGCGCCGGACGCCGACGACCGGACGTGCTGGACCTTGGTCCACGAGTGGAACCGGATCCCGGTGTGTGTGGTTCAGTCCGTCCCGACGCACTGTCGCAACACCCGACTGCGACTCCCGGTACGACTTCCCACCCGCGCGAGTGACACCCGCCGGGCAGCAACGATTCTTCGCCGTGCCGGGGCCGGAGCATGATCGGCATGACTCGCCATCTACGCCGAACCTTGGTCCTCACGGCTGTTTCGGCTCTCGCAGGGCTCGGGCTGACCGCCGCCCCGGCCACCGCCACCCCGGCCGGCCCCCACACCCCGGCCGGTCAGATCCCGTCCCTGCGTGAACTCCCCGAACCGCCGGACGCGGTCAAGGCCCGCGAACTCCTCACGGACCTCGTTGTGGCCGACGAGGAGGATGTCCCCGGGTACTCCCGGACGAAGTTCCCGCACTGGATCACCCAGTACGGCACCTGCGACACCCGCGAGGTCGTACTCCAGCGCGATGGCCAGGACGTGGTCCAAGACGACCAGTGCCGCTCCATCAGCGGCACCTGGTACTCCGAGTACGACGGGAAGACGGTCGCCTCCGCCTCCGGTATCGACATCGACCACGTCGTCCCGTTGAAGGAAGCCTGGCGGTCCGGGGCCTCGCAGTGGACGACGCCCGAGCGCCGGGCCTTCGCGAACGACCTGGTCCATTCACAGTTGATCGCGGTGTCGGCCAGCAGCAACCGGGCCAAGGGGGACAAGGACCCGGGGAACTGGAAGCCTCCGCTTCAGTCGTACTGGTGCACCTACAGCCGCGCCTGGATCAGCGTGAAAGCCAACTACCAGCTCACCGCCAACCCTGCCGAGGCCGCTGCCCTGTCCGAGATGCTCGACACCTGCGGCACCTGACCGGACATCCGGGCGGCTGCGAGCCGGAACCGTGAATCGTCCCGGGAAACCGCCCGAGCACCCCGGGCAACCTCGTCCCGGTCCGACCCGCCGCGGGGGAAGAGTGCAGGACATCCTGCCCCGGCCGTCTTCCCCCGCGGCGACCCCACCACCCAGACCGAACCCCGTGCTACGGCAAAGGGTTCGCCCCAGGAAGGCACCGCATCATGACCGGCACCATCACAGCACCTGACCGCCGCGGACTCATCCGCGCCACCTTCACCGCGGTCGCCCTCGCCGCAGCACTCCTCGCGCCGCTCGTCCGGGCAGAGGCGACGGCCGCGTGCGCGCCCCACACGACCGGTGTGTGCAGGGCCGGCAGCGCGCACCCGGCAGGAGTTACCGCCGAATGCAAGGACGGGACCTCCGCGGCACCTGCAGCCATCACGGCGGCGTACGCTACTGGTACAAGTAGGCAATTCCCATCAGCTTCACCGCCGCGGCACGCCAGGGCTGGGTGAGCACCGACTTCCTCTCCGCCAACCCGGATCTGCACCGTCACGATGCCTGCCGCCATCCGGCAGGCCTGCCCGTGTACGGCCGGGGTCGGCAGCGGGGTCTGCACGTCGAGCTCCAGAGCGCGGACGTGCCGGACGAAGGTGCTCTGTCTGGTGTCTGCCGCCCGTCCTGCCAGGGCGACGACCTCAATGCGGTAGTCGGCACGGGCGAACAGGTCCGCGCTGAGGGCGAAGTCGACGACGCTGCTGGTCGGTCTCGATGACGACGTCGCTGCGCCGCTCACGTATGTACGCCTCGGCCTGGCCTGACAAAAGATCCTCTGTCTCAGCCGCCGTACGTTTGCGAAGACGTGCTCAACACGGGCGCGGACCTGCTTGTGGGACTTGTTGTGAGCCTGCTTCCAGCCAGGCAGCTCCTCGCCCTTGCGGCGCCGATGAAACATCACGAGCCCGGTGTCCGGATAGCCGCCGTCGGCGATCGTCATGGTCTTGCCGACGGCGGCCTTCGCACCGGACTCCTCCCACGCCTTGCAGACGTTGCCCTGCCCTACCGCCTCGACCATCACTTACGGGACAGGTCTTAGCCCACGGCACTGGCCAACGCAGAGCGCAGTCGCCGCCAACAGATCAGCAGGCATCCGAGGGTGTCGACACGCCATCACCTCGCGGCCAACGGATTCGGCAGGGCCCACCGACCAGGCCAAAAGAAATGGCACCGGTCCACAAGGGCTGCGGCATACGCACCTCCAGCCCCCCTGGCGGCTAGATGGACGGGAAGCGGACCAGCGCGCCGGGAAGAAAGGCGCGCTGACCCCGCGCGGAGACAGGGGCGCGACCGGGCCACCTCCCGTACACCGATCCTCGTGCGAGGCGGGAGTGATCGCATCACAAAGACACCCACAGCGCCGCAGCCAGCCCGGCCACGCCGCCAGGGCGGCCTCCTCGGACATTTCTCCCGACTACTCAGGGCTGCGCCGCAGGCCCGGTTACGACGAAGTCCTCGCCGTTCCAGCGCACGACCAGCTCCCGCACTCCGTCCGGCCCGCTCCCGGCCGCCCGGAACAGCTCGACCCGGCCCACCAGGCTCCAGCCGCGCTCCGGCCAGAACGGGTGGGTGCTGATGTTCAGCCGCAGTCGTTGTTGTTGATCTTCAGGGATCGGGTCTGGTCGTTGAGGTTGTAGCTGCGCAGGTCGTGGATGGAGCCGCCGCTGCGGGTCACGCAGACCCAGCGGCCGCTGTAGTTCCGCTTCTCGTAGACGCGGGCGGTGCGGTCGGAGTTGTTGCGGACCGAGCTGCCGCGGTCCCGGATCGCGGACGGCAGGTCCTTCACGCCACCGTCCGCGGCACGTCGCACCCACGGCTGCCCGCCGAAGTTGATCTCCGGGTAGATGCACACGTAGCCGGGCGGGCACTCGATCTCGGCCCGGACCGTCCCGGTGCTGCCGGAAGCGGAGGCGGAGGCGGAGGCGGGAACGGTCAGAGAGGAGAGAGCCAGGACGGCGACTGCCGCAGCACGCATCAGGTTATTGATCACGACACCAGACATACAGGCTGCGCTGCGCAGGAAGAATGACTTGGCCTGCGGGTTCACTCCGGCGGAGGAGCCAGACGGCCTCTGCGTGCACAAGCAGGGCTCGGCACCGATGCGGTGGACCAGACCTACCCTCAGTCCGCCGCCCGTTCCGGTACGACTTCCCCTCACGCGGGCGAGCTTGCCAGCTCGTCGGCCGGCCCCCGCGCCCGGCGTTTCGGCCGAAGCACCTGCCCGACCCGAGATCTTCGGCCCGGCCGGACCGATCTGGCCAGGTGGGCGAACGCCTCTGACGCCCGGCCAGAAGTGGACCTGTCTGAAAAGGGCACTGGAATTCCCGGGTGTCCCCTCCTACCGTGGAGCGCTCCTAATTTCATACAGGGGGACACACTCTCATGCGCGTTCTGCGCTCCAGCACTGCCATAAAAGCCGCCGCAGCTACCGCCGTTGGCGCGCTGCTCGCTATCGGAGCAGCCTCCGGACCGTCCGCCGCCGCCCTGCGGACAGCCACCGCCTCAAAGACCGCGGCTGTCCAGAAGACCCCGCTTCTTTACTGCTGGCGCGAAGTCCACGGTCCGCTACACCCGTACCAGCGGTTACGACGTGGTGCGCGATTGAGGTTGGCCCAGTACTCCTAGCTCGAACGCCAGAGAGGGAGTAACCCGGCGGTAGGTTTTTGGAGGTTCACCGGCGGCGCGGCGGGGTCACGCTCAGCGACATGCTGGCGACCGCGTCGACGCTGGGACGGTGGCGGGCCATGTGTACTCGAACTCGGGAAGCTCGAATCCTTGGTCGAAGCGGCAGATACGGGACGCGGTACGACGTCCTCCATAGCGTTCGTAGAACGCGACCGCGCGGGTGTTGCCCTGCAGGACCTCCAGGTAGACGTCCTGGCCAGGGTGCGCGGTGGTGGACCAGGCCAAGGCATGCTCGAGAAGCCGACTGCCCACCCCGCGCCCGGTGTCGCCAGGACGAGCATGCAGGTTGTCGAGCAGGACCCGGCCGTCCGGCTGCGGTTCCAGGTAGACGAAGCCGAGCAGCCCGCTGGTTTCCACGGCCAAGAACAGCGCCGCGCCCGGGACGGGATCGGCCAGCCGCGCCCGCCACACCTGTTGGCGTTCGGCGAGCAGCGGGCCGTCCAGGTACTGCGCAGGGAAGAGGGTTGCGTAGGCCCTTCGCCAGCTGGCCGTGTGCAGCTCGGCGACGGCGTCGGCATCGGTCGCCACAGCGGTTGTGATCTCCACGGCCGCATTCTCGCGGCCGACGCGGTCGACGTCTATGAACTGAGGCACACACTCTCCACTCGCTCACTCACGCAGCCGCAGTCACCCAGCTGAGTGATCACGATGTGATGCGCGATCGCTGATACCCCGGCCTGAACATGCGAACGGCAGTGCGGGATGATCATGATTGTGACGTCAGGATGGACCCGTACGGCCTTGAGTCATCGGATCTGCACCGGGATCCCGCGCCGCCGCCTGGGCAAGCTGATCGCCGAGCTGGCCGGCCAGTGGACAACCCGCGAGGAGTCCCGGCTCCGCGAACGCCGAGGCCATGAGCGGGCGCGCGCCGCTGGAGCTGGCCCGGGCCACGAGTTGGTCTTCACCGATCGGGTGGTCGCCACCCTGGTCATCCTGCGCTTCCAGCTGCCGCACGCCGCTTGGGCGGTGTTCTACGGCGTGGACCGCTCCACCATCACCCGGGCCGTCCACGAGATCCGGCCCCTGCTCGCTGCGCGGGGCTTCGCCGTTCCCGGTAAGCCCGAGCTACGACTGCGTACCCTCGCGGACGTCTTCGCCTACGCCTCGGCCGAAGGCGTTGAACTGCGTATCGACGGTACCGAGGTCCAGGTCCGCCGCCCCGGGGCGAATCGCCCCGGACGCCGGGCGTTCGTCTCGGGCAAGAAGAAGCAGAACACCAAGAAGCCCACCATCATCAGCGACGACAGGGGCCGGCTGTTGTGGGCCGGGGCGATCCGACCCGGCCGCATGCACGACGTCACCGCCGTGTGCGCCGAAGGCATCGAAGACCTGCTCCGCCAGTACCCCAAAGTCAAGGCCAAGGTCGATTCCGGCTACCAGGGACTGGCCAGAGACTTCCCCGACCAGGTCACCGCCCCGCCGCTGAAACCGAAGAAGGGCGCCCCACCCGATGAGGTCGCGACCTGGGAGCAGGCCCCAAGGCCCAGTTCTCGGAGCGGATCTGTGTTGAGCACGCCATTACCGAGCCCAAGCAGTGAGCCTTTTCCAACCTCACGTCGAGGCGTAATGAAGGACGAGGACGGCCTGGACGATCGCGGTGATGCGGTTGGTGCTGCAGCGGAGCTTTCGTAGGAGGCGCCAGCCCTTGAGGGTGGCCATGGTCTGCTCGCCGAGGCAGCGGATCTTGGCGTGTGTGCTGTTGTGCCGACGCTGCCACTGCTTGAGGCGGCGGTCGCGGAAGGGTACTCGAATGGAACCACCGGCACCTTGATACGCCTTGTCGGCCCAGCACTTGAGGTCGGCGTCGTGAGTGCTTCGACGATGCCGTGGGTGCGGGCGGCGGTCAGGTCGTGGGTCGATCCGGGCAGGGCCGGTGAGGCCCACAGCAGTCGCCCGAAGGGATCGGTGAGGACCTGGACGTTCATGCCGTGACGTTTGTGTTTGCCCGAGTGTGCGCCGTGAGGCGCTTGTTGTTCGAGTGGAGGTGAAAGACCGCCGCCATCGCCCTGTCGCAGCAGGGAGGTTGAAGCTGATGCGGTGCGTCCCTGCTGGATATTCGGCTGGCAGGGAACTTCCCGGGCGGTCTATTTCGGTCGCGCGGGGAGGCCACGGTGAAGTGCTGCGGGGTAGCCGTGGCGAGGCCGCGGGGGCATAGCCGGGCTCCTACTCCGACGATCGAACAACGAGCGAACACGGGAACCGTCCCGGTTCCGCCTTCCTGCCGCGCGTCCAGCTCGGGCGGAGGGCTGGGTCCATCGTCGGTCGATCGGGCCGGGACGGGGCGGAGCCGCCGTAGTACTCCGAGTCGGGGAGAGCCCGGCACATGGGGAAGGGCGGCAGCGGTTTCGAGAAGGGAAGGAGGCTGCAATGCCGAAAGACGCACCGCTGAACAGTGGTGCTCCCGAGGCCCCGGTGGGGTCTCGCCAGCGGGTATCGGGGATGCAGACCAAGCTTCACCGTTGGGCGGCGGCCGACCACGGCCGCAGGTTCGACGATCTGTTCAACCTCGTATGCGACCCGGCGACGCTGCTCGTGGCGTTCGAACGGGTCGCGGGCAACAAGGGAGCCCGAACCCCGGGCGTCGACGGCCTCACGGTCGTCAACGTCGAGCGGGACCTCGGTCTCCCGGGCTACCTGGAGGACCTGCAACGCGTACTGAAAACGGGTGAATTCCGCCCGCTGCCGGTACGCGAACGTAAGATCCCCAAGCCCGGCGGGAGCGGGAAGGTGCGCAAGCTCGGCATCCCGACCGTCTCCGACCGGGTGGTCCAGGCGGCCCTCAAGCTGGTGCTGGAGCCGATCTTCGAGGCCGACTTCCTGCCGGTCTCCTACGGTTTCCGGCCCATGCGGCGCGCACACGACGCGATCGCCGAGATACACCGCTACGGCACCAACGGCTATCGCTGGGTGCTGGACGCGGACATCGAGGCGTGCTTCGACTCCATCGACCACGCGGCCCTGTTGGACCGGGTGCGAGCGCGGGTCAAGGACAAGCGCGTGCTGCGGCTGGTCAAGGCGTTTCTCAAGGCCGGCGTCCTCACTGAGGGCGGCGACCGCGAGGAGACCTTCACCGGCACCCCGCAGGGCGGCATCCTCTCCCCGCTGCTGGCGAACATCGCCCTGTCCGTGCTCGACGAGCACGTGATGGAGCCGTGGGAGCCGGGCGGAAGGATGTCCACCAGGGGCAGGCGGGCACACCATCGTCACCACGGCCGCCCGAACTGGCGCATCGTCCGCTACGCGGACGACTTCGTCGTCCTGGTCGACGGCAGCCGCGACGATGTCGCCCGCCTGCGCGAGGACATCGCCGACGTACTGCACCCTCTCGGGCTGAGGCTGTCACCAGCCAAGACCCAGATCGTGGACATGTCGGAAGGGTTCGACTTCCTGGGGTTCCACATCCAGTGGCGCCGTAAGCGAGGCTCGAACAAGTGGTACGTCTACACCTTCATCGCCGCGAGGCCCATCCGGCAGCTGAAGGACAAGATCCGTGCCCTGACGAACAGAACGTCGCAGCAGGACCCGGGGACCGTACTGAAGAGGATCAACTCGATTCTGCGCGGCTGGGTCAACTACTTCAAGCACGCGGTATGCAAGACCACGCTGAAAGCCCTGGACCACTTCGTATGGCGACGGGTGACCAGCTGGTGGATGGTGCTGCATCGCTGGAGGTGGAAGGACGTCCGCCGACGCTTCACCGACCGCAATGGCCGGTGGCACAGGCTCTCGGCGGACGGGATCGAACTGTTCTCCATGGTCTCGATCGCGGTCACCCGCTATCGCTACCGGGGCAACACGATCCCCAACCCCTGGGTTCTCAAACACGCTTGAACGGCAGAGACCGTGGAGAGCCCGGTGCGGTGAGAGCCGCACGCCGGGTTCGGCGAGCGGCACGGAGAAACGGGCCGGTGGCAACACCGGCACCGCGCTCCGTGCCGACTCAACAGTACGGGGTGTCGGCGGCGATCCGGTCGATCGACAGCAGGGTGCCGTCCAGGATCACGAACGTCTTGGTTCGGGCGATGTCCATCGCCTCGGCCAGGGTGGGTGCGAGGGCGGCCAGCACATCGACCGCTTCGCTATGTAGCGGTACACGGTTGCGACGCCGATACCGAACCCGGCGGCGAGCTGGGCGTAGGTGTCACCGCATCGCAGATGGGCCAGGGCGAGGAGAGCCTGACGGTTGGCGGTCAGCCGACGCCATCGGGTCCCGATCTCCCCTCGCCGGGCAGCGAGTTGTCCGGTCAGGTACCGCAGGGTGCGACTGGACAGGTCGATCGACGACGGGTAGACAAGCACGCGAAGCTCCTGGTGGCTGCGGGCGATCTTGGTCGAGAACCCGTCTACCAGGAGCTTCGTCGTTCCACCGATCTGTCCAACACGCGGCCAGCACCGTCAGGCTGGAAAGGGCTCACTGTCGTTTTTGCAGGGTGTAGTGGTCGGTTTGCTGCTGATCGCTAATACACCGCCCTGTACATCGCTCCGAGCACCTGCCAGCCGCCCCGGTGCTTTCCGGGATGCGGCCACGTTCGGTCCGTCGATGCGGAGGATGATGGAGGCACGGGCGAGCACGACCAGGACGACGTTACTGAACGGGCCTGGTCGCTGATCAGTGCGGCCCGCGTCCGGGAGGTGACGGCCGGGCTGCGGGAGGCGATGGACGATGTCCGGCGCTCCGTCGTGGTGCTCGCCGCCCGGGTCCGGGCCGCGCATGCCGCCCGGGTGTGGGCACCCCTGGGCTACGGCTCCTTCCCTGTTGAATCAGCGTGTTGAAGCTCCTCGTCGGGGCACTCCATCAAGCCATGACCGAGAACCGACACCTCCGCCAGCAGCTCGCCGAACAGCCAAGCAACGCCCGTGCCCTCCCCGCCCAGCACCGCCCAGGCGGCAGCGGCAACTCGTGTGAGGGAACAAGTGCCAGCCCCAGATGAATGGGGCCAGGTATTCACAACTGGGGACGTTCGCCCGTACGCGACTGGGTGTGCGACATCCCGTGAGTTCTTCTGAGCCTCGCTGAGTCTCTGCCCCTGTGGCCAGGGGGTTCCTCCTCCTTCGAGTGCTCTGTGATCCTGCTCCCGGAAAGGGTCGTTTCCGGGACGGCCGCCCGCCGCGGCGGGCGGAGCGCGAAAGCCGTCCCGAAAGGCGTCCCGAAACCGGCGGGCGCCGCGAAGAAGCAGGACGGGTATTCGGGACGACCGCGCAGTGCGGCCGGACGAGAGGGGAACACGTGAACGGCGACCTGGACGAGATCGCCCGCGCCGAGCTCGTCGAGCGCGAACCGTGCCTGCGGTGCGGGTCGCCACCCGGGTCGGTGTGCCGGGCGAACTCCGGCGTCGCCGTCGACTACCACACCGGCCGGTACGCGAAGATCCCCACTGAAGTCCGGCCCCGCGATCCGTATCCCCGCCACACGCAGCCCCGGCCGCGCATGGGAGCCCGGACCCGAACCCGGCCTCGCCGTCGGCGGCGCGCTCGCGCGGGTCGGCGACCGCATCGGCTCGCCCGCCTCTCCAGCAAGGGCCAGGACCTCGCCGGACAGGTCCGCCTCCTGAAGAAGGCCGGCTGCGTCCGCATCTACGTCGAGAAGATCGGCACCCGGGAGAAGATCCGCCCCGAGTGCAACGCCGCCCTCGCTGACTTCCGCCCGGCCGACACTCTCACCGTCACCATGCTCGACCGCCTCGGCCGCAACATGATCGAGCTCATCACCAGCGCTCAGGACCTCGCCGAACGCGACCACCGCCTGGAGATCCTCGGCGGCCCGCTCGCCGGGATGTACGACCCGCAGGGCGCGGGCAAGGTCCTCTTCGTGATGTTCGCGGCGATGGCGGAAGTAGAGCGGGAGTTCATCCACGAGCGGCCCCTCATCGGCCTGGACACCGCCGCGGCGAACGGCAACCACGACGGCCGCCCGCCAGCCGTCGACGGCGACATGCTCGCCCATCGCGCTCCGGCGCCGCGAGGCCGAAGAGTCCGTCACCTCGATCGCCCGACACCTCGGCGTCGGCCGCTCCACCCTCTACCGCACCTTCGCCGCGTACGACGAAGCCATCGCCACCGGCCGCGAGCCCGGCACGCCAAGCTCAATGGTGGGACCCTCGGAAGCGCCGGTACAGGGGGCTTGAGCAGCGGTCATGAGGCGGTGTCAGACCAGGCCTATACTCTCCCGGCCGTGACGGACATCCAGACCTCTCAGCCGCCCGCTCCTGTCCTGGACGGCAAGAAATGCACGGCATTCCAGCCGGGAACCTCCCCGTACCCGCCCTGTGAACGGCCGAGACGGTCCAACAAGCTGTGCGACGCCCACAACCAGCAACGCGCGGCTGGCAAGGAGCTGCGTCCCATCCGGCAGCGGCGGCGGACCATGCCGGAGTTCTGCACCGGACCCGGGCCCGATGAGTCCAACGATCCATGCGGTCTACCTACCATCGGCAAGGGTCTGTGCAACGCCCACTACCAGCAGGACCAGCGGGGTGGCGAACTGGTGCCCTTGTTCACCCTGCGGATAAGCCAGGATGAGGCCTACTCGCTGCTGGAAGCCGGTTTGAAACGCTGTCCCGCCTGCAAGAACATCAAGCCCCTGACAGAGTTCAATCGTTCGTCTGCCCAGCTCAGCGGCCGGGCAACCTACTGCGTGGCCTGTAACCCGGACTACATCCTCATGAAGCGGTTCAAGTTCTCGTCGATGGAAGCAGTTCGGGATTTTCGAGAGTCCCGCGACCATCGCTGTGACATCTGTCGACGGCAGTGGCAAGAAGGGGGCAGTTCCTTCCACATCGACCACGACGGCGCTTGCTGCCCTTCGCGTGGACCCTCATGCGGGAAGTGCGTCCGCGGCTACCTGTGCCACCTCTGCAATACACAAGGACTGTCCTGGTACGAGCTTGTGGGCCGCAGCGTCGCCGTAGTGCCGCTGTTTGAGGACTACCTTCAGCGGTACGAGCGCAACCGAGGGGGAATCGCTCCACCGCAGGCGTAGCTCTACTTCTCAGTACCGCCCCCTTGGCCTCGCTGTATCACTGACAGAACCCTGCGCTGCACTGACAACAACCCTGCGCACAACAGCCGGGCCGTATCGGTCCACGGTGCTCCTGCCACCTCAGCAACTGAGTTCCCATGGAACAGAGGGAGCCGGTCTTCCGGCTTGGGAAGCGATCCGATGAGGCGGTGCCTAGAGCAGGTTATGTACAGAGGTCAAGTCGGGTGAAAGTGCGATGGTCTGTCCGCTAACGTCGGATGTCGCGGCGCAACGGAGCCCGCGACAAGTTCCAGGGGGGACTTCCATGGGTATCGACTTTTCCACTTTCGGCTCGGGGCCCGCTCCGACGCCCACTGACCCTCGGGTCCTGTTCGACGCGCTGCCCGACCGCGCCGCACGTTACGAGTTCCTGCGCGATCCGCAGGGGCAAGTCCTGCAGACGTGGTACGACCGGCGCTCGCAGAAGGACCTGGTCGTCAAGCTCAACACCGGCGGAGGCAAGACGGTGGTGGGTCTGCTGATCTGCCAGTCGAGCCTCAACGAGGGTGAGGGCCCGGTGCTGTATCTGGCCCCCGACCCCTATTTGGCCTCGCAGGCGATGGAGCAGGCCGGCGAACTCGGCATTAACGTGACCGACGACCCGCGCTCCACACGCTTCACCAGTGGCGAGGCCATCTGCGTACTCAGCCTTCACCGGTTCGTCAACGGCAAGAGCGTCTTCGGCCTTCAAGGCGACGGACGACCCGTCGTCGACGTCGGCACGATCGTCATCGATGACGCGCACGCGGCGCTCGCCACGGTGAAGGAGAAATTCACCCTGACGCTCTCCCGCGACCGGCACGAGAAGGCGTTCACCGAACTGCTTGACCTGTTCGCTGACGACCTGCGCCAGCAGTCGGAGATCGCCTACCAGGGCCTGACCACTCAGGACTCCTCAGCTGTAGCCCCGGTGCCGTTCTGGGCCTGGACCCGCCGCAATACCGATGTCACTGCGGCTCTGAACAAGCTGCGCGACGACGAGGATCTCCAGTGGTCGTGGCCGCTGGTCAAGGACGTCCTCCCGATCTGCCGTGCCGTCTTCACTGCTGACAAGCTCGAGATCCAGCCTCCGTACCCGCCGATCAGCAAGATTGCCAGCTTCGCTCGTGCACGCCGGCGCGTGCATCTGACCGCCACACTGGCCGACGACAGCGTGCTGGTCACCGACTTCGCGGCCGATCCCGAAACTGTGGGGAGCCCTATCACCCCGGCAAGCGCCGGGTATCTCGGTGACCGCCTGATCCTTGCGCCCCAGGACATCAGCGCTTCGATCAAGGAATCTGCTGTACGTGACATGGCCGCCAAGCTCGCTGAGCGGGTCAACGTCGTCGTCCTGGTCCCCTCTCACCACAAAGCCGGCGCATGGGCGCAGCACGCACAGATCACCGCATCAAAGTCCGACGAGATCGGGGCCGCGGTTGCCAAGCTCCGCCAGGGCCACGTCGGTCTCGTGGTCTTGGTGAACCAGTACGACGGGATCGACCTGCCCCGCAAAGCCTGCGAAGTCCTGGTCATGGACGGACTTCCCCAGGCATACGGCGGCCTGACCCGCCGTGAGGCGATCGCGCTCGGCGACTCCGACGAGATGGTCAACCGTCAGTTGCAACGCCTTGAGCAGGGCATGGGCCGGGGGGTTCGCTCAGCCAACGACCACTGCGTCGTCCTGCTGCTGGGACCGCACCTGTCCCAGCTCATCGCCGCACCCCGATACCGCTCCCGGTTCAGCCCCGCTACCCGAGCACAGATCGACTTCTCCCGCCAGGTGGCCGCCCAGCTGGCTGACCAGCCGCTGGAGCAGATCGAAAGCGTGATCGCACAGGTTCTGGGCCGCGACCCGAACTGGGTGACCGCCGCCCGCGGAGCCCTTGCCGAAGTCACCTACCCCCAAAGCACTGTCTCCGCGGGTGCAGCCCCTGCCCGCCGCGCATTCGACCAGGCATCGCTCGGCCAGTACGCGCAAGCCGTCCGGCACATGAGCGAAGCCGTGGCCGCAGCGACCGGTGAGACCGAGCGGGGATTCCTTCAAGAACAGCTCGCCGCCTACCAGCACTTCATCGACGAGCCCAAGGCCCAGCAGACCCTGGTCAAGGCGCTCACCTACAACCCCGCGATCCTCCGGCCCATCGCTGGCGTCAACCCCACCAAGATCAAACCAACCGACACGCAGGCGGTCCTTGCCGCCGGCTACCTGGCCAACACCTACGCCGACCGCAACGACTTCCTCGTAGGCGTCGACGTCCTGCTCGACGAACTCGTCTACCGACCGGACCAGAAGCAGGTTCCAGTCTTCGAACGAGCCCTGGAACGTCTGGGCTATCACCTCGGATTCGAAGCACAGCGGCCCGAGCGCGCCACGGGCAGCGGCCCGGACGTCCTGTGGGCCACCGGCGGACTCAAGTACCTGGTGCTTGAAGCCAAATCAGGTGCCAGCACCGACAAGATCTGGCGAAGCGACGTCGCCCAACTGGCACACTCCATGAGCTGGTTCCAGGACACCTACGACCAGACCTGCAGCGCCACTCCCGTGCTCCTGCACCGCGTCAACACCCTCGAGTACAACGCCGCGGCACCTCCCGGAACGCGCATCATCACCAGCGGCACCATGACTCAGCTGGCTGATGCAGTACGCAAAGCGATGGTGGCGCTCGCGGATGCAGGGGCCTGGAGCGATCCTGAGGCAGTGGCGAAGCAGTACCAAGCCCACGGCCTTCTAGGAGAAGGCATCGCGCAGCGGTTCAGCGTTACTCCCCGCTGACCTCGTGCACCAGGTTCACGGCGGCCCCAACCCATGATCTGGGCCCGACGTGAACCTGGACGGCCGTGCATAGCCACAAAGATGCGCTCATTCCCCATGAGATCCCTCCGGAGCGCCGGCCTTCCAACGGCCTGAGGGCGGCGCTCCGCCCGCAGTCAACGGCTAGATCGACCTGGACTGCACGGCACGGCCTGGCTCATCATCATGAGATGGCTGAGCAGACGGACTTTCGGCGGTTGCGGAGCTTGGTCGACGGCGTGCTTATTACGCTCTACCAGCGATACCGCCATCAGGATCTACCGGAACTGTGCGAGCGCCTCGGCCTTCCCTCGCCGCCCCCCAACGACGGCACGACCAAACACGAGCGTTTGACCGCGAGCTTGCACAACTCCCCAGATGAGCAGCTGCCACATGTTGCTCAGGCCATTCTCGACGCAGCGATACTTCCGTCCATCGAGACGAGAGACCTGCAGGACGCCGTGTGGCTCGGGCGCGACCACGTGGAGATTCCAGGCCGCACGCGCCGCGAGCTGGCCAAGGAATTCGATCTCACCGACCATCTCGCCTACCCGGACCGATTCCTTGCCCTGCTGGGACAGCTGTGGGACCTGGGTGAAGACGAGTTCAACATATGGGGGCCACACCTTGGCACCCTGAGCGATGACATCCAGCGACACGTGATCCGGTTCCCAGGCGACTGGTCGACCGAGCATCTCTTCGAGCAGCTCAAAGCATTCGAAGCCCCGCCCCCTCGCTTCGGACGCTTCCTGGAGGGCCTCACCTCCCCAACGGTCCTTCCCGACGAGCAGGCACAGCGTCGTTTCGCCGAATTCGTCAACCATCATCTCCAGCCCGTGGGCGCGCAACTGCGCCAGGACGGCGAGGTGGACGGCTACCCACAGTTCCATCTACTCCCGCTTGGGCGCGGCACCGCCCGTCGACCGCGCAACCTCATCTTCGCCACTCTGGGCAAGCCGGACATCCGCTTCACCAGCGCTCTCGACAACGACATCGAGATCGCGGAACAAGAGGACAAGATCCTGGTCTATGACCGTCCGGTGGGAAGGACGGCCTGCTCTGGAGCGACTTGCTGTCCTGGTGGCAGGAGACCCGCGACGCCGATGACGCAGAAGAGGCGGCCCTGGCCCTCTACAGCCGAATGGAGTCTTTCCTGCCCCGCCAGTCCGAGGGGCAGAAAAACCTGTTCTGGCTCTACCACCACATCTACAAGAGCCAGCTGCACGAGGTGCCCGCTCTCCTCCCGGAGATATGGGTGCACTGCGACCCAAAGACCATCCGAGAGCGCGGTGAACGGGCCCAGCAGAACCTCCGCATGGACTTTCTCATGCTGTTGCCCGGAAACCGGCGAGTCGTTCTGGAGGTCGACGGCATGCAGCATTACACCCGCAACGGAGGATCCAAGCCCGACAGCGCAAAGTACGCAGCCACCATGGCCGGCGACCGCGATCTGAAATTCCGCGGATACGAGGTGATCCGGTTCGGCCACGACGAACTACGCGACCGCACGCGGGCTCACCCTCTGGTTGCCGACTTCTTCCGTGCGCTCCTGGGACGTTCGCCCGGCGCCTCTACGAGCGTGTTTCCGTGAGAGGTTGGGGCGCGGGCCGGTCATCGGCCGGTGAAGCAGCGGGCTGTCGCTCGTTGATCAGACGCTGGGCCAGTGCAGCTCCCAGACGGCGCCCGCCCTTGAGATAGGCGCGCGCACGCTGACGGGTGTCGTCGGGCCACGACATCAGCGGCATCAGGTGCTCGACAACGATGCTGGCGGCCGTGAACGGGTCAGCCAGGTACGGCACGACCACGTCGCGATGCCGGGTCGGTGCCAGCGGTTCCTCACGCACCCGCACCACCATCCAGCCGGGCCGGTGGTGTTCTACGGCCTCCGCCTTGAGCCGATCGCGTTCCTCAGCGTCGCGGTGCCAGTACGAGCCGTCGAACTCCACCACCACGGCATGGTCGTGGTCCGTGGGGAAGAGCATGTCGAGCCGGTAGCGGCCATGCGGCGTCTGCAACGGGTACTGCTGCTCTCCGCCTGTGAGAACAAGCTGCAGTTCGGCGAACAGTTCCGTCTCCTGCCGGGAGACACTGGTCCGCTTCCGGCAGCGTGGGCAGCCCTGCCTGCCCATGAACACGTGCACCACCTGGGCGGACCAAGATTCGTGTCCGGCGGGGCACAGCCACCGGACCGGCACGTTGGCCCCCGCGGTCACCTCCGCCGGGGTGAGGGCGCCGTTCAGGGACGGGTGCCACAGCGCCGCGAGCCCGGGGCTCTCGCTCGACAGCGCCTGGTAGCGCACCCGGCCGGAGCAGAAGGGGCACGCGGCCACGCCACGGACGCGGTGGAACACCTTGGCCCGGAACTCGCCGGCGCACACGCTGCACTTCCACCAGACCAGGCGATGCGAACCGGCGGTGACAGCTTCGGCCGTCAGCCCGTCGTTGCGCGCGGGGTGCCACTGCGCCGCCAGATCCGGCCGCGCCTCGGCAAGAGCGGGAGCACGCTTCCTCCGGGCGCAGGCCGGGCAGCCCGACCCGGCGACGGCCCGGTGGCTCACCTTCGCCTCCCAGCGGTGGCCCCGGGAACAGCGCCATCCCAGCCGTACGCGGGAGTTGACCAGCAGTTCCGCTACATCGGCCGGTGCGGTGTCGGGGTCCACCTGTGCGAACAGCTCGGGCATGTCGGCCAGACGCCTGGCCGGTGCATCGCGGCCGGCCCTCGCGCAGGCCGGGCAGCCGGTGCCGCGGCTGCGGTTGGATATTCGCGCTTGGTACTCGTGCCCGACCGGACAGCGCCACCAGACCTTGCGCTGTGAGCCGGGCCCGAACTGGTCCGGTGAAGCATCGTTGCGCGGGTGCCACTCTGCTACCAAGTCGGGCGAGTGCTCGCTGAGCGTGGTCCGGCCACGGGGCACGTACCCGGCGCACTGCGGGCAGCCGGTCCCGGCGACGCGGGAATGGACCTGGGCCTGCCAGACGTGCCCGTCGTCGCACCGCCAGAACACAGCCTTGTGAGAGCCGGGACCGATCTGCGCCAGGTCCAGGTCGGCGTTCAGCTCCGGATGCCACTGGGCGGCGATGGCCGGGTGCTCGTTGACCAGGAAACGGGTGCGACGTGTCATGAGCACGCACCATAGGACGCGCCACTGACATGCCCTTGCCGAGGCCACCAGGCTGGAGCGAATCACCGCTAGACGGTCCGGTCACATGCTCTGACGGTGATCACCGTCACTCTCCGGCCGTTGTCAGTGGGCGAGCGGAGAATCACCGGATGACCCATGAACCGACGTCGGCCGGCGAGTCCGAGATTCTCGCCGTTTCCTTACGCACGTACCTGTCCGAGACCGGCTTCTCCCTCACCGGCCTGACCGGCAAGGAAGCGACCCAGTCCATCACCCGGGCGGTGGTGCAGTGGGTGGGAGCGTCGGGGTGGAGGTGCAGAGCAGAGGCGCAGATGCGCTACATCGACCCGCCCCGCCTGAAGAACGGCGGCTGCATCGCCTACTGGTCGCCGTCCTGGTCTGCCTACCTCGACCTGCGCGTGATCCGCAAAGACGGCCCGCCGGTCGCCGTGGAGATCGACCGCGCGGACGAGAGCACCGCCGTGGACAAGCTCCGAGACGAAGCACTCCGCGGGCGCCCCGCGCTATGGATCCGCTGGCACGGATCGCTGCGTGCCGAGCTCCCGGCCGGTGTGGCCCGTCTCCACCTGCCCACGCGGTCCAGCAAAGCGCCCTTGCGGTACTCGCTGGCCCCGGTGACCGGCACCGAGGCGATCACCCTCGGTCCAGCCGTCACCCCCGAGGCCCGAGCGGACGCTCTGCGGCGAGACCAGCAGCGGATCGCGGACGAGAAACGCGCGGCTGCCCGCCCCCAGGAACCAGGCCCCACCCGCTGCTACTGGTAAACCGGACACGCCATGGGCCCCAGAGGATCAGCCATGACGCCCCCGGGCCCCAGGGCCGCGTCGTTCAGGTGATGCGTCCCAGTTGATCACGTGATGCCGAGGGTGATCAGTGGACGGTTGGCGTCGCGGGTGTGGTGGCGGAGTCCAGCGGCAATGTTCGCCTGGCCGGCGAGTCGGAGAGCACCGATGGCCAGGTTGCGCAGGGATGCCATGGCGCGTGGAGCGGTGCCGGTGCGTACGCGGGAGGCGTCCTCGGCGTACGTGGTGTCCCTGACGTGGTGGATCTTGTTCTCGATGCCCCAGTGGTCGCGGACGCGGCGGGCGATCTCGGTTGCGTCGGCCTGCTCCGCGGTCAGGTCGGTCACCCCGTAGACGCGTTCCAGTGTGATCTTGCCCGTGGTGACGATTCGTCGGCGGCGCACGATCTGGACGGCCTGCGCCGCGTGTGGGAACGCGATCCCGGCGACGGCGGCAGCCTTGATCCGGCGGATCTCGTCGCGACCGTGTGCGGTGGCCCGGGTCTTGTCCAGGAGTGGCACTTCCCGCCATGGCAGGGTCTTCAGCCACCGGTGCAGGGTGGGCTGGTTGCCCTTGATCAACGCAATGTAGTGGGCGTGCTTGTCCTCGACGAGGAAGCGTGCGTGGGCGGTCTGCGAGTGGAGGGTGTCGAAGGTGACCACTGTGCCGTGCAGGTCGAGCGGGGCGAGCAGGGGCTGGAAGACGGTGATCTCGTTGGTCTTGCCGTCCACCTCGCGCTGGGCGGTGACCAGGCCGGTCCCCGTCATCGCGGCGAGTAGGTGGACCTGGGTGCTGTCGGTGCGGCGGGCACCGCGCACGGTCTTGCCGTCCACCGCGAGGGAGGGCATGGGCCGGCCGCGTGTGTCCTCCTCCTTGCCGGCGGCGGCGCGTTCGCGCCCGGCGAGCCAACTACCGACGGCCCTGTCCAGCGCGTTGCCGTCGATGCGCTGGAGAATACGACGCACAGTGGCCTCGGCCGGGGCGACGGGGCCACGGTCCGGCTCCCGGCACGGGCCGCCGAGCCGGGCCAGGACGTGCGGCGGGGCGTCGGCTGCCCACTCCGCGATTGCAGCCATGGACTTCGCTCCGGCCAGGACCGCGCACGCGGCCAGGGACAAGACGAAGGCGAGCGGATGGCGTCGGCCCTGGTCTCGGCGGGGATCGGGCACCCGGGCCAGGCAGGTCACCAGGCTGGGAAGGTCATCGAGGGCGGTCGGTGCGGCATCGGTGAGTTGGCCCAGAGGGCCCGGGATGAGCGAGGATGAGCGGGCAGGCACGGTCTTCCGTCATGGTGATCAGGGACTCGACACCTCATGATCACCGGAAGCCGTGCCTGCCTCTGCGTCAGCCACCGGCGACCACCCGCGCTCCTGCCTCGGCTCCTGAACCCAGATGCACTGCCTGAACGACGCAGTTGTGACTCTCGCTCCGTTCAGAAGGGCCGGAAGATCCCTTCGGGATCATCCTGGGCCCATGCTGCGAACTCCTCGAAGCCCAGGTTGCCGATACTCAGGTTCGCGTAGACCTCGTGGACCCCTGCGGGCATCGTGCGGAACTCGCCGCCGAAATCGGTCAGTTGCTCGTAGTCATCATCGTCGACGCAGTCCTCCCGCGTCAGCGTGGTGACCGCCAGCAACGGGTGGTGTTCGGCCTGCATGCTTACCCGGTCGACAAGGAAAACAACGGACAGGTTCTCATCACCGCTGACCGCAGTCAGCACCTCGTCGACGGTCGCCTCCGCACAGGCCGGATCGTTGATGAAGTGGACGCGCGCCTCGTACTGCCTGTCTCCCCAGGGCTCCATCAGTGCCGCTACCACGTCCTGCCACGCTTGGTCGTCGCGGTAGTCGGTCCTGACGACCAAGGCATCGAACTCATCGTGGCCAGTGACAACGGGCAACGTTTCCATGGGTCCTTCTTCTCGGTGACAATCGGTGAGCTGTGCCGTGACTGTCTCATGGTCCGTCTGTCACATCCCACGGGACCGGCGTTCCACCTTGGCATTGACTGTGCAACCTGGCCGTAGGATCTCTCAGCCTGAGCGGACACATCAGCAGTACCGCCGGCCTCCGGCACCACGCTCGCGACGCCAACAGGCCCCTGGCCCCCCTAAGCATCACGTGATCAAACCGGACAGACTCACTGAACGACGCCGCCCTGAGCCCGGGGGTGAGACTCCCTCGGGCTACCCGACCAGTGAAACCCGTCGGGCTCAAGCCGACGGCGGCCCGAGCGAACAGACCAAGCCAATGGCATTACGTGGTCTGGCGGTGGCGAAAGGCGCTGTGTGATTCTTGGCCCCGCGGAGCGGTCTCCGTAACGGGGAGGGAACATGGCTGAATCGAGCGATGCCGTCCGGCCACGAGAAACGCACACGGAATCCCGGCATGACCGCATGAAGTGCGCACGGCTATGGGTGACCGCCACGGATTCCCTGGCACGGGAATTTGAGCCGATTTCCCATCCCTCCCTACGGCCAGGCCGGGCGTCGCGTACTGGGTGACCGGCTGGCCCACTTCACCCGGGCCTTCCCGCACAACAAAGCACTGCCCGCTTGTTCTTGAGGCGTACGAATTCGGCACCTGACCGAAAATCGCCCGCCGTTATGCCTCGGTCGAGGGCGAGCGGACGCGTGCAAGGACCGGACCGCCGGCACTCGACTCCGCTCGTGCATCACACCATCCCCTACGCCCACCGGAGAGTTGCCATGCGTGCATTACCCCATTTACCCCTCGCCGCCTCGACTGCCGTGATCACTACTGTGTCCGACGAACTCGTGCGGGCGCTGCGGGGCGACGGCGAGGACACATACCCCCAGGCCGCCGCGCAGTGTCGATGCCGACGGTGGGTGCTCAGGTGCCCGACTCCCTGCTGACCAGGCACGTCCCGGCAGGGCGGAGGCTGCGATGCTTCGAGGAGCAGTGGGAGCTGGCCATGGGGCAGCCGCATGCGTCGCTGGGGCCGGGGGTGCTCTGCTACCGGGGATTCCGGTTCGCGCCAGGGCCGGTCCGCAGACGTCTGGGGATCCCGTGCGGGCTGGCGACCCTGGTCCTCGGCTTCGGCGAAGCCCTGCGGATCTCACCGGTGGGTGCGGCGCATCGGACCCGCACGGTCGTATCCCTGCTGAGCCCGCCCACTACGCGCCCAGCGCTGGGCGAGCACCATGGAGGGATCCGTGGCGTCGAGGTGATGCTCGCGCCGTGGGCAGCTTTCGAGCTGTTTGGTGTGGCCCTCGGGGACCTGCCCGAGCCCGGGGTGGAGCTCTCCGAGCTGCTCGGTGCCCAGGTCGATCACTTGGCGGAGCAGCTCGCACGGGCCTCGGGGTGGTCCTCCCGATTCGCCGTGGTCGACCAGTTCCTGCTGCGCTGCCGCGAGGACGGCCCCCGTGCGGCCGCTCGGGTGGTCGAGGCCTGGCAGCGGCTGGAACGTTCCCACGGCCGCCTGAAGATCACCGATTTGGCCGAAAGTCTCGTCTGGAGTCAGCGCCAGCTCGAGCGCGGGTTCGCAGAACAACTCGGGCTGACTCCCAAACGGCTGGCCCGCGTGCTGCGTTTGCAGCACGCGGCGGCGCTGCTCACGGCCGGTCGCAGTCCCGGTGAGGCCGTGTCCAGCTGCGGGTTCTGCGATCAGGCGCATCTGACAAGGGAGTTCACCGCGCTGACCGGACGCCCGCCGCTACGTTTTCTCGCCGAATATCAGAGTGGGGGAGGGAATGTCGACCGGATGGCCAGTCGCATTACCAGCATTCTGCAAGAAGGCTGAATCCCGCGTAGCGGTCCCACTCGCCCCCGGATGGAAGGAAATCTGCTGCAGCGTTGCGTCCCGTACCTGCCGTGCATGTCGAAAAAATCCAATGTCGATTTTCTTCAATACCGGCCGACCGACCGAATGCCAAGGTCGCTCATCCGACGAACGTCGGGCCGATTGACCTAGGGAGGAGAGTGACATGCTTCGCATGCTGGAATCCGCAGGGCAGGCCCTGCTCGAGCGATTTGTGCCCAAGATTTCCGCTTCGGCGCAGGTCGGGCCGCAGGGCTGCTGGAACGCGTGCTGGCAGTGCAACGTGGCCAACCGTTACCCGAACGTGAACACCTGGTGCCGCTACAACGCTCCGTGCTGTGGCACCGACGGCGGTTACCTGAACTGCTACTGCTGACCGTGCTCGTGGGGCCCGGGGCGTCGGCGCCGGGCCCTGCTCCACAGCGTCCGGGCGGGGCGAAGGCCCCCTGCGCAGGCCGGATGCGCCAGCCCACTCGACCTAGCAGCTCTGGAGGATCGTGGAGCCTTATCTCTCGACCTGGATCAGGTGTCTGATCGGTCTGGTCTTCCTGGTATCCGCGGTGAGCAAGGTCCGTGGCCGCCAGTCCTTCGCCGACTTCGCCGCGGCGGTCGAGGCACTGGCCCCCGTGCCCGGGGCGCGCAGGCTGCTGGCTCCCGCTGTGGTGGCCCTGGAGTTCGCCGTATGCGGGCTGCTGATCGCGCCACTGCCGGGGGCGTTCCGGTACGGCGCCTGGCTCGCGGCGGGTCTGCTGCTCGCCTTCGCTGTCGGTATCGCGTTCGCCGTACGGCGGGGTCAGGCCATGGCCTGCCGCTGCTTCGGGGCTTCTGCGACACCCGTCAGCGCCTGGCAGGCGGTACGCAACCTGGCACTGGCCGTCCCGGCCGGTGTCGCGGCCCTGGTCGGTCCGGGCTCCGGCGGTACCACCGGCGCAGTCACCCTGACAGTCGTGGTCGGGCTCGTGTGCGGCGCACTCGTCACCGTGCTCGACGAACTTGTGGAGCTCTTTTTGCCAGGTACGGGCACCGCCGCGTCGCCCGCCACCATGCCCACCACCATCCGACAGGAGAAACACCGTGCCCCTCATGATCGCCGCCCTCGTCTTCGTCGGGGCATTGTGCATCCTCAACCTCGTGCTGAGCCTCGGCATCATCAAGCGCCTGCGGGACCAAGCCGAGATCCTCAACCGCGACGGCAGCTCTAGCCCGCCCGTCTCGGTCGGCATGGGCGACGAGATCGGCGAGTTCATCACCCTCACCCTGGACGCCGAGCCGGTGGACGATGCGAGTCTGCGGCACGGCGACACTCTCGTCGCCTTCTTCTCGCCGAGCTGCCGCCCGTGCCAGGAGAAGCTGCCGAAATTCGTCGGCTTCGCCCCTTCGTTCCCCGGCGGCCGGGACAAGGTTCTCGCCGTCGTCGTGGGCGAGCCGGAGGAGGCCGCCGACATGCTGGAGCGGCTGCGTCCGGTGGCCCGGGTGGTACGCGAGTCCAGCACCGAGAAGGGGGAGATGAGCAAGGCCTTCGACCTCCAGGGATTCCCTGCCGTGCTGGTCGTCTCGCCCAGCCCCGAGCACGGCCGCCCCATCGTCACCGCCGACAACATCGCCCTCGACGTACCAGCGCCGGCCCGGTGAGATCGCTCCGCCGACGCGTACCGGCTTCCTCGGAGATCGGGACCGGGACCGGGCATACACGCTCCGCGCGCCGGCGCGTCACCGCCGCCGTCGTCCTGTGTGCCACTGCGGCGCCCTGGGCCTCGGCCGGTTACGCGACGCTCACCCTCACGTCCGGCCTGGTACCGGTGCTGATCGCGTGGATGACGAAGCTCCTGATCGACGGACTGACGCACGACGCGGATCTGCGGACGCTACTCATCCCCGCACTCGGTTACGTGCTGGCGGCCATCATCGTGGGCATCGGCCCGCTGGCCGCCCGCTATCTGCGGGGGGTGGTGGACCGTGAGGTGGGGCTGCTAGCCCAGGACCGGCTCTTCACTGCGGTGGGCCGCCACCCAGGCCTGGGACGGCTGGAGGATCCGGCCTTCCTGGACCGCCTGCGAGTGGCCCAGGACGTGGGCAGGACGGTCGCGGGCCAGCTCGCGGACGCGGCGCTGTCCGCGGGCCGCTCCCTGCTGACCGTCACGGGGTTTATGGTGTCCCTGGTGGCGCTCAACCCGGTGATGGCGCTCGTCGTTCTCGCGGCGGGCGTGCCGTCGCTCGTGGCCCAGCTCGCCCTGTCCCGGCACCAGGCCCGTGCCGTGCTCGAAGTGGGCAGGATCGAGCGCAGGGAGGACTTCTACGCCCGGTTGATCGCCGCACCCACCGCGGCGAAGGAGATCCGGCTCTTCGCGATCGGTGACTTCCTGCGGTCGCGGGTGCTAGCCGAGCGGCGGGCGGCCAACGCCGTCACCCAGTCCGTGGACGCACGCCAGACCAAAGTGCAGAGCGTCCTGGAAGTGCTGTCCTGCCTCGTCTCCGGAGCCGGTCTGGTGTGGGCGGTGTTCGCAGCCCACACCGGCGACCTCACGGTCGGCGGGGTCACGATGTTCGTGGCGGCGGTCGATGGTGTGCAGGGCTCGCTCGGCAGCCTGTTGATCCAGCTCGCGGCGTCCCAGCGCGCGCTGCTCATGTTCGACCACTACCTGGAGGTCGTCGAGGCCGAACCCGACCTTCCCGTGGCCGCTGAGCCGGTGCCGCTGACACCCCTGCGACACGGAATCGAACTGCGCGACGTCTGGTTCCGCTACGCCCCGGACCATGACTGGGTGCTGCGTGGCCTGAACCTGTTCATCCCGCACGGTGGTTCCCTGGCCCTGGTCGGCCTGAACGGTGCCGGCAAGTCCACGTTCGTCAAGCTGCTGTGCCGCTTCTACGATCCCACGCACGGCGCCGTGCTGTGGGACGGAGTCGACCTGCGCGACGCCGATCCGGTGGAGCTGCGCGCACGGATGAGCACGCTCTTCCAGGACTTCCAGCACTACGACATGACCGCTGCCGAGAACATCGGACTCGGTGACCTGCGGCTGCTGGAGGAACGCGACCGGATCGAGGCCGCGGCGGCCAAGGCGGGCATGCACGAGAAGCTCGTCCAACTGCCCCAGGGGTACGACACGATGCTCTCGCGCACCTTCCACCACGACGCTCCCGCAGAGGAACACCGGCCAGGAACGCTGCTTTCGGGCGGCCAGCACCAGCGCCTGGCACTGGCCCGGGCCTTCATCCGCGAAGGACGCGACCTGATGATCCTCGACGAACCCTCCGCAGGACTGGACGCCGAGGCGGAGCACGAGATCCACCTCTCGATCCGCCGCCACCGGGCAGACCGCACCAGCTTGTTGATCTCACACCGGCTCAGCGCCGTGCGCGACGCGCACCGGATCGCCGTACTCGGCGACGGGCAGGTAAAGGAGGAAGGAAGCCACCGCGAACTGCTCGGGTCTGGGGGCGAGTACGCACGCCTGTTCGCCCTCCAGGCCGACGGGTACACGGACGACGAGCATGGCCCGGGCACCGTCGGCCCGGCCGACCCGGTGGAAGCGGCGGCCGGACGATGATCGCTGACCACGCCGCGGTCATCACAGCCGCGCTCACCCGCCGTCTGGTGGCCGTCACCGTGAACGGAGTCAGCATGGAACCGGCCTACCAGGACCGTGACCAGGTGCTGGCCATCCGGGGCACGCGGCTCAAGGTCGGCAGGGTGGTAGTCGTCGAGTCCCCGTTCGGCACCAGCGGCTGGAGACAGCGGGCGCTCGCGACGAAGGCGGCCCCGTCCCTCGTGTCCCAGCGGCGGTGGATGATCAAGCGTGTCGTGGCCCTGCCCGGGGACCCCGTCCCGCGCCGGAGCGTCCCGGCACTCGCCGACGTGGCCGAGGACTGGGTACCGAACGGCATGGCCGTACTGCTGGGCGACAACCAGTCGGCGAGCTTCGACTCACGGGCGTTCGGCTATTTCCCCCTCGAACGGATCCTGGGCGTGGTGCGAGTCGCCGTACGTGCGCAAAACGGCTCGCCGAGTTCACGGGAGCCGTCGGGACCCGTGGGGGCCGTCTGACCGGGGCGAGTTCAGGACGCGCGAGGGAAGGCCTCTCGTACATCCCCGATACCAGGGAGGAAGGGGCATGGGATTCGACCTGTACATCGACTGCTCGCCACCTGTGACGACGGTGCTGTCACGTTGTTGAGTGTGGGAGTGCCTGACGGCGTGTCCGGGTGTGGTGGGCCGGGTTCTTCCGGCTCCGTGCTCAGGCCGCGGCAGGCAGGCCGGCGACGCCGGTGATCTGGTCCCAGATGGCGAAGCGGGTGGTCATCTCGGCGCGGTAGTGGCGGCGGTCATCAGGTGGCGGTGGGGTCGGAAGTGGGGTGAGATGCCGCTGAACGCGGACAGGAACCGCTGGGCGGCGCCGAGGGCTTGTAAAGAATCAATGTGGTGATTCGGCCTTCTGCGGAGCGTTTTCGGGTGGTGCGACGGAGGCGAGGAGGTCCGCTGCGGTGCGGAAGGGCGTGGCCGGTGTCGGGAGGTGGCCGTCTTCTTCCAGGAGGGGGCGGAGGTCACGGAAGATGGTGCCGATGGTCTGCGGGGTGACGTCGAAGAGGTCGGCGAGTACCTGTCGGGTGCATACGGTGCGCTGGTGGAGGACTGCGATCAGGATGCGTTCCGCGTGGAGGATCTTCTGGTGGAAGGCGCCTCCGTTCGTCCCGGGCTGACGCGGCCCGCCGCGCCGCTGGTAACGGCGCCGTTCCCGCAGGGCCGTATACCTCACCAGCAGCCGATCGGTCAGTTTCTGCAGGTCCTCGCGGCTCATGCCGGTCAGTGACGGGTCGGACAGCACCGTGGAGATGTCCGACCGCCGGGGCGGGGTGGCGGAGCCAGTCCGTACGAAGGCGAGGACCTCCTGCGCCTGGGTGAAGTGCAAGGCGGTGGGGGTGATGGCGTAGTTGAAGTTTCCCCGTGATCCTGGACACGATCTTGTTATGCCGCGAGGGCTTGTTGTTGGTGCTGCCGGGTCTCGGTCGGGGTGAGGTAGCCGAGGACCTTGTGTTTGCGCAATCGGCGGCGGTTGTAGAAGGTCTCGACGAAGGCGAAGACGTCGGCGCGCGCGGTGGCCCGGTCGGGCCAGGTGCGGGTGCCGATCTCTTCTTTGAGCAGAGCCCAGAAGCTTTCCGCGGCGGCGTTGTCGAAGCATGATCCGGTGCGGCCGCAGCTCTGCTGCAGGCCCAACTCCCGTATCTCTCGCCGGAATTGGTCTGACGTGTATTCGCTGCCGCGATCCGAATGCGCAACACATCCGGGCTGCAGGTCGCCGCGGCAGTGAGCCATCCGCAGCGCGTCGACGACCAGGGAAGCACGGTGGTGGTCGGCCATCGCGTAGCCGACGACCTCGCGGGTGGCCAGGTCCAGCCAGCACGCGAGGTAGAGCCAGCCCTCGGCCGTGGGGAGGAAAGTGATGTCCCCGACCAGTTTCGTGCCCGGCCGCTCCGCGTGAAAGTCGCGGCCGATCAGATCCGGGGCCGGCCTGGCCTTCTTGTCCGGCCGGGTCAGCGAACGCCGGCGGCGCCGGTGGGCGCCCTGGATGCCACGTTCGCGCATCAGACGGGCAATGCGCTTGCGGTTCACGCGCCGTCCCAGGCGCCGCAGTTCGGCGTGAATACGCGGGACGCCGTAGGTGTGGCGGGACGCAAGGTGGATGACGGTGATCTCGTGGGCCAGGGCCTCATCGCCAGCCCGACGTGCAGCACGGTCCTTCGCAGCGGCCCGCCAGGCATAGAAGGAGGAGCGGGCCACGTTCAGCAGCCGACACAGCCAAGCGATGTTGTGGGTGGTCTTCTCCGCCTCGATGAACGCGAATATCTCGTTCACCGGTCGCTCTCCTTCGCGAAGTCGGGTGGCCCGGGGGGATTTCGCCCCCGGGCTCCCACAGATCCGTACGTGACCGTCTCCGGTCATACGGCTCTTGTCGTCCTGGTCACCAGACCCGGGCGGGCTCGGTCACCCAGACCCAGTGCGCGAGAAGCCGGGGGTGTCGATCAACCCCGGACCACCACGCACGGAAGGTCGCCGACCAGCTTCGCCGCAGCCTCCGGTACTTCCCGCGCAGCCACCGGACCACGTAGGCGTTGATCCGTTTCAGGAGGGGATAGAGGGCCGACCTGTTGTAGGCCCCGTAGTACTGCATCCATCCCCGCACGACCGGATTGATCCAGTCCGCGAGGTCTCGGGCCTCGCCCTGCACCCACCGGTGCAGGCGCCAGGAACGCACCACCTCGCCCATCCGCTTCAGGGCCTTGTCCGAGACCGCCGGAGAGAAACTCCGGAACAGTCCTTTCCGCCCGTCCACGGTGCGCTCGCGGAAGTCGTAGCCCAGGAACGTGAACCTCGTGTGCTCGAAAGAACTCTTGCGGTTCGCGTCCCGGCAGTAGACGATCTGCGTCTTGTAGGGGTGTAGTTGAAGGCCGACCGAATCCATGCGCGCATCCAGCGCGGCCAGCACCGCTCTCGCCTCGGCGAGACTGCGGCAGTGGATGACCGCGTCGTCGGCATACCGTTCGAAGCGGACGTCCGGGAAGGCCCGGTTCAACCACATGTCGAACGCGTAGTGCATGAACAGGTTCGCCAGGACGGGAGATACCGCTGATCCCTGCGGGGTGCCCTTGGCGCGCTCGATCAGCACACCGTCCGCATGTTGCAGCGGGGCAGCAAGCCACCGCTTGACATACAACAGGACCCAGGGGAGCTCACAGACCGAGCCCACCGCCTTGAGCATCAAGTCCCACGGCACCGAGTCGAAGAACGCCTTGATGTCGAGATCGACCACCCAGTCGTACTTCCAGCACCGCTCCCGGCACGTGCCCACCGCGTCGGTCGCTCCCCGCCCTGGGCGGTAGCCGTAGGAGTCCGGATGGAAGATCGGCTCGACCCTCTTCTCCAGCACCATCGCCACCACCGTCTGCGCGACACGGTCGCCCACAGTCGGCACTCCGAGGACCCTGATGCCGCCCTGCGGCTTCGGGATCTCCACCATGCGCACCGGCGGCGGGAAGTAGCAGCCCGAGGACATCCGGTTCCAGATCTTGTACAGGTTTCCCCGCAGATCCTCCTCGAACTCCTCGATAGCCACCGCGTCCACGCCCGGCGCGCCCTTGTACGCCCTGACCTTCTCCCAAGCCTCCATCACCAGCAGCTTCGGTATACCGAACGGCTTGACCGGTGCTTTCAACTCATCCACGCCAATTCCTCCCGGAGCACTTCCGGTTGATCGAATGAACAAGTCACGAACGACCCGGCCCCTTCGCTCCGCCCCCATTACAGGGACTTCACCACTACTACGAGCCGGTCCGCCGGCGCACGCCCGACATGGACGTACGCCTTCTCCTGTTCCGCACAGACCCCGCAGATCGGGCTCGCGCCACCTTCACGCCGGACACCACCTGGCCAGGAAGCGGACACCCGCCAGACTCATCCCGGGGAGCCTTCAAGCCCCGGTTTCGATGTCGCCCAAGCATTTCGACGCATCAGCAGTGGTTCGCTCTCGCTCGCCTTCCCGATCCCCACCTGACGCCCTTTCAAGGACGCCTTTTCCTCCGACGCTCACCACGACGGTCTTCAGCCAACGCGGCAGGAGGCGGTTTGGAGTCTCCCTCCGCAGGGGCGACTCCGAGGGGCCAAAACCCTCATCATCTGTGCAGCATCATCCAGTTGCTACCGACCTACACCGGCAGCCCCTTTCCGTTCAGGACGCACGAAGACCGCGGCTTTTCGCAGCACCTCGATCGTCTTGGCCTGCTCGGCGTTCTGCCTGCGCAGTCGCTTGAGCTCCTCACGCTCGGCACTGGTCAGCTCGCCGGGCCGGCCCTCGCCACGGTCCGCCTTGGCCTGGCGGTACCAGCTGCGTAGGGATTCCGGGCTGACCCCGAGATCCCGGGCGACCTCGGTGACCGTACGGCCGGTGGAGCCGACGAGCGCGATGGCGTCCCGCTTGAACTCCTCTGTGTACCGCTTGGTCCGGTTGTTCGTACTTCCCACCTGGCACTACTTCCTCTGGAACTTCAGGTCCCAGTCTCCAGGTGTCCACGATCAAGGGGAAGCTTCACCCGCGCCCCGAGCGTCAGGGCGGACAGCGACACTATCCGCCCGAGGCCGCGCAGCGGATCACGCTGTTGCACAAGTTTCAGCAGGCCGGCCTGACTTTGACCGAGATCGGCGAGTTCCAGCAGGACCGGCCGCGCAGGCAGGCGTTGATCCGGAGCAAGCTCGGGGAGATCGAGCAACGCGTGATCGATCTCGACCATGCCCACCAGCTCATGGCACACGCCCGCGAGCAATACTCGATACCGCCGAATACTCTCGACGCGGAACACTGAGAGGGCGTTAAGTCCCGTTCCTGATGGTGTGGTGTCACCCGTTCGTGGGTGATGGGACAGTTCCGCCCTCGCGTCATGTCGTGTGCATGATGGGGTCGCGGGCATGGAACGGATGCCGTACTCGACTGACTTGTCCGACGGGCAATGGGCGTTGATCGAGCCGCTGGTCACCGCGTGGAAGCAGGAGCGGGTGGCGCGGTCGGCGACCGGGGACCCGGGCTCCTGTGACCTGCGCGAGGTCGTGAACGCGCTGCTCTACCAGAACCGGACGGGTTGTCAGTGGCGGCTCCTGCCGCACGACCTCCCGGCCTGGTCGGCGGTGTTCTACTACTTCACCCTGTGGCGCCAGGATGGCCTTGACCAGCGGATCCAGGAGATCCTGCGCTGCCAGGTGCGGGAGCGGTCCAGACGATTAGAGGACCCGTCCCTGGTGATCATCGACACCCAGTCCGTCCGCGTGGCGGCCGGGGTGCCGAGGGAGACGACGGGATTGGACGCGAACAAGAAGACGCCCGGCAGGAAGCGGGGACTCGCCGTGGACGTGCTGGGCCTGATCATCGGTGTGGTGATTTTCGCCGCGAGCGCGCACGACAACGAGGCCGGCATCGCCCTGCTGGACCAGGCAGCCGAACGATGCGGGATGCGCCTGGAAAAAGTCCTCGTCGACCAGGGCTTCAAAGACGCCGTGATCATCCACGGGGCGGTGAAGGACATCACCGTCGAGGTGGTCCGACGCAACCCCGACGACAAGGGCAAAGGCTTCGTCCCGCAACCGAAGCGGTGGGTGGTCGAGCAGGTCAACGGCACCCTCATGCTGCACCGGCGCCTGGCCCGCGACTACGATCACCGGCCCGACAACGCGGCCTCCCGCGTCTACTGGGCCTCCACCGCCGGCATGCTCCGGCGCCTCACCGTCCCGAGCCCCGTCTGGCGGGACGAGATCGAGCTGGCCGCGTGAACATCAGCGAACTCCTGCGGCTGCTGCAGACCGAACACGACGAGACCGCCGCACGAGCCGACAACCTACGCGAGCAGATCGAGCGGCTCACCACCGCCCTCGCCGAGACCGAAGCCCGCGTGGCCGAGCTCGCCGCCACCCGCAAGGTCATCGACGGCCTCATCCCTCCCGACCACGCAGCGGCCCCCGCGGAAACCGCCACCGCCACCGTCTACCAGCGCATCGTGACCACATTCAACGAGCACCCCGGGAAGGTGTTCCGCGTCCGCGATCTGCACGAGCACCTCGGCCTGCCCACCGACGAGCCCTCGATCAACGTCACCCGCTCCCGCCTGGGCCGACTCGTCCGCCAGGGACTCCTCGAACAACCCGGACGCGGCCGCTACCAGAAACGGACTTAACACCCTCTGAGAGTGACTTTTTTGGTCAGCGACTCGGGGCACAGCGCGCGCCTTGTACCGGCGGAGATCAGATGTTCCGAGGCGTTGGATTCTCAGAGGCCGGACTCTGCGAGGCCTGTTCCATTTGTGTGGTGGGCAGTTCGACTCGGACGGTGAGGCCGCCGTCGGGGCGTGGGGTGGCGGTGAGCTCGCCGTGGTGGGTCAGGGTGATCGCCCGGACCACGGCCAGTCCCAGCCCGGTCCCGTCGCTGCGGTGTTCCCGACCGCGCTGGAACGGTTCGAAGAGGGCGGGGATTTCGTCCGGATCCAGCACGGGGCCGGTGTTGCCGACCTCGATGAAGGCAAGGCCGCCGACGGTGCCGGTGGTCACCGTCGCCGCGCCGTCACGGTGGTTGTGCCGTACCGCGTTGGCCAGCAGGTTCAGTGCGATCTGCCGCAGCAGTGAGGGGTCGCCCGTGACCGGGGCGGGCCCCGGATCGGCGGTGATCCGGATACCCGCCGTCCGGGCCTCGTCGGCCAGGTCCGCCAAGGCGTCCCTGGCGGTGTCCTCGAGGTCGACCGGATGCGGCGTCAGCTGTCCGCTCTCGCCACGCGCCAGTGTCAGCAGTGCCGCGATCAGGCGCTCAGTGCGGGCGTTGGCATCCAGCGCGCGCTGGACGGCGGGTCTCAGATCGGCCGGGACCCGGCCTTGGGCGAGCGGGATCTCCAGGGCGGTGCGCTGGAGGGTGAGCGGGGTGCGCAGTTCGTGCGAGGCATGGGAGGTGAAGCGGCGCTGGGCGGTGAAGCTGCGGTCCAGGCGGTCGAGCATGGCGTCGAAGGTGTTGCCGAGTTCGCGGACCTCGTCGTGCGGGCCGGTCAGGCCGAGCCGTTCGTCCAGGGTGCTGCCGGCGGCGATCCGCCGGGCCGCCGCAGTGACCTGGTGGAGGCGGTGCAGTGAGCGGCTGCTGCCCCACCAGGCGAGCAGCGCGGCAAGTGCGGTGAAGACGGCGAGCAACAGCAGGGAGCGCAGCAGCAGATCACTGAGGACGGTGTGCTGAAAGTCCTCGAAGCCCTGGGCGGGACTGACGACCGCGGCGGGCTCCGAGGAGCCTTGCGGCGTGGCGGCGGGGATCGGCTCCGCCTGGGCGGGAGCCGGCACGCTCGCGGGGACAATGCGGTGGCGGTTTTCCTTCAGGAGTTGACGGGCGCTCAGCCAGTTCAGCAGGAGCAGCCCGCAGCCGAGGACTGCGAAGACCGCCGTGGTCATCAGGGTCAGTCGGCCGCGCAGGGGCAGCCCGTGCAGCGAGAGACGGCGACCGGTCCGGGGTCGGCTCACAGCCGGTACCCGTAGCCGGGGTCGTTGGTGATCAGTGGCGGTTCGCCGAGCTTGCGGCGCAGCGAGTGGACGGTGACCCGGACGGCGGTGGTGGCCGGGTCCAGCGCCGCGTCCCACAGGCTGTCCCGCAGCTGCTCGGTGGGGACCGGGGCGCCGTCCGCGGCCAGCAGCAGTTCCAGCACACCGAGCTCCTTGGGTGTCAGCCTCAGTGGCCGGCCGTCGCGTTCGGCGACCCTGCGCACGGTGTCCAGGTTGACGCCGTGCCTGCTCAGTACGGTGGCACTGCTGCCGGCAAGGGAGCGGCGGCCGAGCGCGCGCAGCCGGGCTATCAGCTCCAGGTACGAGAAGGGTTTGGCCAGGTAGTCGTCGGCGCCCTGGCCGAGGCCGTCGACCAGGTCGGCGAGGGCGCCGGCGGCGGTGAGCATCAGGATTCTGGCCGGGTAGCCGGCTGTGTTCAGGGCCCGGCAGACGGCGTCCCCGCTCAGGTTGGGCAGGTGCCGGTCCAGGAGCAGGACGTCATACTCGGCGGCGGCCGTCATTTCGAGCGCGCGGGCGCCGTCGTGGGCGACTTCGCAGACCATGCCCTCGGCGCGCAGGCCCTCGGCGAGCATCGCGGCCAGGTCCACCTCGTCCTCGACGATCAGCACTCGCATTCCGTTCCACTCCACTCCACTCGCCGCGCTCTGCCCTGTCCCTGCCCTGCCCTGGTCAACGGTGCCTCAGCAGGCGTTAGCCAGCAGTTAGGCACACACTCACCCGTGCATAACTCGTCGATCCGTAGGAATGGGCGGAGGTCATTGTCGATGTCCAGCAGGGAGAGCAGGAAATGCGTACCAAGACCGTACGGACCGTACTGACGGCGACCGCCGTGACGGCGGCGCTGGTGATAACCGGCTGCTCCTCAAAGGAAACGGCGCCCAACGTGGCCGGGGGCGACGGCGTGGGGAACAGCAAGCCGCAGGACGACAGCGCCGTCCGGCGGGCCTGGGTGGACTGCATGCACAAGCAGGGCCAGACCAGCGTCGAGCAGGACAAGGACGGCAACATCAACGTCCCGGCCTCGGCCACCGATGCCGACAGTCCCGGCTCGGCCAACGGCTTCGACGCGGCGAGCAAGGTCTGCGACGCCAAGGTTCCCGGCATCCACCAGGCCCTGCCGAAGGGCAACGAGAAGGCCGTCGAGCAAGGGCGCGCCTTTGTCGCGTGCGCGCGGAAGAACGGCTACGCGGACATCCCTGACCCCGACCCCAAGAACGGCATCCTCAATTTCCCGGCGAAATCGTTCGACTCCGCCGCGTGGGACGCCATCCAGCCGGCCTGCGGCAAGCTCCCGATGCCCGGCTACTCGATCGGTCAGTGATCATGAGCCGCACTGTTGAGACCACCGCCCCGGCTGATAACTCGCCCGTCCCCGCGCGAAAGAAGCGCCGTAAGGTCGTCGTCGCGCTCGTCCTGGTCGCCGCGCTCGGCGGCTCGGGTGCACTCGCCGCGATGCGCCCCTGGGAGCACCACGGCACCGCCTCCGAGCAGCCGTCCGTCAGCCACGGCACCGTCGCGGTGCAGAAGGGCTCGCTGTCCACCGGCATCCAGGTCGGCGGCGCGCTCAGCTACAGCACCCCGACTCCCGTCATCGCCTCCGGCCGCGGAACCATCACCGCCCTGCCCGCCGTCGGTGCCGTCATCAAGGCGGGAGCGAAGTTGTACGAGGTCGACGGACGGCCCGTGGTGCTGCTCACCGGGGACCGGCCGATGTGGCGCGACCTCGGCCCCGGGATCAGTGACGGACCCGACGTCGAACAGCTCAAACGCAACCTGATCAAGCTCGGTCACGCCGACGGACTCGGCCTGACGGCCGACCAGAAGTTCACGCCTGGGACCGTCACCGTCGTCAAGCGCTGGCAGAAGGCCCTCGGTGAGAAGCAGACGGGGACGGTCACGCTCGGCAGCGTCGTCATGCTGCCGCAGGCGGTCGTGCGGGTGCAGCAGCTCGGCGCGCAGCTCGGCTCGGCCCTCGGGTCCACCGCTGTCATGACCGTGTCCGGCACCGACCTGGTCGCCACCGCGCAGCCCGCCGACAACCAGCTCTCCCAGTTCAAGCCCAACGGCCGGGTGACGGTGAAGCTGGCCGACGGCAGCACCATCGACGGACGCATTCGCTCACTGGTCCGCGGCGGTTCCGGCGACGGCGGGGACAACGGCTCGGACGGCTCCGGTGGCGCGGACAAGACCACCGTCACCATCGCGCTGGACCACCAGCGGCAGGCCAAGCAGGCCGGGCCCTCCTCCGTGACCGTCACCGTCGTCGGCGAGACCGTCAGCGATGCACTCATCGTCCCCGTCACCGCGCTGCTCGCGCTGGACGGCGGCGGCTACGGAGTCCAGGTCGTCAGCGGCACCACCACTCGGCTCGTCAGGATCCAGCTGGGACTGGTCGCCGACGCCAAGGCGCAGATCACCGGGGATGTCAAAGCCGGCGCCCAGGTGGTGATTCCGAAGTGATGCCCCATCAGCCACCCGGCAGGGCACCCGTACTTGAACTCTCCGGCATCACCAAGGAGTACCCGGGGTCACCGCCGCTGCGCATCCTGCACGGCATCGACCTCACCGTCGAAGCCGGGGAACTCCTGGCCGTCGTCGGCCCCTCCGGCTCCGGCAAGTCCACGCTCCTCGCGCTGCTCGGCTCCCTCGACCGGCCCACTGCGGGGAAGCTGCGCTTCGAAGGACGTGACCTGTCCGCGCTCTCCGACCCCGAACTGGCCGCCTTGCGCGCCCACCGGATCGGCTTCGTCTTCCAGCAGTTCTTCCTGCTGTCCGGGCTCACCACGGTCGAGAACGTCGCCACCGGCCTCCTCTACAGCGGCGCCCCCGCCTCACTCCGGCGCGCCAGAGCTGCCGAAGCCCTGCGCGAGGTGGGCCTCGGACACCGACTCCGCCACCACCCCGACCAGCTCTCCGGTGGCGAGAAGCAGCGCGTCGCCATCGCCCGCGCCCTCGTCGGCAACCCCGCACTGCTGCTCGCCGACGAACCCACCGGGGCCCTGGACAGCGTCTCCGGCGCCGCCGTCGTCGAACTGCTGCGCACCCTGAACGCCAACGGCACCACGGTCGTCGTCATCACCCACGACCGCGAACTGGCCGCCTCCTTCCCCCGGCGAATCACCCTCCACGACGGCCGCATCGACTTCGACGAACGCGGCCCGCACCCCGCAGGAGCTGCCCGATGACGCCACCCCTGCGACGCACCCGGCTGCGCCCGACGGACACGCTGCGCCTCGGCCTGATCGGACCACGCACGCGCAAGATGCGCTCCGCCCTGTCCGCGCTCGGTATCTCCCTGGGCATCGCCGCCGTCATCGCTGTGACCGGGATCTCCGCCTCCAACCAGGCGCACCTGCTGGAGCGCCTGGACCGGCTCGGCTCCAACCTGATCACCGTCGCCCCCGGCAACGGCGCCGATCAGAAGCCGGTGCCGCTGCCGCCCACGGCCGAGAAGATGCTCGCCAACATCGCACCCGTGCAGCAGGTCACCGCGACCGGGGCCACCAAAGCCCAGGTCTACCGCAACGACCTGGTCCCGGCGCAACAGACCAACAGCCTCACCGTGCTGGCCGCCCGGCTCAACCTGCTCGACGTCCTGCACGCCACCCTGCAGAGCGGGCACTGGCTGGACAAGGCGAGCGAGAACCTCCCGGTGACCGTGCTCGGCGACCAGGCCGCACTCCGGCTCGGCGTGACCGCACCTGGTGAGCGGGTCCGGCTGGGCGGACAGTGGTTCGTCGTCACCGGAATCCTGGCCCCGAACGAGCTCGCACCCGAGCTCGGCACCGCCGCCCTGGTCGGCTGGCCCCAGGCCACCGCCCACCTGGGCGCGGACGGAACCGCCGCCATGATCTACCTCAGGGCCCACCCCGAACGCGTCCCCGACGTACAGACCGTTGCCGGAGCCACCGCCGATCCTGCCAACCCGAGCACGGTCGCCGTCAGCCGCCCTTCCGACCTGTACACGGCACGGGCCGAGACCAAGAACTCCCTCACCGGACTCGTCCTCGCCCTCGCCGCGGTCGCCCTGCTCGTGGGCGGCGTCGGCATCGCCAACACCATGGTCGTGGGAGTGATGGAACGCCGCGGCGAAGTCGGACTGCGCCGCGCGCTGGGCGCCCGAGGCGGCCAGATCGCCGTTCAGTTCCTCATCGAGGCCGTACTGATGGGCCTCATCGGAGGAGTCGGCGGGCTGTTCGTCGGCGGCCTCGCGGTCTACGGCTACGCCCTCGCACAGGGCTGGCCCGCCTCCATCCCGCTCTATACGGTCATCGCCGGACCGCTGGTGTCAGTACTGGTGGCGGCCGTCGCCGGAATCTACCCGGCACTGCGCGCAGCCAGGGTGTCCCCGACAGACGCCCTGCGCTCGGCCTGACCGACACGCCGGAGCCTCCGAGGTCGCAGGCTGGGCCCGACTACGCGGACATGACGTACGCCGATGCCCATGCGCCGCTTCTCCGGACCCATGTGAACCCGTACGGGCGATTCAAGCTCGACATGAGTTCGCACCCGGAGATCCCAGGCATCGCCGCTCCCAGGCCACGCACCGTGCCCGGGAGCGGCGACGGTCGACGGCCCTTATCTCTCCGCAGTCGACGCACTGGTGCCGCGGACGGTGATTCTCCGGGTGATGCCACAGAAGGAGCACGGCTCCGCGCGAGCCCGGCCGCGGCCGACCGCTTCCCCACACCCCGAAACGGCGATCCAGGACCCACACATGATCTGACCTCACGTCAACCCCCGAGGGATTTCCGGAGCGGACCACTAAGGCCGCGGCCCACTGCTGGCATCTCCATCCAGTCGGCGGTGGAGGAAGGCATGTCCACAAGGGCTCCGGCATCCGTACCTCCAGGCCCCTCCTTATGGGCCGGGAAGTGGACCGGCGTGCCTGGGGGAGGTGTCCCCCGATCGGGACCGGGGGCAGGACATGGCCGGGCCACCGCCCGTAGTCCCATCCTTGCGCGGGACGGTGGTGATCGCAGGGCCGGGGAGGTGAGTACGGTGCGATTCCCGCGCGCGTGGCGCCGGTTCTGCGCCCCGGGATGTGTTGTCTGTGTGCTTGCACCCTCCCCTCGAGGGGCGATGATTCCCCAGGAGAGGTGCTGTGTGGCGATGGAACCTGGTGGCGATGTGATCGCGGAGCTCGCGGCCGATCACCGTGAGCTGGAGGACCTGTTCTCGCAGATCGAGCTGCAGCCAGTCGATCACCCCCGGCGCCGGGAGCTCGCGGACCGTCTGACCGCAGAACTGGTACGGCACACGGTCGCCGAGGAACGGCACCTCTATCCCGCGGTCCGCGAGCATGTACCGCACGGCGCGGCACTGGCCGACAAGGAACTCGCCGATCACGCCCGAGTCGAGCAGATGCTCAGGGATCTCGAAGACTTGAGCGTTGGTGATCCTCAGTTCAACGACACGATCGCGAAGCTGAAGTTAGAGGTCGCCTCCCACGTGCGCGAGGAAGAGCACGAATTGTTCCCGAAACTCGCAGCTGCCATCCTGCCCGAGGAACTGGACGAACTCGGCCGGCTGGTACGCCGGGCCAGGGAGACCGCCCCCACCCGCCCCTACCCCTTGCTCCCGAACCTCCCGCCCGCCAACCGAATCCTCGTCCCCGGAGCCGGGCTGGTGGACCGCGTACGCGAACTGCTCCGCATCACCGCCCGCTGAACCCGCAGGAGCATCGAGTGCCGATCCTCGAAGGAACCGTGCCGGTAGCCGGTGCGCCCTGCTGGGTGAACCTGATGGCGCAGGACCTGCACGCTGCGCAGTCCTTCTACTCCGGTGTCATGGGCTGGGCGTTCAGGCCCAGCCCACTCGGCAGTGACTTCTCGGTGGCTCTGGCGCACGGCAATCCGGTCGCCGGGATCGGGTGCTGCCCAGGTGGTGGCCATCCGGCCGTCTGGACCCCGTACTTCGCCGTCAGGGACGCGGACGAGACAGCCGCCCGGATCAGCGAGCGCGGTGCCACGCTCGCCGTGGGCCCGCTCGCCCTGGGCGAGGGCCGTGCCGGGATCGCCGCCGACCGGGACGGCGCCGTGTTCGGCTTCTGGGAGGGCCCGGCCCTGTCTTGGCCGGCAGAGCAGGGCGGCGTCCCGGTCCGTCTGGACCTGCGGACCCGTGACGCGTTCGACGCCGCGATTTTCTACGCAGAGGTCTTTGGCTGGGCCCGGCCCGGCGGCTGCACGGTCGAGTACGCCCAGGACCACATCGTCGTCCAGACCGGAGGGCGCACCGTCGCCACCCTGTACGGCGGAGGTGACGAAACCGACCCGGACCCAGGAATCCGCCCCCGTTGGAACATCGACTTCGACGTCGAAGACAGCAAGCAGGCCGCGGCGGCCGCCGTCACGGCCGGAGGTGAATCCTCACTGGCTTCCTCACCCGCCGGCGCCCCGAGCACCGCCTTCGCCATCCGAGACTGCGACGGCGCACTCTTCACTGTCTCCGACACCTGACGACGCCGGGACGCTCGGACCGCACATCGGTGCGCTCGTCAGCCGGGGAAGCGGGGGCGCGACGGAGTCCGCGAGGGCGTCGAGCTGCTCCTCGAGGCCAGGGTGAGCGGCTGCGAGATGGGGGCGGGTGGCAGGAGGGGGAGGGGGAGGCCGGCGATGCGCCGTAGGTCCGGCGGCATTGCGCCGCGGTGGTGCGGGTTGGTGGCCCGACGTTCGCGCGTGGCCAGGACGCATTGTTCGCCGGTGGTTCCGGCGGGGCCGGGCCAGATGGCCCCTGCGTCGCGGGCGGTTTCGATCAGGCCGGTTTCCCGCCCCTGTTGGCGGGTTCACGTCTTCAGTAGCCGGTTGAAGAACGAGCGGTACCGCTGCAGGGCGACGCGCAGATCCTCGGTCGCCACTTCCTCGCCCCGCTGCCACTGCCCTTCCAGTGCCTGTTTGTGGTCGGAGAACGTCCGGGCCAGTTCCTGCATCACCTCCGCGACCAGGGTGTCCGCGGCGCCGACCGCTTCGCGGGGGTCATCCACGAAGTCGCCCTGGATCCGCTGCCACCTGCTGCGGAACTCCTCCTGCTCGCTGCCAAGGAGCGGTTCGTCCGCCGCCTCGTCCGCTGCCGGGCCCGCCCCGGCGCCGGGTACTGGTGCGGGCTCCGCCTCATCGACCGCTTCCGGGGGCCGTCCGGCCGGTGCGGCTTTCCCGGGGAAGGCGGCTGGTGGAGCTTCGGCCGCTGCGTCGCGGGCACCGCTCAGATCATCGGTGGACAGACTCCTCGTCTCGGACCCCAGCGGGCCCCGGTCTCCCGTCATCTCTGCCTCCATCCGATCGTTCCCCTGGCCGGTGCAGCCCAGGAGAGCAGTGGATCCTCAGGTACTACCCTTGCGGCCGGTGGCCGTCGTGGAGCAGCTCGTCGAACAGGGTCCGGTAGCGGACCATTGCGCTCCGCAGCTCCTCCGTGGTGGCCTGGTGACGGCTGCTGCGGTCGCTGACCTCATGGGCGGAGCGGTAGTTCTCCAGCGCCTGTCCGTGCTCGACCGAGAGATCGCTGGCCTGCTGCTCGAACCCCTTGGTCGGATAGCCGCGCTCGCTCATCAGCGCTGTCACGAGCCGGTCGGCTTCGTGGACCGCCTCCTCGGGCCGGTCCACGAACCGCTCCTGGGCCTGGCTCCAGCCCTGGGCGTACTTTTCACGATCCGCTGCCGACAGCGGCTTGATCTCCAGCGCGTCATGGCGCTGCTCCCGTTCGCGCAGCTCCCGTTCCCCGGCCGAGCGGCTCCCTTCCTCCTCCACGACCCGTTCGTACTCAGGGCCGAACTGTTTCTTCAGATGACGCCTGCGCGTGACCCTCCAGGCCACAAACGCACACACCAGCAGCACGACCACTACCGCGGCGATGATGATCGCTACGAGCGTCTCGGTCGACATGGCTCCTCCGTTCGCCGGGAAACGAAGAGTGGCTGGAGGCGTTCCGGGAGCTGAGGGTGCTCGTCGCCGTCCTGACCACAGGAAACGCCGCCGGTCTATGCCATCAGCTCCTTGGCGGTGGCCCGCTACCGCAACCAGCACAGCGTCTCCCGCAAGAAGTCCGATCCCGGGTCAGGGCTCAGGCGGCTCTGCGTTGAGCAGCGGTTCTTGGCCGAAGTCGAGGTCGCTCTCGCGTTCGTAGTTCGCAAGGGCCAGGCCGATCGCGAAGAACGTGGGTGCCCACTCGCCGACGAAGATGCCCCACCGGTCCGCGCGTGCCAACCCCAAAGGTTCGACTTTCATCGATCCGAACCAAGAGGCGACGGCCAAACCGACCGACAGGAAGCCAGCGCAGTAGGCGTGCTCGGACGTCAGGCCCTTTTCATGCAGCATCTTGACGATCATGATTCTCCAGAGAGAGTGATGGTCAATGCCTCACTTCACCGTCCCCCGGGCCGCGCAGGCCCGCATCTCGGGATCAGTACGGCGCAGGCCGCAGCCCCGGCCCACCCGCGCCTTCCGGTCCAAGGCGCGCGGCCGACGCCGTTCCTCCATCGCTCAGGCGGGGCGTAATGCCGACCGGCGGGCGCCACGGCGCCAGGTCGGGATGCTCCTTCAGCATGTCGTCGGTCGTCGCATAGAGTGCTGTCGCGAGGGTGTCCACGTCGTTCGTCTCAAAACGATAGACCTCGTCCAGGTGCTTCCCAATGCCGATGTCAAGCCGCCGTCGTCACTGAGGGTATGACCTGGTAGCACCGTCGGTCACGGATCAGAGCCCACAGGACGTTGACGCGACGGCGTGCGAGCGCGAGGACGGCCTGGACGTGCCGTTTCCCCTCGGCGCGCTTGCGGTCGTAAAACTTCCGTGAGTTGGGGTCTCGTTGGACGCTGACCAGCGCGGAGATGTAGAAGACGCGCTGCAGGCGACGGTGGTATCTCGTCGGTCGGTGGTCGTTACCGCTGACCTGGCCGGAGTCGCGTGGGGCGGGGACCACGCCGGCGAAGGCCGCGAGCCGGTCGGCCGTGGGGAAGGCGTCCAGGCTGCCGCCGACGGCGACGAGGAACTCGGCACCGAGGATCGTGCCGATGCCGGGCATGGACTGGATCACGTCGGCCAGTTCGTGTTCGCGAAACCGGCCCTCGATGAGTTTGTCGGTCTCGGTGATCTTCTCGTTGAGGACCATCACCTCCTTGGCGAGGGTGTGCACCATCTTCGCGATGGCCTTCTCACCCACGACGGCGGTGTGCTGGCGCTCGGCGGCCTCAACCACCTTCTCGGCGAGGGCAGCAGCGTTGCAGACCTTGCGGTTGCGCAGCCAGGCGGTCAGCCGCCGACTGCCCGCGCGGCGGATCGCTGCCGGTGTCTGGTAACCGGTTAGCAGCACCAGCGGGCCGACGTTACCCAGGTCGAGGGCCCGTTCCAGGGCCGGAAACATGCTGTTCAGCAGGGCCTTGAGCCGGTTGGTGGTGCGGGTGCGGTCGGCGACCAGATCGACGCGGTGGTCGGTCAGCAGCCGCAGCTCGAGCGTGGCTTCGTCGCCGGGGCGGATCGGCTGGAGGTCGCGGCGCATCCGGGCCTGGTCGGCGATCACGCGGGCGTCACGGGCGTCCGTCTTGCCCTGGCCGCGGTAGCTGTCGGTGGCCCGGTTGACCGCGATACCGGGGATGTAGACGAGCTCCTGGCCATGGTTGACCAGAAGGGCGATCAGCAGGCCGGGCTCGCCGCCGGTCATGTCAAGCGCCCAGGTCGTCTTGCCGCCGTCGGCGAGGTCCAGGACGTCACCGATCAGCTTCAGCAGTTCCGGCTCGTCGTTGGCCACCCGACGCGACAGCAGCGTGTCGCCCTCGCTGTCCAGGACCAGGCAGTGGTGGTGGGTCTTGCCGCAGTCGGTTCCCGCCCATATCCGGCTCATCGTGCTCCATTCGGTCGTACATGCCTTGCGTACCACGGACGACCTCGCCGGCATTGCTCTACACAGCGACTTGTTCGCACTTCCCAATCGGCGGCCGAGTCGTCGTGGGGAGCCAGGCGGCCAAGCACCTGAAGCCACGAACGGCAGCCACTTGTCAGCCACACCCAGCTCCCCTGGGTGTCCTCACCCTACGAACGGGAGGACCAACCCGTTCAAGAAGGTAGAGCCACTTGTCGCCAGGGTGCACACGCCGGCGGCGCAGGCCGTTGGCGTAGGCCTGCCCGAACTTCGTACACCAGCGGCGGACCGTCTCGTGGGAGACGAGCACGCCGCGCTCGAGCATCAGCTCCTCGATCTCGCGGAACGACAGCGGGAAACGGAAGTACAGCCACACGCAGTGCGCGATGATCTCCACCGGGTACCGGTGCCCCTTGTACGACGGCGGCGCGCTGTCCACGGACGACCCCTCCCAGCACGACCAACCAGAAGATCATCCCAGGCCGGTCAGTCAACGTGACAGTGCCCTTCGCGGCCTTCGCGTCCCTCTTGGACTGCAGCAGGATGTCGAGGGCAGTGCCGTCCTGGTCCACGGCCCGCCACAGGTAGTGCCGCACCCCGTTGATCTTCAGGAACACCTCGTCCAGGTGCCGCTTGTCGCCGGCCTGGGGCCGGCGGCGGCGCAGGGCGGCCGCGTAGCGGGGGCCGAACCGGTCGCACCACCGGCGGATCGCCTCATGGGAGACGGTGATCCCGCGGGCCAGGAGCAGCTCCTCGACTTCGCGGGAGGAGAGCGGGAAGCGGTGGTACAGCCATACTGCGTGAGAGATGACCTCCGCCGGGAACCGGAGCCCCTTGTACGACGGCCCTTCCCCGGCGCCCTCCACCACCAGCTCCTCCCGAACGATCCCCGGCCACCATTCCAGCCCGGAGACCACTCACTCAACCTGACAGTGCCCCTATATCTGCTGGGACGTTCTGCAGCACCCGGACCCAGCGATCGGCGACTGCCGAAGCCGCCCGTACACCGAGCGCCGCGCCCTCCTCCTGGAGCTCCTCGCCGACGTCGAGCCTCCGATCCAGGCTGTCCCGGCGACCGATGACCGGGATGTGGCCGTGCTCTGGTATGACGCCCTGCGGGAGCAGGGCATCGAGGGGATCGTCTGCAAACGGGGCAGGGCAAGCTATCCGTCGGGGCGACGCAGGGGGTGGTGAAAGTACGGCACGCGGACACACTCGACGCCCTGGTCCTGGGGTTCACCGGTCCCCGACTGAGACCGCAGCATCTGGTCCTTGCGGTGGGGGACGAGGGTGGGCCGGTGAGGGTGTCGGCTCGCCTGGAGCCGGTTCTCGCGGCTCGTGTCGGTGAAGTTCTGGACGGTGCGGCGGTGGTGGGGGAGCGGCGGGCGGAGGGCGAGTCGTATATGCGGGTGGAGACGGATCTGGTCGTGGAGGTGCTGGCCGGGCCCGGCCGGCACGGCACCCTCACCGTGGTCCGGATGCGGTGAGGGTGCCGTGCCTGACTGCTGGTCAGGGGGCGACCTCGTACTTCACGACGGTGTCCGCGCAGTTCTTGGCCAGCTTCTCCAGGGCTGCGCGCTCCTTGTCGTCCGCGGTGAGCTTCCAGCGGAGCTTGGTGCCCACCCAGTCGGCACTGTAGGTGCACTGTGCGGACGCGGCCGGCGGGAGCCATTCGGCCGGGTCCCGGTCGGCTTTGCTCCTGTTGGTCTTCGCGGTGACGGCGACCAGCGACCGGTCGGCGCCGAGATCGTTGGCGTACTGCTCGCGCCGGTCCGCGTCCCACTTCGAGGCTCCGGAGTCCCAGGCTTCGGCGAGCGGTACGACGTGGTCGATGTCGAGCTTGGTGGCCGCGTTCACGGTGACCTCGTCGTAGTAGCTCAGCCACTCGCCCCCGCTCAGTGCGCACCGGGCCCCCTGCTCGGGAGCCTTGACCGCCTCGGAGATCAGGACTTCCTTCCTGGTGTCGCAGCCGTCCTTGTCCGCGTCGACCCACAGGTGGAAGGAATCGCGCTCGTACCCGGCGCGGTCCTCGGTACCGGACGGGATCTTTGCGATGGCCTCCGCGAGGGGCAGGTCGCTGCCACCCGCGGGGGCGCCCGGGGCGGCGGCGGCGCCATCAGCCGGAGCGCCGGAAGCACTGGCCGCGGCGGGGGCCGACGGCTTCGAGTCGGACTCGCTCTTCGTTCCGCTTGGGTTGCAGGCGGCGAGCGAGGCCGCGAGGAAGAGGGCGGCGATGGGGGCGAGGCGGCGTGCTGTCACGGCGATGCTCCGAAGTCGGGGGCTGATACAGCCTCATGATTTCAGAGCGCGACATAGCTTGACGCATCGTCACATTCATGGTGCCAGTGGCTGCTCCCGGCGAGGGCTGTGGCGCCGCCGGGAGTCGGTGACCGGTTCGCCGGTCGCGGGTGAGGCCGTTCACCCGTTCGAGTTATGCGTCTGGTGCCAAGTTCCGTGGAAACCGTCGGGGCGCGGCAGAAGGGGGCGGGGGTGGCGCGAGTTGGCGCGGGGGTGTTCCGCTCCAGCGGATTCGAGCCCTTCGCTACCGTTGTCCGTTTCATCCGACTGGTTTTGGTCGGCTTTTAAGTCTTACTGGTCAGTTACGTGACTGTTTGACCGGGAGGGCGGGGTGGGTGTGCGTACCCATGAGCACTACGTTGCGGCACCAACCATGAGCCGTTAGTAGTAGGTTGCATTTTCCCCGACTCTCCGTCGGGGCAGGCAAAGACCCCGGCCGCAGGTTGGTCGCCGGGTGCCGGGGTCTCTTGTCGCTGTCTCAACGTCCAGTCGAACCCTGAAAGGAGCCCCTCCATGGCCGACCGACGCCGAACTCGTCTCCCCGCACATGCTTTTGCAGGGGAAACAAGCCGCGAACTTATCATTTCTGCCCCGCGCATGGTTGAAACCTCATGCCGGGTTGTCACCTCTGTCACCGTGCGCGGAAGCATGCCCGTCGTGGCGATTTCCCTGCCGCTGCTCGTGATCCCGGGCGTTCTCACACCCGAGGTGCTGCCCGTCCTGATGCTGCTCCTGACAGCCGCTCACGGATCTTCCCTGGTCCGCCAGTGGGTGCGTCGACGCTGACCCGACCAACCGCGCGGTCGCGGCTGCTCCTCTTGCCGCGACCGCCGTCCAGGTCACCACAGTGCCCGACGAATGAAGCGGTCCAAAAACCCGCTCCAGCACCCCCGAAAGAGTTCTCCGTGCCCACCAGTTCGCACAAACCACCCCCAGTCCCGAGCCGGCCCGCACAAGGTCGGCCACCGACCCCGAGCGCGCCGCCCGCTGCAGTACCGCGGTACACGGCATGGCCGTGGACGCCGTCCGGATCGCCGAGACCTTCGCCGCACGCGCATCCGACCCCAGCGCGGTCACCACCGACCTGCTCGAATGCACGGTCCAGCTCACCCGCCTCATGGAGGACACGACCGCAGCACTCGTCGTCCGCCAGCGCTCCCGTGGCGAACCACTCACCGACCTCGAACCCCTGATGAAGGTCAGCGCGGACCGGTTACGCAGGAAGTACCCGCCACGAGCCGTCGACCGTGAGCTCGCGACCCGCAAACGCCCCGTGCTCGCGTTCGGCTCACAGCGGGCCGCCAAACGGGCCATGCCGAAGAAAGCCTCGCTGCGCGACCCGCACCAGCGCCTGGCCTGTGCGCTCACCCTCATGTGGAAGCAGTCCGGCATCCCGCAGCGGGAACTGGCCAAACACATGAACATCCACCGCTCCTACCTCTCCCGCATCCTGTCCGGCGAGCGGCACGCCACCCTCTCCTACGTAGAGCTGATCACCAGAAAGTGCGCCGGCAGCACCGAGACCGAGTTCGCCACACTGCTCTGGAAGATCGCCGCCGACGACCCCGTCAGCACCACCGACCCCGTGCACACCCTGCGCACCTACTTCCAAGCCCTGAACTACGCCGCAGGCTCCCCCCGCGAGGACCGGCTCATCAGCTCCGCCCGGCGCGGCATCACCATCGCCGACCTCCGGCAGGCCTTCCACGGCCCCGGAGTACCGGAATGGACCGTGTACCACCGGCTCGCGACCGCCCTGCAGAGCAAGCCCAACATCGCCCTGCCCCTGTGGCGCAACGCCACACACGACCGCGGCCCAGTCAGCAGCCTCCCCGCTGACGCCTTCGGCTGACCAGGAACGGCAGAACAAGGAAGTACTGACCATGAAGCCGTCGCCCACAGTCCTCACAAACGCCTACTACGCGTTCTACGACCTCCACCGACCCACCTACCACGCCTACGCCACCGCCCACCTCCCCACGGAGGAAGCCCGGATAGCAACATCGAAACTCTTCGAGACCGTGGCCAGCACCTGGACCTCCGTGGTCGCCGAGCAGCGCCCATCGGCCTGGGCATGGCAGCGGTTCACCCAGACCGTCGCACGCCGCAGCGGCCGCACCTCCACCGCCATCGAGGACACCCACCTCCTCCACCACAAACTGCTGCTGAGTATCGACCAGATCGCCACCGTGACAGGAACCGAGCCCGCGACCGTCCGCGCCCGCCTGGCAGCCGCCCGGCGGGAACAGATCCCCAGGAATGACGGCTGACTGGACACCGAGGCCGTTTCGGACGGCCCTGCCGTGCCTCGGGGCGGTCGATGCTCCGAGGCACGCCGTGCGAGCTCACCAGGCCGAGAGGACCTGGCCCTGCGGGCAGCCGCAGAAGAAGGTGACCACCACATAGGCACGTACATGACCTGCGTGACAGTCGCATCTTGCGGTAACACCGAGGCGATCTCGGTGTCTCACGAACGGTCGCTACGTACGTCCGGCGTCCTCTCCGCTTCCTTCCGCCAGCGGTCGAGGCTGTGTCGAACCATCCGCGCGAGGGGGTGGTCTTCGCCCAGCACCCTCACCATGCGATCCAGTAGGTCGGCGGAGGCCTGCGCGGCCCCCGCCGCGTCCCCCGCCTCCCCCCGCCAGGTGGCGAGGTTGTGCCGGGCGGCGAGGGTGTCGGGGTGGATCTCGATCGTCTTGGCCTGCTCGACGGTCAGCTTCCGCAGCCGCTTCAGCTCCTCGTCCCGGTCGTCGGCTGCCTGTCCGGAACGCACGGCACCCGCCCCCGTCCTGGCACTCTCGGCGGCGCGGGCCTTCTTCACCCACCCCCGCAGCGACTCCGAGCTGACGTCGAGCTCCCGGGCGACCTCGGTCACCGTCCGGCCCGACGACCGCACGAGCTCGATCGCGTCCCGCTTGTACTCCTCGGAGTACCGCTTCGTGTACTTACTTCCCACCTGGCACTGCTTCCTCTGGGCTCTCACGCCCCAGTCTCCAGGTGTCCACAATCAAGGGGAAGCTCCAATCCTGTAGCAGTCAGCAGTGCAACCCAGAAGGGACAACGTCGTCTCCCCGGCGAGCGGAGCCAGCCACAGCACCCCGCTGCCAGAGCCCACCGCGACCGCCTCGCGGCGTCCACTGCCCACTCCATGCCGAGCGCGTCGAGCGCGCCCCGCCGTTCCGCCCTGAGCTTGTCGGGACCGAGCCCGAAGGCGTTCCCCAGCAGCCACTGCTGTGCCGGTTGGAGTGCGTCCCATCCGAGCCGGCAGCCTTGTACGCACCGCCGGAGGTCCTCGCCCTGGACCACCACTGCGCCGGTCTCCATCTCTTCGGCGTGATGTCGTGCGGGGCCCTGATTCAGGGCCGCGCGGCGGTCCCGACCGATATGGAGGTGGGGCCAGGACGGTGATGCGCTGCCCGGCCGGGCCGACATGTACCTGTACCTGGTCCTATGCTCCGGCGTCCTCTGGCCATCCCAGGTCTCCGTGTACGGGACGAGGTTTCGTTGTCCGCGTACGCGCATGAAGGTGACCGGTGCGACGGCGGGGCTTTCGGCGTGGCCGGTGCCGTCGACGGTCAGGCACGAGGACGTCGTGGCCCCACGGGGTGTCGAGCGGCGCCACGAGCACGCCGCCGGGGCGGAGCTGGTGGATCCAGGCCGGTGGGATGCGCCGTACGGAGGCGGTCGCCACGATCCGGTCGTACGAAGCACCCGCAGGATGGCCGAGCTCGCCGTCGCCCGTCAGGACCTGCACGTCACAGGGCAGGGCTCGCAGCTGTTAAGGTCATCGCCCAGCCGGCACCGTCTGAACGGCATCCGCTCCTCGTCACTGCCGCGTGTACGCGGGCTTGCGCTTGCAGGATGAGCCCTCCGGCGTGTTGTGCGGCGTGTGACAGTGGATGGCGCGAGCTATCTCATGATCAGCGGATGGAGTATGCAGGACGCCAGCATCTGGGGGCCGTCCTTTGCCGACTGCATGGTCGGTTGTGCGGCCAGGAATGCGTCGGGCCGACGGGCGAGTGGGGAGACGCCTTCAGCCGCCGGGTCGATGGTCTGCCCGTGCGGTTCGTACGGCCCAGCGACACGGAGCGGCCGACCTGGGTGCTCTACGAGCACGGCCGGTATCTCGGGACGCTGCACGCACGCCCCGAGGGCGACGGCCTGTGGCACGTGCAGTCCGCGGCTGAACAGTGCGCGAGTCTGGACGACGCGGTGCGAGTGCTACGCCGACCGCCTTCCTGGCGCCAGGAACGGGAGATGGCGGCACGTTGGGCGCGCGGGGCGCTTGCCGATCCCGCCTTGCTGCTCGTTGACGTACAGACTGCTGGTTTGGGAGCGCAGGCATGGGCGGTGCAGATCGCAGCGATGGACTGTTCGGGGCGTGTGGTGGTGAACGAGCTGCTCAACCCGAACGAGCCCATTACGGCGGCAGCCAGTTCCCTGCACGGCATCACTCCGACCCGCGTCATACGCGCTGCGACCTTCAGTGACATCCTTCCGGATCTGAAGGGTGTCCTGCAGGGAAGGCGCTGTGTCGCCTACAAGGCGTGCTTTGATCGCGGTGTCCTGGCGCGTGAACTACTGCGCCACCATCGGTGCCCCTCCACGGTGCGGGCCTGGTTGGGGGCGTGCCGGTGGGAAGATGCCATGAGACCGGCGGCGGTGAGCAAAGGCATTGGTTGGCGAACCGCAGCACCTACCGTAACCAGCGCCTGGGCGGCCCATACGATGCGGCCGCCAAATGCCGAGCTTTGCTCGAGAGGTTGCGGTATCTGGCGAGTTCGGGATGAAGTGGCCAGCGGACTACCGGTCGAGCAGCGAGCGTGCCGGACCTGTCCCAGCAGGGTGTACCTCGATGCCCCCGTCGGCGTTCAGCAGCACTTGGCGCCCTGGGTAGGTTCGCCGCGCGATGGAGGCATCTCTTTCGTCGAAGTCGCCGCTGAACATGATTACCCCGTGGACGAGTTCCGTGCGCATGTAGGCGCTGGGCCAGCGGTGCAGAAGCACTTCGGTGGTCATGGGCTGGTCGGGTGCTGGCAGGTCGGGGCCGGGAGCCACGGTGGTGTCCTCTTCTTGTCTGGGCCCACCGGCGCACGTGCGGGGAGCGGGCCGCGTAGCTGGGGCAGGAGCGGGGATGCGGGATCAAGGCGAGCTCGTAGTACCGGCAGGGGGAGAGCTTCCTGGCGCAGTACCTTCCCTGAGACCAACAGGTTGGCCACCGGGGACGCCATGTCCGGCGGAAGCCACGGCACGGCTTCCCGGACACGCTCGGCCGGTGCCGGGGACACACGGCGGATGCGCCTGGTCAGCAGCGCCTGGTAGAGACCGACGGCGGGCAACAAGGGCGGCAACCCGGCTGCGCGGCCCTTGGTATCGGCCTGCCGGGCGCACTCGAGACCGTCGAGATCCAGATCTGCGTACAGCAGGAGGTCGGCTGCTCCGTGGTCGCGTTCACGGAAGGAATCGGCAGCTGTGGGCAGGGAGGCCACGAGTTGGTCTCCTGCGCCGTATCCGAGCCACCCGACCTGGCTGCGGTCGGGCCAGGCGCCCAGGATCTGGCGCAGGCTGGTGAACGCAGCGCTGTTCTCCACGATGAGCAGCCAGGATGCCGGCCCCAGTTCGTATATGGCCAGCGGGGCCGGTGCAGGCCGGGCCCGCAGATGGTCCGCGATACTGAGGATTCCGCGGGTGACCAGCCGGTGCCGCTCGATGCCGTGAAGATATTTCTCGTCGCCGTAGAGCTGGTAGGAGCGTTCGGCGAGCGGGATGACCTCGGCGTCCGGCTGATCGCGCAGCAGGGCGTTGACCGGATCGAGAAGAGCATGGTCAGCGCTGGTCAGATGCACAGCCGAAGCATCGGCCAGCTGCGACACCCATGCACGCGGTCCGGGCCGGACGCGTACCGTGCGGGGCTGGGACGGGCGTTTGACCCACAGGGGCAGCGGCGGGTGCGCGGAGAAGTCCCACCCGTGCTCGCCGCGGGGCAGCTGAGCCAGACCGCGCCGGACCAGTTCCTGCGCCGCGTCGGCGAGCACCCGGCGCCGGTCGGGGGAGGAGGGGAGGCTGGAGTCCCCTCGCTCGGCGGCGCACGCCAACGCGTCGAACTCGACGCGCTGGCGGGTCTGCCAGGCCAGATGTGCGGCCATGCGGTCTGCCGGGGTCATACCGCTTCCCCGGTTCCGGGCGACGCCGCAGGGTCTGTTTCCGCCTGGCTGGCGGGGGTGCGGCGCAGGAGGCGCGCGGCGGCGATGCCGTCGCTGCCGGCCCGTTCTGCCGCACTGGCCACGGCGTCACCGTAGCGGTCTGTGATCTGCACATATCTGCGGCGGGTCCGTAGGTCGACGCCGTTGCGGAGCCGGATGATGAGAGGGAACCGTCCCAGCGCGGGGAGGTCGTTGGTGCCCGTGGTGTACACCAGTTGGATGCCGTGGGCGGCGGCGACGCGGCGCTGGAGCGCGATGAACGGGCCGTAGTTGGCCTTGCCGAACGGGTTGTCCATGATCAGGGTGCCGACTCCGCCGGGGATGCGCCGGTCGCGTTTCGCGGCACGCATGCGGGCGAGGGTGCAGTACAGCAGGACGGAGACGGTCAGGAGTTCACCGCCGCTGAACTTCTGGATGACGGTGACGGATTCCCGCTCGACGGTGTCGAGGTTCTGGGTCGGCTTGATGATTTTCGCGACGATGTTGCCCCGGCCGCCGAGAGCCGCCAGGACCAGTCGCTTGGCCAGTGGCATGGCCTCGGGCAGGGCGGTGGCTTTACCGGTGGCGCCGGTCGGCAGTGCGGCGATCAGGCGGTCGATCTCCGCGGCCAGTCTGCGCTCCAGTTCCTCATCGCGTGGCCGGTGGCGCACCTCGAAGGACAGGAACCGCTCATCGGACCAGCTGCCGAGTCCTTTGGGCAGGCGGGAGTGGCGGGCGACCTCGTCCAGGTCGTGCAGGACGGCTTCGACGAGCGTGGTGCAGCTGCGCACCACCATGGCCTGGTCCTCGGTCATCTCACCCAGAAGGGCGGTGACTTCCCGTTCGCGGTCTTCGATGTCTTCCAGGAGCTCGGCCAGGCGCCGGGGCTGGGACAGGTTCTGCTCCAGCCGGGCCCTCAGGCGCCCGTCGACGACCTGGAGGTACTGCGGGTCTTGGGCCAGACGTTCCACCAGCCGGACCGCCTTGTCGAGCGCTCGGTGTGCTGCCGTGTGACTGCGGGCGGCATGGTCCAGATTCGCGGTGACATCACCGCAGATGCGTTCCGCGTCCTCGGGCAGCAAGCTGCTCGCCGTGGTGGCGGACAGGCCGTGGGTTTCCAGCAGGATGGCGTCGCAGAGGTCACCGGCCGCCTCCTCGGCTGTGTCGGCGGCGTCCTTGTGACGGTTCACAGCGGCACTGAGCACGTTCGCGGTCTGGGTCAGCAGCGCGGCGTCACTCCCGGCCTTGTCGGCCTTCCGGCCGATGGCCGCCTCCTCGATGCAGCACCTGTGTTCCGTCTCCCGGGCCTGCTGAAGGGACTCTTTCGCCACCTCTAGCTCCCTGGCCCTCTCACTGACGCACGCGACGGTGAGAGGCTTGGCAGCCGGGAGGAACCTCTCCAGAGCTGCGGCCGCCGCCTGGTGCGTCTCGCGGGCCTGCCGATGCAGCACACTGGCCTCTGCCGCAGCCTCCTGAGCGGCTGTGTCCGCGGCCTCGGCGGCGCGGATCCGCTCCTCGAGGCGCTCGGTGTCGGCCGCCTCGGCCCCGGCTGCCAGTTCACATGCGCGCCGGCGGGTCTCTGGGGCCTTGTCCAGCTCCTGGTTCAACCGGGCCACCATCTTTTCGCTGGCCGCCCGCCGCTCCTGCAGAGCACTGTCACTGATGCCGTTGGCCCAGTCCTGACGCGCCCGCGCCCAGCGCTCACCGAGCGCCTGGAGACTTGCGGATGGCTGGTCTGCGCACGTTGCCCGCTCCAAGAGGTCCTCAGGCAAGTCCCGGCGCAGCTGCTGTACCTCCGCAGTCCTGCGCCGGGTGGCCCGGACGCAGTCCTTCACACCGTCGGCAGCCGATGCGACACGCTGTTGCGCGTCCTGGTACATGGCGGCCAGCTCTTTGACGCGGGCCTGGTGCTCGCGTTCCTCGTCCCTGGCCCGGCAGACTTCGTCGAGCAGGCCAGGCAGCTCGCGGGAGTCGGCGACCAGCAACCGCATGCGGGGCACCAGTCCGGCCAGGTCGGTCAGACAACGGGCGCTCGCGTCGATCCTGGCCGTGGCACGCCGGTCTTCGTCCTCGACGGCCGAAGCCTGCGCGTCCAGGTCCTGCGTGAGACGGGTGAGTTCGTTCACCTTCTCGTCGAGCCTGGCCAGCTTCTGTTCCAGCCCGGCCTGCGCCTCCGGCCCGAAGGCCCCCAGGTGCGTACGCAGACGTACGGCCAGAGCCCGGTCCTTCTCACGCAGCCGGGCGAGATCCTTCAGCCGGTCATCGAGTGCGTCCAGTCGGCCGGACAGGCGCCGCAGTTCTCTTTCCGCGGCGTCGGCGTCGAGGGCCGCCGGGTGGACGGGCAGCACGGTGAAGCCGTCCCCGTTCCCGTCGCCGAGGACGGTGGCCTGCTCCTGGGTGCCCACGGCGACCACACCACGCAACGACAGCCCCGTACGCCGCACCACCGCTGCCAGGTCGGCGTCGGGCGCCGGACCACAGACCACGACGCCGCCGATGAGGTGAGGGACTGTGGCCAGGACGTCGTCATGGCGGTGCGCGGGCACGGTCTCGCGCAGGAACTGCAAGCCTGACACCGCGGTGTCGACGCCGGCGGCCCGCAACGCGGCGACCGCTTCCTCGACTTCCCGGGGCGGGGGACAGAACCCGTCGTGCTCCAGGGCCTCGCGGGCCCGTTGGTCGTCCAGTGCCTGGGCCCGTTCCCCGGCCAATGCGGCATCCGCGGCCTCGACCTGTGCATCCAGAAGGTTCGCCAGGTCCGCACCGACCGCCCCCAGGTCTAGGACATCCTCGTCTGCGGCACCGGCCAGTTCCCGCAGACGGACTTCGGCCATAAGCTCGTCGCGTTCTCGCTGAGCCGTGGTCAGCTCATCCCACACCTCCTCATGCTGTCGGCGGGCCTCGCCGAGTTCTCTCTGGTACCTCGTGCGTTCGGCCGCGAATTCACCACGCCGCACGCGGGCCCTCTCCCGCTGCTCCCGGGCACTGTCCTGTTCCTCCCGTGCCGCGATCTCTTCCCGGGAGACCCGGTCCATGGCGTCCTGCGCCGTCTCCTGAACCTGCAGCAGTCCCTCAGTCTGTGCGGACGCGAGGGCCTGCTCGATGTCTTCGGATCTAGTCCGGGCGGACTCGGCACACTGCTGCGCATCCGCCACTGCCCTGACCGCAGTCATGCGGTCCTGGTCGACGGCTTCCACCTCAGCCTTCGCACGGGCATGAACTGCCTGCAGGCGCGGCAATTCCTGCTTGAGGTGGGCAAGGTGGCCTGTGAGTTTCGTGAACAGGGCGGTACCGGCTTCCTCCATCGCCTCACGCAACGGGGCCTGTTCATCGCTGAGGTCCGCCAGCATCTGGTTGACCTGCTGAAGCTCATCCTCGTGCTCCGACAGCTCCAGGACACGAGGAACCTGCTTCCACGCGGAGCTCTCCGACTTCGCACGCAGAGCCGCCTGCTTGCACTCAGCCTCCTTCTCGGCCCTCTCGGTGGCTCGGGCACGGTGGACCGCCTCGTCGAGCTCCGCCACACGGCGCTCCAGTTCATTGCCCCGCTCGACAGCGGCCGCCGCCTCGCGCTTGGCATCCTCGGCACGCCGGACCAGGTCCCCGGCCTCCTCGTTGAGGCGGCCGGTCCGCGCCTGGATGTGCTCGCCCGCCCTGCGCGCGAGAGACATCTGCTGGACCAGCGCGTGCTGGGCTTTGGCCAGACCGGCCGTCGCCTTCTGCACCGGCTTGAGCCGCAGTACGGCCTCGGCGAGGAACCGCCCCTCCAGCTCGCGGGCCGGCCGTGTGGCGAGCTTGTCGGCGTGCTTGCACAACGACGCGCGGGCCGCCGACGGAGCCGCCTCGTCGACGACCATGTCGATGAGGAAATCGGCGAAGTCCTCGCAGGTCTTGAACGTGAACAGTTCGGTGATGCCGCCCTCGTCCTTGTTCATGTCCCGCTGGATCTTGAACAGCTCAGGATCCAGACCATTGCTCCCCAGCTGCTCCGCCCACGTGAACTGGTCCGGGGCCACCACCAGGTTCAGGCGCCGCTGCGCCTTGTGGGCCGTCTCAAGCGCCTTCACGTAGGAGGTGAGGCTGAGCTGCCCGTCCTGGCTGCGGACCGGAAGCGTGTCCAGTTCCATCACACCGGGAAGCGGCCGGAACACATACCAGCGCCGCTCCAGGCGTTCCCAGTTCGTGGCGACGTCTGCGGGACGCTGTCCGCCCCGCCACTGATATACACCGCCGGTCACTAGGGCGGGGCCGGCTTCCGGGTGCTTGGAGTTGCCCCATTCCACGATGACGTGGGAGACCTGGCCGTCGGGCACGTAGTCGGCCAGCGACTTGTTCTTCCCGTGCCCGATGAAGTCGATCTTGGCAGGCAGCAGGAGGCTGAAGACCAACGACAACAGGCTCGATTTGCCGCCTCCGTTGCGCAACCACAGGATCACGTCCACAGCCGCTGCCCGCCGGCCGTCGACCGTGCTCGTGCCGCCGGTCAGGTCCAGTTCCAGCGACCTGAACCCGGCGGATCGGTGACCGACGCCCTCCAGGCGCACACGCCTCATCTGATACATCGTCTACTCCTCCTCGACCAGCTGGGAACGGCGGATGTCGCACAGTGCGGCGAATGCGGCCATGGACGCGGTCTCACGTACCTGCAGGCGGAAACGGTGCGCCAACCGGTAATGCCCGGATCCGAATTCGGGCGCCCGGTAGGCCATGCCCTGGCTCACCAGCCACTCCAGCGCCTCCTTGATCACGCGCTGTGTGCTGGACTTCGCCAGCTGGCCCGTCGCCGTCGGCCGGCCGGGCATGAGCTTCGAGTAGATCCTCCACGCCGCGTCCAGCTCGGCATGAGGCACCGCCAGCCCGTGCTCGTCGACCGCCGCCCGGCGCAGATGCTCGGTCAGGCCCCGAAGAAAGTCGTCGATCTCCGTCAGGGAGACTCGCTTGACGGTCTCCTCCTCCAGGTCCGCCGGAAACGGGTAGGCGCGCGCCGCGATCGCCACATGGGCCAGACCCAGCACGAGCCGGTCCTTCACTCCCAGCTTGGGGTGGTCCTGGAGGCGGTAGGCAAGCCACGAACCGTCCCGGGGATGCAGCACCAGCCCCTCGGCCTCGTGCGCCTCGACCAGATCCATGTCCATGCCCTCGGTCATCGCGTCGACCGCGTCGCGGAACGGACCGTCCATGCGGTAGCGCTGCAGCAGATCCCGGTACCGAGGCACGGCGAGCGGCCGCAGCCGCGGCTGACAGCCGAAACCCACCAGAGAGGCGGCGTCCGTCAGGTCCGCCGCACTGTAGGCGTAGCCCGTGTTCATGCCGCGGCCTCCTGGCGGTCCCGGTCACCGGACGACGGGTCCGGGATCAGCGGCTGGACAGGAACAAGCAGTAGATCGCTCCCGCCCAGAACCCCCAGGTCGAATTCCGTCCCGTCGTCCAGGACCACCAGCCGTTCCCCGAGAAGGTCCTCCAACTCGATCACCGTGCTCTCCTCTTCCTCCTCCGGATCGGGTGCGTACGCCTGCAGAACCGACACGGCCAGCAGGTCCGCCGCCTCCACCCCGCACTCCAGCGCCCGCTCCAGCAGAGCCGACAAACGCACCGGAGCCCCCAGAGCACCTTCCAGCAGACCGCGAACCACACAGATGTCCGCCTCGCTGTACAGCCCGCTCTCGTCCGCCTCCTCGGCGACCAGCTCCACCTCTTCGTCGGGAAACGCGTCCCGGATCTCACGCACCGGTGCCAAGAGCAGCTCCCACCAGTCCCGCAGCCTCGGACGGCGGGGCACCACCGGCCCCGCCATCCCGTCCGCGAACAGGCTTGCCACCATTTCCGCCTTGTCCAGCCCAAGCTCCAGCACCGGCTCCAGCAGGTCCTCCTGCACACCGACCAGAGACAGGCGAGGCGCTGGCCGGAACCGCTGCTCGGCCTGAGAACGCAGGAACATCGGCCGGGCGTCGATCACGCTGGCCAGCAACTGGGTGTGCCGAAGATGGGCCCGCTCCAGCAATCGCAGCACCCGTGCACACGTCAGCTGCACGTCAGCGTCCTTCACTTCCCTGTGAGCCTGGCGGGTCCACTCCATCAGCTCGCGCTCCACCTGCTGACGCTCGCCGAGATGGGAGCGGGCAGAGCTCAGCAGCTGGGGAACCCGGTGCTTCCAGTCCACCGCCCGCACATCGCGCCCGGTCTCCTCCAGCACCGCGCGGACACGCTCGCCGTAGAGCAACGACAACTTGAGGCTGTCAGCCGCGCTGTCCTCCGCCCGCCCCCACCGCCCCGTACTCACCTGGCGGCGCAGCATCGCATCCTTCGCGGCCTGCTCGTCCTCCACGTCATACTCAAGCCCCGCCAGCAGCAGGTTGATCGCCGGAGCGGTTGCCTTCAGAACCGCCTGACCATGCCGCCCGAACCCCTCCTCCAGGAACCGCAACGACACCGTCACCCGCTGGTGGCCGGCCCGGTAGTCGCTGTAGGAGATGTCGAACTCCTCCCCGCCCTGGGCGTCGTTGAGCAGTTCACGCAGCACGAACCGGGCGACCGCCCGATGCTCCGCCTCCTCCCGGTCCGGAGCCGCCGCCCGCGCCAGTGATGCCAAGAACGCCACCACGTCCTCCGTGGTGGCCTCCACCTCCATTCCCTGCCTGCTCACCACGGCTTCCAACGCCGCCAGAGCCAGTGTGCGCGGATCGTAAAGATCCGCCGGGAACTGCTGCCAGGCCTGCCGCTGATCGATGCGGTGCAGCGGAGCCGCACGCGCCAGCACGGAGGCACGTCGTACGAAGCCTGGCTCAGCCACCAGACCAAGCCATGTGTCGTCCCCGTCCGCAGGCTCCGGAGCAGCGGCCAGCAGCCGCAGCTCCTCCCGGTCCAGAAGAGACCGCACGATCTGATCGGTGTCGTCATCCTCATCAAGACCGTGACCGGCCTTCGAGAAGTGGGAATCTCGCATGCGCATAGTGCAGCAGACAGGTATGACAAAAGCCCGCAAAGAATGACAGTCCGTACATTCGGTCGGCGGGCGACCGAACGAAGGAACCTCAACCGCCTAAAACCCCGCCTCACCAGCAGTTTTGCCTGCCAGTCGCGACCCTCAGATTCGCTCCTGAAGTCTGATCTCCGTGCTCCCCGCCTCCCCGACGACCACCGCGCGAGCAGCATGCCCGGCGCTCCCTGACTCCTTCGATCACGGAGGCCAGCGCCACCCCCGCCACCAGCCCGGCTAGAAGAGTCAGGCGGAACACTGGGCGGCGAGGAAGCGGCGGCCCATGCCGAGGTCAATGCACTGGCAGCAGAGGGCTACGCGCCCGGCTGTCCCCGCGCGAGCGCAACGATCGCCGCGGTGCCGGGACCCCGGGAGCCCCGGCACGAAGGGGGAACTGCTGCGGTTTCAGTTCAGGCTGCGACGGCCGCGCCTACCGCACCTGGCTGCGCACTGCCGGCGACGACGTCACCCCCGATCAGGCGGAACTGCTGAGCGAGATCGGCTTGGCCCGGTCGGTCGGCCTGCGCTGGCCGGGCCCCTCAGTCCTCACGCGCGTTGCCCGGGGCATCCGGATCGACTTCGGGCTCATCATTGTTGTCAGCTGAGAACGACAGCTGCTCGCCCTCCTCATCGGTGGCAGAAACATCCCCGACGCCTGCCGCCACGGAAGTCCCAAGGGGATCAGCGAAGTTCGAATGCGGCAGAAACGCGGCGATGTCGAGCTTCGGCTGGCTCGCGGCGAACTGTTGGACGACCTTCTGTACCGGGCCGATGAACAGGTCCGCTCGGGAGGCGGCGATCTGCTCGGCAAGTTGCTGTACCGGGGCGAGCGCTCTGACCTGGTTCGCGGCGAGCTGCTGGGCGATTCTCTGCACCGGGCTGGTCAACAGCTCTGCACGAGAGGCGGCGATCTGCTCGGCGAGCCGCTGCGCCGGTCCGTTGGCGATGTCGAGCCTCGACAGCGCTGAGAGCTGTTGAGCGACCAGGCGCTCCGCCGGGGAGACCCCGGCCTGCAGATTCCTGAAGGCTCGCCGGGACAGGCCGGTGGCCCGTTCCTTGAGGCGCTGCAGGAGCTCCATGCTCGTCGTGTCGGATGTGTCCGGGGCCGACGGCTCGCGGGTCTGGAGAAGCGTCGGCGTCTCGTCCCCGTCGTGAGCAGAGAACAGGACCTTCATCTCCCACACGCAGGCAACGTACTGGGCAGCGGCGTCAGGCCCATCGGCCGCGAGACCGTACAACAGCCACTGCGCGTTGGCGGTGTACCAGACATCACCCCCGATCTCGTGCCCCGTGACGTCCGTGACGCTGAGTAGCTCCACCTCCGGCGAGGCCAACCACTCATGCCACTCGACCGCGGCGTCGGTAGACCCCAGACCCACGAACCCGGTGGGCGAACTGAGCACCTCCACAGCGGTCTGGGCAACCCGGCCCCGCACAGACAGCGACTTCAGCAGCTCACCCGCAGCGACCTCCGCATCCTTCCCGGACACCTCCTTGGTGAACTGGGAGACGACCTGGTCGAAGTCTGTGAGGCGAGTGAGCCGGTCCTCCAGGCCTCGAACGTCCTCGTTCATCGGGTACGGGAAGACGGTTCCGTCCCCGAAGTCCGAGGTGTTGTTCGTGACGAAGCAGACGCTCTCGGCCGGGTTCTTCTTGAGGAACTCCAAGATAGAAAACCAGATCGCCACATCGCGGGCGCCCTCGGAGTGATCCTTGGCCCGCTTCGCCGGCGGGAGGGCCATCGCCTCGCGGGCCAGTGCCTTGCGCGCAACCTCGCCGCTGGTCTCGATCACCTCGAATATCTCTCCGTAGAGACCTCGCCAGTGATCCAGGAAGCGCTCCAGATCAAGAGGCTCCAGCGAGCTCTCCAGTTCCCAAGGGAGCACGTTACGCAGCCTCTCCAGGGTGCTCACGACCGCCTGGTGCTTGTCGGGGTAGAACTTCGCCTGGTGTGCGGCCATCTCCTCCAGCACCATCCAGGGCACGGCCACCCTGTGGTGCTGCGACTGTCGCAGCTTCCGGATGATGTCGGCCCGCGGGCCCTCCGGCGGAAGAAGGTTCAGCGCATTCGTATCAAAGATGATCAAGCGTGCCTCCGTACTGATGTGCCCGCATCATCCCGCAAGATCCCGCAGCAAGGCATAGCTCCGTGGCCACCGGTCGCACCAGGGCTGCTCTTTGGTGGGAGCCTTCGCTTCCTTGTCTGGGGTGGTTCTCGGTTCGGCGTCCCGTCTTGGGTGCTGTGGACTGGGCCGTTTCGGTTTGTTTCATGCCCGCGCCGCCAGTGGACGTCGGCGGCCCGCCGGACCCGTTTCCCTCGCCCCGGCTCTCCTGGCCCTGCGCGGCCTGCTGGACGGGCTTGTAGGCGCTGGGAGCCTGCTGCTGCGCCCCAACTTGCTCCACTGCCCAGGCGTCGTGCGCCCTGAGCGCCTCCAGCAGCTTCGCCAGCCCGCCGAACGCCCGGCTGGTGAGCATGTTGTCCGCCGTCTCGCCCGGCCCGAGCAGGACCGGCACCACAAGCGAGGCGACCTTGCCCTCGCCCGGCTGCATCCGCAGCGCGCGGCCCGCGGTCTGGACGAGGTCGGGCATGGAGTCGCGAACGTTGGCCCAGTAGACGGAGGCGCAGCGCTTGGTGTCGACATCCTCGCCCAGGACCTTCACCGAGCAGAGAAAGTGATCAAACGTAGGTGATGACGATCCCGTTGACGGCGCTCGTGACCTTGGCGGGCAGACGGTTGAAACGGCCGGCTTCTGCGTCGCGTACGTATGTGGGTACCGCTTTGCGTAGTCCTTGCAGGACGTCCCGGAAATACGGACGAGGAAGGTGACCTCGATCTGTCGGCAGGATGGGGTGGACGCACTCGTTCCTAGGGAGTGTCATGAGTTCCAGCGCAGGTGGCATCCGGCTGAGCTGGGTTCCGCGCAGGGACGAGAGCTGGTCGAAGAGCTGCTTTGCGACGCGAGCTGCACCGTACTGGGGCTGGCTGAGGAATGCCTGGAGGGCGCCGACACACTCGTGGAAGTTCATGTCCCAGAGAGCACCATCGGGCGTCTCTGGCGCGACTAGGTCTTCCACGGGCTGGGATCGTTGGAAGGCCGCTACGGCACACGCGTTGGCGTCGGTTGAGTAGCTGTCACAGAGATACTGGGCGCCAAGCGCGCTGATCACAGAGACGCCCGCGCGGGCACAAGTCTCGCACTCGAACGCTGAATGAGTTCGGCACGCGAGCCCGTCTCTGTACCGCTCGTCTCCGCAGTACAGGATGTACACTGCGGGAACCTGAAGACTCTCGGCGGCCCGGGACAGCAGTTTCATCTGGGCACCGGTCTTGTTGGCCTGGCCGAAGCCTATCTTCCAGCGAGAACCGTCCTTCTTCAGATTCTTGGCCTGGCACAGCATTCCGAAGCAGGTCTCACTCTCCCGATCGATGAACCACCACAGCCAGTCCGCACCAAGACGAGCCTCCTGGGCTCTGTTGAAGGTGATGGGCTGAAGGAACGGCGCGGACCGCTCGCACAGTCGAGCAGTAGCGACTTCTTCGTCCCATCGTCCGTTGACGGTGAGCCAGAATCGAGTGGTCTCGTCGACGGCCTCACGCCCGCGGACAAGAGCCTTGCGTAGGTCGGCGTTGACCACGTTCTGCCTACCGATCGCTCTGCCGGCCGTTCCGCTTGCACTCGCCTGCCTTTGAGCGCTTCACCTAGTGGCCGGACAACGTCCATGGGCGATCAAGACTAGGTCCTGCGAGGGCGCAGCTGTGCAGAGGAGTCGCGTGATCGCCCCGGGCAATCCTGGACGTGGTGCGTCGGGTTGCGTGTGCCTGGAGTAGGTAGACGGTGCGAGCGGGCCCAGGTCGCGGCGTTGTATTCATGCCCAGCGCATTCCGATCGCAGACAGTTGCTTTGCGCGCTCTGGCGAGAGCGTCGCGGCCCTGCTCCGCTGGTTACCGATCCAGGAGCCGAGCCTGATGGCCTGCTCCTCCTGGCCCTCGCCGTCCACGATCGTCTCCACGTGCTTGCGCGGCACCCGGGGGGTGAAGCTCCAGCCGACCAGGCGCGGCCCGCTCCAGTTGATGCCGATCACGACTTCGTCCCGGGCGGCATCGGGCAGTACGCGATCGCACCAGGTGTCCAAGGTCATGGACTCAACGCGGAGCCCATGCCCCCAGATCTTCGCTGCCCTCTGGGCGCGGGGCGAGGTCGACCAGAAGGGAAGCCCTACAGAGCGGTCTAGAAGACTCATGAAGATCTTGGGTTCTGGCCCTGCCGGGCGAGCGGCGGGGCCAGACTGTTTCTTGTGGTGATGGGGGAGTGGGCCGGGGAGATGGTCGGGCCGGATGTGTGGGAGACCTGCCGGGAGTTGATCCCGTCGGGGAGTGTGTTCGCGTTCCTGGCCGAGTATCGCGGTGGGCTGTTCCCGGCTGAGATGTTCGCGGACATGTACCCGTCGGCGAACGGGCGGCCGAGCATGCCGCCGCAGATCCTGGCCGCGGCGGTCACGTTGCAGGCCCTGTACGGGCTGTCGGACTTCGAGACCGTCCAGGAACTGCGGTGTGACCTGCGGTGGAAGGCCGCGTGCGGGCTGGGTCTGCACGACATGGCGTTCGCTCCGTCGCTGCTGGCCTGCTTCCGCCGCCGCCTGGCCCGCTCGGTGCGGCCGAACCGGGTGTTCGAGGCGGTGCGCGAGGTCGTGCGGGCCACGGGTGTGCTGAAGGGCAAGCACCGGCGGGCGCTGGATTCCACCGTGCTGGACGACGCGGTGGCCACCCAGGACACCGTCACTCAGATCATCGCCGCGATCCGGGCGGTGATCCGCGAGGTCCCCGGCGCCGACCAGGTCACGGCCTTGCAGTGCCAGGCCCACGACTACACCGATCCGGGCAAGCCCCGCATCGCCTGGAACGACCAGCAGGCCCGGGCGGACCTGGTTGACGCACTGGTGGGCGACGCACTCAGGCTGCTGGGCCACCTGCCCGACCAGCAACTGGGAGAGAAGGCCGCCAATGCGGTGGGCATCCTGGCCCTGGTCGCCGGGCAGGACGTCGAACCGGCACAGGACTCCGACGGCCGCGACGGCCGCTGGCGCATCACCCGGGGCACCGCGGCGAACCGGATGGTCTCCACCGTGGATCCCGAAGCCCGGCACGTCCACAAGACCCGCAGCCACCAGCAGGACGGTTTCAAAGCCCACATGGCCATCGAGCCCGAGACCGGGTTATACACCGCCGTCGCCCTGCGACCCGGGGCCGGAGCCGAGCACCACGAGGCCGCCGTCGGGCTCGAACTTCTCGCGGACGAGGACGAACCGGTGGACGCCTTCGGGGACACCGCCTACTCCACCGGCGACGCCCGCCAGGCGCTCGGCGAGGCCGGGCACAGGCTGTTCCTCAAGCCCGCTCCGCTGCGGCCCGCTGTCCCGGGCGGCTTCACCCTCGACGACTTCGCGATCGACACCACTGTCGGTACGGTGACCTGCCCGCAAGGACACACGGTCCCCCTCTCGGACCCCGGCGGGCAGCATCACCAGCGCAATGCCTCCTTCAGGGAGCTCTGCGCCGAATGTCCCCTGCGCGAGCGGTGCACCAAAGCCAAAGCCGGCCGCATCCTGACCATCCGCCCCCACCACGACCTCCACACAGCCGCACGCCACCAGGCCGCCACCGACCCCGACTGGCAGGCCGACTACCGGCGCTGGAGACCCCCGGTCGAACGCGCCGTCGCCTGGCTCGTCCACCACGGCAACCGCCGACTCCGCTACCGCGGCACCATCAAGAACAACACCTGGATCCACACCCGGGCAGCCGCACTCAACCTCCGCCGACTGATCAACCTCGGACTCACCCGAACCAACGACATCTGGGTACTCACCCCGGCCAGCACATAAACAAAGGGGCCACCCGGCCAGCGACCGGACCGCCCCTCAGCAAGATCTTCATGAGTCTTCTAGCCGGGGTTGCGTTCCGAGTCGGTCTGCGGGGGTTCCCGGCGCTCACGGTCGATGAGCTCGGTGATTCCCTCGATGCTTCCGTCGCTGCGTGACCGTCGCGAGCGGACGCGGCGAATCACCCCGCGGGTGGCCGACTTGAGAGAGCTCGCGATGACGTCGGAGGCTACGCCGCCCGCGATCGAGAGGGCAATGGTGACGATTTCCGAGACGCCGAAGCCGTGTCCCTCCTCGACGGCCACCACCTTGAGGCTGATCCCGTGGTCGGTGAAGTCATGTCCTTCGACGTCGATCAGCGCCGACCCGGGAAGACCGGAGTCGTGAGGGTCGATCTCCACGTCGAGCTCGATGATGGTCATTCATACCTCCGGGGAGGGGTCGGGGAACATGGGCGAGGCGTGCGCAGGTGGGCGGTTGGCTTCTTCGGATGTCAGGGTGCTTTCCCAGCGGGCAGCGCTTTGCCGTACGGCCTGCGCGCTCGCAGCTGCCAGCTGACGGCGCATGGACTGTATGACGTAGAGCCCGGCGCCTCCCAGGACGATGTCGGTGCTCGAGGGGCCGGCAGATCGAACGAAGGGGTGGATCAGGGTCTGTCGTGGTGGTTCGGTGACTGCGAAGGTCCCTTCTTCGCCGGCCAGGCGCCACGCCAGCAGCTTTTCCACTGCGAGGATTTCGAACAGCCAGCGGATCGCCATCCAGATGTCGCCGAGGGGGATGTTCTCGACGGGGTTCCTGAAGAGTACGTCGTAGGCGAAGCGATCGGCTTCGGCCTCCAGATCCGGACCTGATCTGCCCTCTTCGTGCAGGAGGAGGTGCGCAAACTCGTGGGCAATCATGAAGGTCATCTGGATCCGTGCGGCATTGACGGCTCCTCCCCCGGCCAGCTCTGAACGGATCCGCATCATGGGGATCTGGTCCCAGCGGACGTTGCGGTACAGCGGCAGCAGGAACGGAAGAAGAACTTCGTAGGACGGATTCGGCAGCGCGGCGTTGCTGCCGATCGTGCGTATCAGTTCCTGCCGCACGCTCACAGCGTTCCAGAGGAGTAGGTCGATGGTGTGCCACAGCTGTCGGGTGACCAGGGACAACCGGATCTGGCGCGTCGAATGGTGTGCGCGGACGTACAAGCGAGGGTCGAGGGTGACGACGACCTCAATGTCATCGACGCGGGGGAAGGCGGGACGAAGGTGATCGCGGACCTGCACGACTGTTTCTTCCGCCCAGGTGGGCAGCGGCAAGGGATGCCCTTCTTCTGTCCACCAGTGCAGGCGTAGCGCGCGATCGAGAGCGGACCGCCGCCACTGGCGATGGGCCTGCACGGCCGCCTCGTCCGCGGCTGATCCGAGGATCGCCACGGACCGCAGGACGAAGTAGATCAGTGACTGGCGCTCACGGACCTCTTCCCACGGCGAAAGATCGGGGATGGCTCCTGGAGGGAAAGGGGGTTCTGACGACTCGTCGAACAGGTAGTTGAGGTAGGAGTCGTTGTCGAAACCGATCGCAGTGAATTCCTCAGGCATAGGTGACACCAAGATTGTCCAGGTGAACGAACAGGGTGAGTTCGTAGTCGGCGGCCATGTGCCCCGCCATCGTGGCTTGCGTGCCGACCCCGTTGGACATCAGGTATTCCCCGATGCCCTCGGCCACACCAGTGAGGACGTCGGCATAGGAGTCACGCAGACCGGTCGTGGAGAAGAACGCCTTCAAACCATCAAGCGTCCAGGCGAAGCGCACAAGCTCGTCGCTGCTCACGGTCTTGCCCGAGGGTGTCTGCAGGCCGTCGAACGTGGTCGTGTCGGAAGGGATCAAGAGGGCGCACCGCCGAAGGATCACCACGGTCAGAAGGTAGTCGTGCACCAAGCTTTTTGAAACGGCGCGGTCGTAGGCCCTGAGCGCCAGGTTGAGCAGCAGCCAGCCGGCGAGCTTGGGCAGTCCGTAGGGAGTGAGATGCGATTCCACGAGCGCAATGTGGCTGAGCAGCTCATGTGCGTAGCCGCCTACGTGTATCCGCTCTCCCACGAGGTTGACGAGGTTCTGGAGTCGGTGCTCGGACTCCACTGGGTCGGTGGAGGCAGCCACAGCACGTGCCAGGGCCGACACCGTGTCGTTCAACGAGTCGAGATCGCCGACGAGACGGTACCGGGCGAGATGGGCGAAGCCGAGATTCGACAGGAACGGCATCATGGACGGCCCGCTGAAATCCGCCTCGGCGACGGCTCTGCCGAGGAGGGCGACCGCCTCGTTCAGATCTTCCGATGAGCGATCTCGTTCACCGCGGAGGCGCAGGGCGCGCCCCAGCAGGTAGCAGGCATCAGCGGCGTTCAGCCGGGGACTGGTGAGGGTGGACACGGCCCGGCGCAGCGCGGTGACTGCCTCGCTCAGGGACCCCGGCACGAGAGCCAGCTCGTAGTGCATGAGGAGGGCTCGGCCCATGGTCTCGACCAACCGGCCTTGCTCGCTGCTGCCGTCCACCGCCGACTCCGCGAGGTACCGCGCGATGCCTGAGACCGTCAACCAGTCCCCCGCCGAACGGGCGGGGTCTGTGGATTCGGTCATTGAAGCGCGGATCCCGTAGGCGGTGAGCCGGGCCCGCAGGACGTCGACCCGAGTGAGCGCTTCTGGGGAGCGCGCCATGGCGTCTTCCATACGGCCGATGGCCCTCGACAGCATTCCCGAATCATCCAGCACCAGGCATGCGCCGGTCTCCACGTGCACGAGTTCCAGGAGCGGCAGCAGAGGATCGGGGACGCTGGGGTCTCGCAGGACGGCTTCCCACAGCGCGACCGACTCTTCGAGTGCTCGTGCATCCCTGTCGGCCAGGGCTTGTTCGGCTAGGCCGTGTGTCGAAAGTGGATCTTGGACTGTGAATGATCACGGTTCATGGGTCGGGGAGATCTCACGGACGAGCAGTGGACGGTGCTGGAGCCGCTGCTGCCGAAGGGCACGAAGGCGGGGCGGCCGCCTGTCTGGCCTCGGCGGCGGTTGATTGACGGCATACGGTTCCGGGTCCGGACCGGTGTGCCGTGGCGGGACGTCCCCGTCGAGTACGGGCCGTGGGGCCGGGTCTATGACCTGTTCCGCCGGTGGCAGCGGAACGGCACCTGGCACCGGATCCTCAGCCGACTCCAGGCCTTGGCGGAGGCGAAGGGGGCGATCACGTGGGACCTGAATGTCGACTCCACGGTCTGCCGCGCCCACCAGCATGCGGCCGGGGCCCGCAAGGAGGGCGACCTGCAGAAGGAACCGCCGGGCGGCATCTTCACCGAGCTCCCTGATCACGGGCTGGGTCGCTCGCGCGGCGGGTTCACTACCAAGCTGCACCTGGCGGTTGAGCAGGGCCAGAAGCCCATGTCGATCGTGATCACGGCAGGACAGCGCGGTGACTCGCCGCAGTTCGAACCCGTGCTGGACAAGGTCCGCGTGCCCCGCCTCGGGCCGGGCCGGCCACGCGTCCGGCCCGATCGCGTGCGGGCCGACAAGGCGTACGCCTCCCGCAAGAACCGTGCCTACCTGCGCCGCCGCGGGATCCGCTGCACCATCCCGGACAAGGCCGACCATGCCCGCAACCGTCGGAAGCTCGGCTCTCGTGGCGGCCGGCCGCCGCGCTTCGACCCGGTCGACCACCGCGAACGTCACGCGGTCGAGTGTGGGATCAACCGGCTCAAGAGGCACCGCGCCGTCGCCACGCGGTACGACAAGCTCGCGGTCCGCTACGAAGCGACTGTCCTCGTCGCTGCCATCAACGAGTGGCTGTGACCCCCGGCCGTCATACGGCGGGATCCACGTTCCATGTCTCCGGCAGGTCGCTGCCGCAGAAGACGCAGACGAAGTCGTTCTCGCGCACGATGTTGTGCTCCTGGCAGTTGGGGCACCGCCGGAACACCACCTCGTGGGTGAAGCCGGAAGGCCGCCCAAGTTCTACGTCGTCCAGAGCGTGAGCGACTGCCGACCAGGAGGTGACGTCCGGGCAGTATCCGGTGGACTGGTTGCTGACCTCGCCCACGGTCCACCGGTCCGCCTCACGCATGAAGCTGATCTCGCCAGCACTCAGAACCATGTCCCCGCCAGCGCAGGCCACGTGCTCGCTTCGCCGCGGCGCCAGCCGAAGCACACCATCCGTGCCGACCACGAAGGTGAACGGTTCGGTCAGCTCTGCTGTCGATCGCCCAGCGATCCAGCCATCGAAGTCAGCCGCCGAGCTGATCGGGCACCCGCCGCTGCCAGGCCGGACCGCAGCCTTCAGCTCAACCGGTCCGACATATCTGTAACCCTGCCCCCGCGCACTCACGTCAGCCAACCTAAAGCACTTCCGACACACGCCCTAGTTACGGGTCTGCCATTCATCAGGTGCCCGACCTCTTTCCGGCAGGGGACTCGGAACGGACGCTGTGATCATTTCTCTGCTCCGTTCTTCGCGCCGCGCGCGGACGTGCGCTGGTCGTGGCGGTCGCCCAGGCGCTTGAGCCTGCGGCGAACTCGTTCTCCAAATCGCTCGGGGTCTTTGGCTCCAGTGGAGCGCGCGGCTTCGGTCCAGGAGCCGATGGACGGGTTGCGTGCGTAGGTGAGGGCCACGTCCCGTTCGTCCGGGTCGAGTTCGGCGAGGATCTCCCGGATGCGGGGTTCATCGATGGTGCCGCGGAGAAGGTCGTCGTCGGGCTCTGCTGTGTCGGCCGCCAGGTCTGCGAGCGTGAGGCCGCCTGTGGTGGGCGTGTCGAGCATGGTCACGTGGTGGCCGTTGGCCTTGCGTTCCCATAAGGGCTGGATGTTGCGGTGGGCCCGCTCGGCTTCCTTCCTCAGCCGCTGGGGCACCAGGAGACGGGAGTTGTTCTACCCCAGGAGTGGCACCCAGTCGCTCAGGAGCGCGGTCGAGACCGCTTCGCGCCAGTAGCCGGTGCCCGCGTTGCGGAGACCGAGGGTGGTACGCCCGACATGGTCGACCACGTCGTGATGGCCGTGCACTGCAGCGTGCTGGCCTTCCAGGGCACTGATCTCCGGGATGCGGAACCTGATAGTGCGGCGCCACATGTCGGCGGCCACAGCGCCCAGCATGGCCTGCTCCGCGGGTGACAGGGCGTGGCGGGGCGGGTAGCTGCCGGTTACCCCAGTGAACCTGGCGGCGACTCCGGCTGTGGGGTACGGCAGATCGATGTAGTCGAAGCCCGGGAGCCCAGGCGAGGACGGGGAGTTGAGTGAGCCCACTGGGGCGCGCCTCCTAGCAGTTGGTGTGAGCGCTTCTACTACAAGGCCCGGCAGGACCCCCCTTTTCAGCACTTCCGAGGAAGAAACTTCTGTGGCGTGCGTCACTCTGCCTGGCGTGCATGGTGTCGTTGTTCAGTGCATATGAGCAGTAGCTCCGTATACGGCAGTGAGCAGCGTTCTGACAGCAGTTGTCCTGTCTCGCTGAACCTTGACCGGTGTCTCAGTGAAGTTTGACCGCTGGGCGCCTGGGGCCCTTCCTCAAACAGCAGAGAGCGAGCCAATCCCCAGCAGGCAGCAGGCAGGCAGACCGCGCGCTCAGGTGGGCCCGTGGCACCATGGCGCCCGTGAGCAGCGCCGAGGTGATCGACATTGACCGTCAGGAGACATGGCCAGGTCCGGTGATCGACATCATCGACCACATCGTGGCAATGGCGCCGAACGCACCCCCCGTGTTTCAAGATCTTCCCCACCACATCGACTTCACCGGATGCGATCAGTGGCTTCGCAGATCACTGGCTGGGCGGCCGCTCCGCGTTTTCCACGCCACACGCTTGCTGATGCACGAAGCGAAAAGCATCCGGGTGTCCGGTCTTCGCCCTCTCACGGAGCAACTGGTACACGACCGACAGAACCAAGCCCTATCCCGCGGGTACATCAGTGATACCGAACATACGGCTCTGCGTGACGTCAGCCTCTTCCGCATCGGGAGTCAGCGGAAAGGGGCACTCGACTTGTCGGAGCGCGTCTGCTTTGCGAGCACCCGCTACCCTCTCCGCGCCCATGCGCTTGACGACCAGCTCTCCAACTGGGGCGGCGAGGTGCAGTACAACAACGACGCCTGGAAGGAGATCGACAGCGACCGGGTAAAGACGCTCGGGCGGCCAGCAGTCGTCGTCGCGTTGATCGATGGATCCGACCCCGAGCTCACGCATGTCACCATGCCAGACCTGGTCGTCACCTTCGTCGGGGCCCGGCTCGGTCTGCACGATGCAGGTGTCACGATCCACCACCGCGGTCCCGTGCGAGGCGAGCAGATTGAGGCCATCTTGCACCCCGGAGACCCGGAGTACGACGCGCTGATGATGTCCTCTGCCTGAAACAACGGCGAAGCCGGTCAATGTTCGGTGAGACCGGTGAGTGCCTGTTTTCGATCTGCGGCCGTCAAGAAGGGTTGTGGGCCGGGCTTGCACGACTGGAATTGACCTGTGCTGTGTTGCGCTGGGGCAAGATATGTCGATGGAAACAGGTGAGCGGCTGCGCCGAACCCGGTCCTATTACTGGGGCTGCATCTACGTCAGCGACGAAGAGGAGGGAGACTTTGGTGATTTGGACGGTCCGGGCCCGATATGGACCTCGCATTGCTGGGTGACTATTCAGGTCCGGCACGCGCGTCTGGTTGCCGAGGAGGAAGCGGACGTTGCCCTGGCGATAGAAGTCCGTCAGACGGCGGCAGCAGACTTCGCCTATCAGGCAACGATCGACCTCCCGTCCGGGGTGCTGTCCGTCGGGGACGCCGACAGTGACGACGCACTCCGACTCGCACCAGGCACATGGCTCATGCAAGTAGATCTTGACTCGCCGGACGACGCCACCAATGTACGGATCGTCCTGTCTCCGGCACGCCCATCGAACCAAGAGAAGTAAGGGCAAATCCTGAGCTGGGCTTTTGCCCAGTTCACGATTAGAACGGCGGGTTCGGGTGGCGAGGTCGGCTGGTCGACGGCGACGGGCTGTCCTCACTGTGTTGCGTCGATGAAGCCGTCGTGGTGAGTTAGGCAGGCTTGAGGGCCCGGCGACCTCTTGGTGGCGCTGCCGACGGTCAGTGCCGATTGGATTAGTCGCGGTGGGTCTCGCGGGAGGTCGGCTGTCCGCTCCTGCGGGAGTTTCGGCGGGTGATGCGCCTGGTCATCAGGGTGATCGCGGCCCAGGTGATGAGTGATTCCGAGTGCTGGACGAGCCGTTCGTAGTCGCGCGCGTGTCTGCGGGCGTGCATGACCCAGGCATGGGAACGTTCGACGACCCAACGCCGGGGCAAAACGACGAACCCGGGGACGTTCTTCGGCCGGCTGACGGTCTTGATCGTCAGGTTCAGGAAGGTCTTCGCCCACTCGACGAGCTGTCCGGCATAGGCGGAGTCGGCCCAGACGATGGTGATCTCGGGGTGCATCAGCCGCAGCCGGAACAGCACTTCCTTGGCCGCGTTGCGGTCGGTCATGTCGGCCGGGGTGACCATGACGAACAGCGGCAGGCCCTTGGTGTCCACGACCAGGTGCCGTTTGCGTCCGTTGATTTTCTTGGCGGCGTCGTAGCCGCGGGAGTCCTTACCGACGGTCTCGGCGGCCTTGACCGACTGGGAGTCGATGACGGTGGCCACCGCCCCGGGCGACCGGCCCATCTCGCGGCGGATCCGCTTGCGGAGCTGGTCACGAATCTGTCCGACGACGCCGCAGGCGGCCCAACGGGCCATGAACCCGTAACACGTGCGCCAGGGCGGGAAGTCCTTGGGCAGGGCCCGCCACTTGCAGCCCGTATCCACGACGTAGCGGATCGCGTCGACGATCTCCCGGCGGGGGTGCTTCTCCGGACGGCCGCCGGCCGGGGTCTCGCAGGCCGGGACCGGCAGCAGTGGTTCGATCAGCGCCCACTCGTCGTCCCAGGTGTCGGAGGGGTAGCAACGCCTGCGCGGCATCGTTCCCTCCCTCAAAGACGGGGTGGGCCCGGCCGCGAAGCGGCCGGGCCCACCGGTCAGGCGTCGGCGTCGGTGTAGTCGGCGATGACGTCGAGCGTGGACTCGACCGAGTTGAGCTGGGTGTTGAGGTGTTTGATCCACCGGCCTTTGGGCTGGAGGGCGGCGTGCGGGGCGACGGTTCCGGTGATGAACCGGCGGATCTCGGTGAGCTTGCCGCGGATGATCGCGACCTCGTATGCCTGGAGTTCGGCGGGGTCGGCGCAGAACTTGTAGCCGTCCTTCTTGGTCCAGATCAGGGGTGGCCAGCCGCGTTCGGTGATGATGTCTCGCAGGCAGGCAAGCCCCGCGCGGGTCTGGTGGGGTGAGAGCTCGCTGGATCTGACCAGCTGGGGAAAGGTCAGACCGGCCGGCCTGGCTTCGAAGAGCACGAACCGGACGGTGTCGGCGTGCCGCTGGGCCGCCGGCGATCTGCGCTCGGAGGCACGGGGCATCGGCTATTCACCCTGCAGGAGCTTGGCCAGTTCGCCGTCGACGTCGACCTTGCCGGTGTCCACGGCCGTCTCGATCCAGTCCAGCGTCGCGCGGACGCGGGCGACGTTCTCGTGCACGATCACGCGTTCGTCGTCCCCGAGCTGGCGGTCGCGCATCCCGGGGACAACCCGGCCGGCCGCCGCGACGAACGCGTGGCAGGCGGCCAGGGACGTCAGGACGATTCGCCAGGCGTCCGGTGGGACCGCTGACCGATGCCTTCCGGCAGCTGGCGGAAGGCGGCGGCCAGGCGATCAGCCGGCGGCGGCCGGGATAAAGGACAGCCCGGTCATGTCGAGCTGTCCAGTTGCGCCGTCCGTGCTTCAGCTCCGGGGGCGACGAGACCATCGAAGTTGCCCATCGTGGTGGGGTCATCGCACAGACCGGCGCCGTCGGTGTCGATGGGAGTGAGAGTGCCGTCGCTTCGGACGGCCCAGGCCACCAGCGGGTCCACGGTGGACGTGCCGTCCTCGTTGTTGTACCGAGCACCCCACCCGCCCCCGGCGATGGCGGCGATAACAGGATGCCCGCCTTCCGAGAGCCCGGTGAAGGTGCGCTGGTTGTTCGCCGGGACAAGTCGACCGCTGCGCTCGTCGACGACGAGCGCTTGGCCCTCGTCGTCCCAGGCGATGACGGGCTTGCTCCTGTAGACCGTGCGGCCGTCCACTTCCTGCTTGTAGTTCGCTTCGTAGGGGTGCTGCGCTGGGATCACTACATCTCCTGGGCAGGTCAGTACTGGACTTTGTGTGACCGTACGGCCGGGGCGGTCTGCCTGTCCCGGGGTTTGATCAGTGTGACTTTGATCGGTAGTTGGCGAAGCGCCGCCGGCCAGCCGCAGCTCAAGGGCCGCTTTGAACCGCATATGGCGAGGAATTTGAGCGGTAGTTGGCGAGTCGAGGCCCTGGAACCGGCAGCTCCAACGACGAAGCAGCAGGTCACTCGATCCAATACGGCAGGCTCGCCAACTAGAAATCAAATCCGCCAACTACCGCTCAAAGTCACACCCGGACCGACACGGTCCGGGCTCGCTCGCACCACGTCCGTCGGGCCGCTAGATGCTGGACGCGGGAAGTGCGCGAAGGAGGCTGGCAGCGATGGCGATCAGGGCCTCTGCCTCACCGATGCCGACGCACCCGCCCTGCGGGCCGATGACCTTCTGCTGCCCCATGGCAAAGCGGTGGCCTCGACGTCCGGCGGCGTGCAGCAGGCAGCACAGCAGGGCGTTGTAGATCATGGCCCCCGGTCAACAACTACGCGATATTGCAACTAAATTCAGCGCCGACGACTCCGCCGCTGACATGATGCTGAGCGTAGGACAAGCGTTCAAGTGCCTGTGCGGGGGGCGTAATGGAGGCCAGTGAAGTCGCGGCGGCTGCCGTTGCAGTAGTGGCCGCAGCCATCACGGGGACAGCAAGCACGGTAGGCGAGCAGACCGGTGCAGCAATCGCGCAGGTCGTACGCGATCGACTGGGGGCGTCGAGTCGAGGCCGGACCGCTTTAGCGGACCTGGAGGAATCCGACGGTTCCCCCGAGTCCCAGGCAGCGGCGTCAGCGGTGCTTGCCGAGGAAGTCGGCTCCGACCCACAGCTGTATCGAGCATTGACGGTTCACCTAAACAAGCCGAGTGTGACGGACGGCGTCCACATCGACCGCAGCCGGATACGAGGAGACACTCCGATACTCGTCGGCAACGGAACCCTAAACTTTACGAAACCGACTTCGGCGGCCGGCATGGCGGCACTCGCGCTGGCTGTGCTGGTGGTCGTCTGCGTGATCGCCCTCGCCATCTACGGCTCAAAGCAGGTTCTAACCGACGACTCCCAGCCAAGCAGCCACGGCCCCACGGCCGCGACGCCCGACGCACGCGGAAACTCGGCCACTGACGGAGCCAGCGGCCAGACAACCATCGAACCTCGTGCGCTGAGCGAGTCCGAAGTCGCCACCGTGATCCCCGACCTTGAGGACATGCCAGCGGGATGGACAAGCTTCAGCAAGCGAAACGGATTCCGCCCAGAAGAGACCAAACGCTGTACTCGCGGCACAGCTATCTACGAGTACCCGGAGAGGAACGGCGGCAGCCTTCAGGCGGCCTACATCACGTCCTCGTGTGCAGATTTCTCGTCGGTTGTTACTTTCTACGAGGAAGGGCTGAGGTACTTCAAGCAAGAGCATCCCGAGGCCACACGCATCTCTATGCCACCGTGCGGAGACAAGAGCACCGCCATCACCTTCGACAGAACGGGTCCGATACCCTCCGAGAACGGCAAGTACGTCCGAATGCAGTCTCTGGTAGGTACGGTGTACCTCCAACTGAGCTATGGCCCGATCGACAACGGCGCGGACACGATGGACTCCCTGGATCGGTTGCAGGGGTTCATAAGCGAGTTCTGCGACAGGGCCCTCGCGTCCCAGACTGCCGGGTGAACGAGTCCGGCTATACGCACAGTGCGATGGTCACAGAGCCTTGCGCAGTGCCTGGGCCAGGAAGTCGTTCGCGGCGTTGGGACTGCTGCACGGATAAGTGACACCTGACCTGGCTTGCTGAGAGGCGGCCTGGAAGGATGTTGCAGTGCCCAAGCCGTATCCGAAGGAGTTCCGCGAGGATGTTGTGCGGGTCGCGCGCAACCGTGAACCCGGCGTCACGCTGGAACAGATCGCCGCCGACTTCGGCGTCCACCCGATCACGCTGTCGAAGTGGCTGCGCCGTGCCAACACCGATGACGGCGGCAGGCCCGCGACAGCGTCGGGTGAGTCGGCCGAGCTGCGCGAGGCCCGCAAGCGCATCCGGCTGCTGGAGCAGGAGAACGAGGTTCTGCGCAGGGCTGCGGCGTGGCTTTGTCGACGTCACACGACAGCAGTTGTCGACGGCCTCGGGAGGCGCTCGCTGGGCCCGGATCTCGATGTCGACGAGAAGGGGTTCTGGCACAACTTCTGTGGTCCGTGACTGTGCGTGACCGTTAGATATCGAAGAGGGCTTCCTCTTGTGGCGGGATCGGGGGGGCTAGGACGTCACGAAGGCGGGTGATGTCCCTGCGCCACTTTGACCAATTCGCAGCTTCGGCCCACAGCTCGGCGAGTTCAGACTGGTCGGAGACCACTTGGTCCAGGGCGTCGACGGCGAGCATTCGAAGGTCTGCGGACAGCTCCGGTAGCGGCTCTGATGGGCCATAGTTTGAGCACGCCGGCTCGCCGTCAGGATGCTGGGCGACAACCAGGGCCGCCGCGGCCACTGCTCGTTCGCCGTCTGAGGTATCCAGGTAGTACGCAGGGTCGGCGGCGCGTTTGAGTACGCCGCGGATCACGGCTTCGCGTTCTTCCACTGCTGCCTCGTCCAGGTCACCGCCGAAGTCGGCGGCGGTGTCGTTGTCGAAGGGGCCGATGTCCCAGGTGCCCATATCTCTCCTCACGTGGCCGTTTGGGGATCGTCGCACTGGCCACCGACAGTGAGGTCAGGAGGCAAGCAGTACCCGCTTGCGCAGGAGCTTGAAGCCCGCGCGTCCGTACATCTGCCGCTTGATCATTTTGATGCGGTTGACGTGGCCTTCCACGATGCCTGAGCTCCAGGGCAGGGTCAGGCCGGCGGTGACGGCCGCGAGGTCACGTTCGAGGCCGCTGATGAAGGTGTGCATGCTGGGCAGGTCGTCGGCCCGGACCGCCGCTATCCACTCGGGGAGCCGTTCTCCCTGGAGCTGGGTGAGCATTTGCCCGAAGGAACGGACATGCCCGGCAAGGGCGTCCAGCTCGGGGCAGTGGGCCAGAACGGACTTGAGCTTCAGTCGCTCCTTCTCCGCAAGAGCGTCCGGGTGGGTCAGGATCCACCCGGCGACTGTCCTGGGCGATGGCGGCCGACCTTCCGGCACAGTGTCCCGTAAGGGACGAAGGTAAGCACGGACCGCCCCGTATCCACCGGCGTACCCGTGGCTCTGGATCTCCTTCCAGAGGGTCCAGGCGTTCGTGCAGCCCTCGGCCCACCGCTCGTGCAAGTACGGCTTGAAGTCGTCGAGCTTTGTCCTGCGGTTCTGCCACTGCCCTTGAAAGAGGTCCTCCGGGCTTGCCGCGTCAGCCAGGCGCTGAACGGTTCGGTAGGTCATCCGGAGCTCGCGGGCGACCGCCCGACGGCTGTGTCCTTCGCCGAGCAGCCCGTGGACGATGGCATGCTTCTCCCGGGTTCGGTCGGCGAACCGATGTCCGGTCGGCCATGGCGACACGCCAGCTTCGGGTGCCACTGGTGCGGTAACGCTCTCGGAGCCGGGCACCGCGAATGGCACTCGCAGGCAGGCACGATGGCGCGATACGCATCGCTCGGCCGCTTCGCCGAGGTTGCGCCAGAGATGGAAACGATCTGCGACTTGCACCGCAGTGGGAGCCCCGGTGCTGGCACCTTCGGCGAAGAAGGGGGCACGGTCGCGGCAAACTACCTCAACCCCAGGACAGGCAGAAAGCCAGGCAGCGACGGTGCCAGCCTCACGGTCGGGCAGTAGGTCCACGGGCCTGCGGGTTTCAACGTCTACCAGCACAGTCCCGTAGATACGGCCCTTTCGCATTGCGTACTCGTCGATGCCCACCACCCGCGGTGACGACGGTTGAGGATCAGGCATCGCGTCGACCAGCCGAAGTACCGTGCTGCGGCTGACAGAAATGCCGAAGACGTCCGCCAGACGGACTCCGGCACGGCCGGCCAAAGCGAGACCCACCTCGTCCAGAGCCGCACGCAGCCGTTCAGTCCGCTGAGCATGACGGCGGGTCAGTCCAGGGATCTGTTCAACGAAGGTCTTGCGTCCGCAGGAGGTGTCAGCGCAGATGAACCGGCGGACCTGCAGACGCAGCACCACACGCCTTCCTGCGCTGGGTAAGTCAGCGGGGAATCGCAGGTAGGACCCATGAACGCGACTCGACCACCGCCCGCAGCCCGGACACTCAGCACTGACTGACTTGCGCGAGACGCCGATCCAGATCGCCTCACCGTCGTCCTCCGCCGACATCACCGCCACTTCAGGATCCGACAGGAACAGGAACTCTCCCAACCGGAGCAGCACTTCATCCACGGCCCGGACTCTCGAGCACGGCACAGCAGCCGTGGAGCATTTCAGGACGATCGAGGAAAGCCACTCCGAAGATCAACAGTTACAGAGCGTCGACGCACCACAGAAGTTGTGCCAGAACCCGAGTTCGGGAGGCACCCGCCGAGAATGATCTTGCTAGGGTCCACCCAGGATGGGGCGTTCAACGCGTGGGAGGTGGTCAAGCGATGACCCGCGAGGAGCAGGAACTGATCATGGGCCTGGTGTTCGTACCGGGCAAAGGCCGGACGCGCACGCTCGACGAGGTGCTCGCCCACTTCGGCGAGTCCGACGGCGAGGCCCTGGCGCTGAGGCTGCTCCGGGACGCCATGGAGCGCCAGGACGCCGACGACGTCGAAATGGCGCTGATCCTCCATGCCTCTGCCGGCGCCTCCGTCGAGGAGTTCCTGGAGCCGTTGACCGAGTTGTTCCCCGCCGACTGGCACAGGGACCACGAGGACATCGTGCGCATGCTGGGCAGGCTCCGCTCGCCCAGGACGGTGCCGACACTGGCCCTGGCAACCCACTGGGTCCCCGAGCACCTGGACTGGGACGAGAACCGGGCACTCGCGGTGAAGGCGATCTGGGCCCTCGGCGCCATTCCCGGCCCGGAGGCCCGGGATGCCCTCGAAGGTTTGCGCGACGATGGGAACGAGATCATCCGCGAGAACGCGCTAAATCAGCTCGCACGCCGCGGCGAACTCTGACCGCGGAGTCGTAGCCGCTCACCCGGAACGCCCGGCCGCGTTTCCTCGGCCAGGCGTTCCGCCCAAGATCAATCTCGCCAGGACTTCCTGTACCTCGGCCACTCAAGGCAGGTCACGCAAACCAACCCGCCGGGCCATGAGTGACTCCCAAACTCATCGACATTGATCAAGGAACCGGCCCACGCGGTGACTCCCGAAGCCGTCGACAGACGACTTCCGTTCTCGTGTACAAAGCCAGTCGGGCCCGACCACAGGCCCGACCATGGGCCGACCACAGCCCCGACCACCGCAGGCCAGGGCCAGCGCGCTGCTCCTGGACCACGAGCCCGGCCGCCCCGGCGGCCGGAGATGCGCTGCCCGTACTATGACCGGCGTGACCGTACGCCGCGCTCTTGGTGCAGGCCCTGAGGCTCCCGCGCACAGCATCCGCGCCGCCCAGGCCGACCTGCTCGACGCTTTTCCCGGAGAGCGTCTGTCCGACCTCGAGGAACTGCGAGCCCGAGGCGTGCTCGGTACACGCCCGGCGGCGCCCCCGTCCCCGCGGCGGGCCCTGGGAACCGGTGGCCGCGCTGACGAGGAACTGCCCCACCATCCCGCCTGAGCGGCGCCGCACGTGAGAAACGCCCGGTGGGCGGCACCCCGCACGGGGTGCCGCCCACCGGGCGTTGGTGGCGCAGGTGTCAGCCGACTGTCGGTCGACTTGGAGGGGGGGTCAGATGAAGGTGATGTCCCAGTGGACGCCGCCGCTGCGGGGGATTTCGTAGACGTACTCGGCGGAGATGCCGTTCAGGGTGCCGTGCCAGCGGGCGTTCGTGCCTCGCGGGGCGCCCTTGCGCTGGGTGGTCTTGATCCAGTTGGTCACGCAGCGGCCTTCGTCACGGGTGCGCAGGTCGAGCTTGTAACCGTTGGCGTGGGAGCGGGGGCCGGCGCTGTGGCCGGACTCGGTGCCGCCGGTGATGGTGATGGTGCAGCCGCTGGCCTTCTTCAGAGCGATGACGCCCTGGATGGTGCGGGCACGGACACCTGCCAGGGAGGTGCGGCCGACCGGGGCCTTGATACCGGCCGCCGCGAGCTGCGTGAGCGCCTGGCGCTGGGTCAGCTTCCCGTTCGAGGGTGCGGGCGTGGTCGGGGCAGGCGTGGTCGGGGCGGACTTCGCGCCGTTGATCAGCTTGTTCCACGTCTTCGGACCGACGATCCCGTCCGCGGGCAGGCCGTGGGACCGCTGGAACGCGACGGCCGCGTTCTGGGTGGCCGGACCGAACGCGCCGTCGACCGTGATGCGGTTGCCGTACCCGGCGAGCTGCGCCTGGGCGGCCTTGACCGCGGATCCGTTGGAACCGGTGCGCACGGTCTGGGTCAGCTTGTTCCAGGTGTTCGGGCCGATGATGCCGTCCGCGGTGAGGCCGTGGGCGCGCTGGAACGCGGCGGCGGCGTTTTGGGTGTTCGGGCCGTAGATCCCGTCGGCGGTGACGGACTGGCCGGCCGCGGCGAGCAGGTGCTGGGCGGTGGTGACGTTCACGCCCCGCGCCCCGTTCTTCAGCAGCGGCCAGACAGCCGTGGACGGAGCAGGCGGCGTCGTTGTACCCGTTCCCGGAGGGGTGGGGGACTGGCCGGGGGCGAGGTGGGCGAGGGCGCGGAGCTGGGTCAGCGTGCCCTTGTAGACGTTGATGTCGGCTTTGCCTCGCAGGCCGGGTACCGTCCCGTTCTCGGTGTACTGCCAGATCGACCAGTACCTGCCGCCGACCGGGGCGGGCTCACGCGTTCCGCTCTCGTAGCGGGGCTGCCACAGCGGGCTGTTGGCCAGGGCACTGGTGTTGCCGCGCAGGCAGGTGTCGGCGAAGTCCTTCGAGGTGTAGACGATCGGGTTCACCCCGAACGCCTGACGGGCCTTGGAGAGGAACGCGGCGACCTGGGTGTTGTTCACCCCGGCCGGGCACCGGCCGCGGATCTTCTCCAGGTCGACCACCGGCGGCAGCTGCCCGGCACGCTTGCCGTCGTAGCCCGCGGCCCTGGCCGTACGGACGAAGTGGTCGGCCTGCGCGGCGCCCGTACCGGTGTCGTAGAAGTGGTAGGGCGCGACCATCAGCCCGGCCCGCGACGCCCCTGCGAAGTCGCCGGCGAACTGCGGGTCGCGGTAACCGGTGCCCTGCGTCGCCTTCTGGAACACGAACGAGTACCCCGCCCTCACGGACGCCGACCACTGGATCGGGTGGGCGTTGTGATGGCTCGTGTCGAAGCCCTTCACGCTGTACGCGGCCGGGCTGTTCGCCTGCGCCTGCTCCTGCCCGGTAAAGCTGATCAGGCCAAATCCAGCGGCCGCGACCGCCACCATGGCACCCGCCTGAAGACCCGTCTTCTTGCTGATGATCCGCACGACTTCACCCCTCGTCAGACCCACCGACACACACCCGGCAGGCAGTTTGCGCCGCGCCTTTGCGGCGTCGACGAGATGAAGATTCGGGGTACCGCCGTCCCACCGGTAGCCTGATCGCCATTCCAGCCGTACCGCGCCGTCCCGGCCGTTCCACAAGGCCCCTGACCTGCGAAAAGAAACGGCCACGGAACACGACGATCACATCGGCACCAGGGGGAAGACCCGTGCGACCCGAACAAGGCGACAACCCACCCGCGCAGCCACTGCCACAAGTCACCGCACTGCTCCAGGCACTGCGGCAGGTGAAGGCGTCCAAGAACCTCTCCCTGGACGCCTTCACCCACGACACCGGCTACTCCCGCTCCTCGTGGAACCGGGTCCTCAAAGGCACCGCGTTCCCGCCCCGGGCCGCGGTGGAACGGCTCTGCACCCGCCGCGGACTGGACAAGAACACCCTGCTCGGCCTCTGGGACACCGCCGACCAGGCCCGCCGCGCCGCGGACACCCAGGAGGCCGCGGACGCCCAGGGGGAGGCACCGCCGGAAGCGGCGTCCGTTCCCGCACCGGCAGACCCCGCCCCGGGCGTACCGGACCCCGTACCCCCGACAGCCCCGGATCCCGTACCCCCGACGGCCCCGGATCCCGTACCGCCGACAGCAGCCGCGGACCCCGCACCGTCGGCAGCCGCGGACCCCGCTCCCGGCACCGCAACTCCGAAACCCGCAGCAGCCGGCCCGGATCCCGCACCATCCACGCCCAGCCCGGTCGAACCGGCGACACCGGCAGCTGCCTCCCGGGAACCGTCCACGTCCGGCCCGGTCGAGCCAGCAAAGCCGGCAGCTGCTTCCCGGAGCAGGGTCAAAGTCCTCGCGCTGATCGCCGCCGCCCTCGCCGCGCTGCTGCTCGTCGGACGCTGGTACTCGACCTACGAAGAGAACCCCACCACCATCGAGGTCAGCGACGACAACCAACCCGGCGGCAACCGTCCCGGCGACGAGCAGCCAGTGGTCGACGAAACTCCCCTGCCCCCGAAGAGCAGCACCGCCCCGACCAAGACCCCGAAGGACGACGAGAAGAAGGACAAGGGCCAGGACCCCACGGGCGAGGGGGACACGAACACGACGTCACCGCGCCCCAGCAGTTCAGCCAAGGACCAGGCCTCTTCCCCAGCCTCTGCTTCTGCCTCTCCCAGTCCGGCCGCCTCGCCCGGCGCCGCCGGCCGCGCCAGCTGCCGCTACAACTGGGACCGCACCCAGGTCATGGCCAAGGGCATGGTCGGCTCGAAGGTGAAGCAGATCCAGTGCCTGCTGAACTCCAACTACGACTACACGCTCACCGTCGACGGCAACTTCGGAGAAGGCACCGACACCGCCGTACGCGCCGTTCAGAGCTGCAGCGGCCTTAAGCCCGATGGCCAGGTCGGACCCCAGACCTGGAAGTACCTCGACACCCCCATGTCCGGCTGCGGCCACTGAGCCAGGTTCTGTTCGGTCCAGGCGCAATGGCTTGACGCGATGTGAGACTTGCAGCATGGATATGGGGCGTGAGTCGCGGTGGGAAAAGGACGCAATGACGGTGGAGATCGTTTTTGCTCTGGTGACTGCCGTCGTGCTGACTGCGGCGGTCTTTGCCGTCGCTCTGGCTCTCGCACTGGCTTTTGGCGTCTCTGGTCCAGCGGGGAAGGGCGCGTTGGTGGGAGGTGCGCTGCTCGGAGCGGCGGCCGGAATGTGGCGTCTGGTGCGGGTGCTGCGTCGGTTCGACGTACAGCGCCGTAAAGGTCACTGACCGCAGGCCTCCTCCTTGGGGTCGGTAGCCCGCCGGCGGTTGTTCCAGCATGTGGTGCCGGAGGCACCCCCGCGGCCTCAGGGTGGCGGTCGGCGTCGGCATGGCGACCCTGCCCTGGGCCCGCCGATGTCCCGGAGCCGGAATCTCTTGCGGCACCTGTTGCGTCATGCCCCGCAGGTTCTCCTGCGGCATCTGTTGCACCCCCTCCGCGCGACGCCAGACGTCTACGCAGGTCACCATGCTCGTAGGGGCGTGGTCGGGGTGCTGACATCCCCTCTGCGCACCCCCCTGCCGCCCGAACTGCCGAAATGGAGAGGGTGGGGGCGGGGCGGGCGGAGCGCCTCGGGGATCGGCGGCCGGCCAGTCCCTCACGCGCGACGGCGGGGCCGCGCGCGGGGCGGGTCAGCGACCGGCGCCGCCGACCCGGGCTAGTACTGCAACGGTGTTTGCTGTGACGGGTAGGCAGGTCGATCGTTGGTGTTGTCATGGGTGGGGATCTTGCTGAGGTCAGGTCGTGGGCCGGTGAGTTGGGTGCGGTGCAAGGGCGGTTTCTTCACCGATTCGGCAGATCGGAGCCTCGTGAGTCAGCTCTTGCCTATATGCGGGGACTCGTAGCCCCGTTGCAGCGGAAGAACGGCTGGACGCTGGCCGAAGAAGCCGGCCACGCAGGTCCGGACCGCATCCACCGGCTGTTGAACCGGATCGAGTGGGACGCCGACGAGGTTCTGGACGATGTGCGTGACTACGTGGTCGAGCATCTCGGCGATCCTGGTGCGGTGCTGATCGTGGACGACACCGGCTGCCTGAAGAAGGGCACCGGTTCGGCCGGGGTGCAACGGCAGTACTCCGGCACCGCGGGCCGCACGGAGAACTGCCAGGTCGGTGTCTTCCTCGCCTATGCGGCCCCGCTCGGACGAACGCTGATCGACCGCCGTCTGTATCTGCCTGCCTCCTGGACGGACGACCGAGAGCGGTGCCGCCGGGCCGGCATTGACGACGAGGTCGGCTTCGCGACGAAGGTGGCGATGGCCAAGGAGATGGTCCGCCGCGCGATCGCCGGCAAGATCCCGTTCCGCTGGGTGACCGCAGATGCCGGCTACGGCTACAGCAAGGGCTGGCGCTCTGAGCTGGAACAGGCGGACGTCTTCCACGTCATGGCCACCACCCGCCACGACACGGTCGTCACCCGCTGGGCCATCGACCACCCCGTGAGCGATCTATTTCCCGCCCTGCCCCGGCAGAAATGGAAACGCCGCTCGTGCGGCCAGGGCTCCCACGGGCCCCGCGTCTATGACTGGGCACGCGTCGAAGTCCGCCCCTGGCACCGGCCCGACCGCCGGCATTGGGTGATCGCCCGTCGCAGCGTTGCCCGTCCCCAAGAGCTCTCCTACTACATCGCCTACGGCCCGGCCGACGCCACCCTGGACGAGCTGATCCACATCGCCGGGAGCCGCTGGGCGATCGAGGAATGCTTCCAGACCGCGAAGCAGGAGTGCGGCCTGGACGACTACCAGGTCCGCCGCTACCCCGGCTGGCACCGCCACATCACCCTGGCCATGGCCGCCCACGCCTGCCTCACCGTCCTGCGGGCCCGCCAGCTCGACACCGGGAAAGCAGTGAGGTTGATCCCGGGGAGTGGACACCGGGTTTCATGCGACGAGTGACAGCGTACGTGTCGTGGTGGTCAGTTGTTGTTCGAACTCGGCTGGTGTGAGGTAGCCGAGCGCGGAGTGGCGACGGCGCCGGTTGTAGTACGAAAGCCAGCGGAACAGCTCGAGCCGGGTCTGTGCCTTCGAGGTCCAGCGGCGTCCGTGGAGCAGCTCGCGCTTGAGGCCCTGGAAGAAGGACTCGGCGAGGGCGTTGTCGTAGCTCGAGCCGACCCGGCCCATGCTGCGGCGGATGCCGTAGCGGCGGCAGACGTCGGTGAAGGCGGCCGCGTTGTACTGAGCGCCCCTGTCGGTGTGGAAAACGACGCCGTGAACCCGGCCGCCGCGGGCGGCCACGGCCATCTCGATCGCGTCGGTGACCAGCGAGGTACGCATGTGGTCCGCGATCGACCAGCCCACGACCTTCCTCGAGTAGATGTCGATCACCGTGGCGAGGTAGAGCCAGGACGGGCCGACGGCTATGAAGGTGATGTCGCCGCACCACCTGGTGTTCAGGGCGTCCGCGGTGAAGTCGCGCATCACCAGGTCCGGCGCGGGCGGCGTGGTCCTGTCCGCGATCGTCGTCCGCTTCTTCTTCCGCAGGTGCCGGCCGACGATGTGGTTGGTCCGCATCAGCCGGGTGACGCGCTTGCGGTTGATCGTGCGCCCTCTCGCCCGCAGCTCGGCATGGACGCGCGGGGCACCGTAGGCGCCGTGGTGCTCGGCGTGGATGGCGCGGATCTCGCTCACGGTCCGCTTCTCCTCGGCATGGTGCTCGGCGCGGGTCTGCTCGGTGGCCAGGTGCCGGTAGTAGCCGGCCCGGGACGCACCGAGCACCCGGCAGATCCGCTTGACGCCGAAGTCGGCGCGGTTGTCGGAGATGAAGTCCCAGCGGCGGGGGCTTACTTCACCTCCCGAGCGAAATAGGCGGCTGCCCGGCGCAGGATCTCGCGCTCCAGCTGCCATTCTTTCTCCGCGTGTCGCAGCCGGGCGTTCTCGGCCCGCAACCGGGCCAGCTCCTCGGCCGCACTCCTGCCGGCATCGCGGTGTCCGGTCGCCGCCGGGGACTCGTCCTTGCGGACCCACGTCCGCAGTGACTCGGCGGTGATACCGAGATCGGCAGCCACCGCCGCATACGTGCGCTTGCCACCCGCGGCACGATAGAGCGCGACGGCGTCCTTCCTGAACTCCTCCGGATACGGAGACTTGCGCCCCACCTGGACATCCCTCCCTGGATCGTCGAGATCCATTGTCAGGGTGTCCACTCCAAAGGATCAGCCTCACAGAAACGGATCCTCCCAGCTCATCCACCTCAGCCTCGCCGAGATCAGACGCCTGATCCACCGCCTCACCAACCGACGGCACGCACCCGTCGACCACATCCTGCACTGGTCGACCTGGCGCCGAAAACGACAACACCAAGCCCGAACCAGCCACTACAAACAACGAGGCCACGCCCCACCGACTGACCACCCGTCACGACAAACACCGTTGCAGTACTAGGCGCTGTCCGGCGGATCATGACGACTCCCGTGCGGGACGTGCTACGCCGTGCGAGGACGGGGCAACCGCCTGACTACCATGTCCCACGCCTGCAGGGCGGCGGGAGGGGAGATATGGGCGAGAGAACCAATGGTCCGACTGCCAGGGGACGAAGCGTCGGGGCTCCACATTCGGCACTGCGGCACCTTGGCGCTATGCATCTGAGCGGAGCCGTACTCCTGCTCACGTTCTTGGTGCCGCCGTTGTGGATGCTGGACTCCGGCTATGCGACCCCGCCAGGCGATCCCACAGCAGATGCACCCTTCGTCCTCCTCCTGACTGTGCCGCTGGCATGCGCAAGTTTCCATGTGATGGTGCAGATCCCGGCTGGGCTTCTGGGAACCTGGCTGGGCAGAGGCCGCACGACGCTCGTCAGGTACGGGAGCGCAGTCATAGTGGCAAGCGCACTGAGTTTGCTCCTCTTCTGGAGCCTGGGATGGAATGCCGGAGGCAGCGTTTTGCCGGCATGGGCTGACGCGACGGTGCGCGGATCGATTGGTCTGGCCGGGTACATGTGGGTCATGCGGGTGCAGCCTGGATCCGCGCGGCACGGCAAGGCACTGTCCTGCGGATCATGGTCTGAGCCATAAGCGGACCGCTGCTGCGGTGACGGTGCCATGGAAGACGTAGGCCCGTTTGTCGTAACGGGTTGCGACAGCACTGAAGTTCTTGAGCCGGTTGATGGTTCGCTCGACCTCGTTGCGCCGCCGGTAGCGGTCGCGATCGAAGCCGGTGGGCCTGCCGCCGTTACTGCCTTTGCGCCGGCGGTTGGCCCGCTGGTCCTTCGGCTCCGGAATCGTGTGCTTGATGTCGCGTCGCCGCAGGTAGCGCCGGTTGCGGCGGGAGCTGTATGCCTTGTCGCCGCTGACATGGTCTGGCCGGGTCCGCGGCCGTCCGCCCTGCGATCGGGGAACCCGAATCCGGTCAAGGACCTCGACCATCTGCGGGGCGTCGCCCCACTGGCCCGGCGTGAGTAGGAGGGCCAGTGGGCGGCAGCCGCCTTCGCCGGCGAGGTGGATCTTGCAGGTCAGGCCGCCCCGGGACCGTCCAAGCCCCTCGTCGGGGCGGTGGTGCCGGGGCGTCGTCCTTTTTTCGGGACCCGAGGCTTGGCTTTGCGGGCGCCGGCCGCGTGCTGGTGGGCCCGGCAGGAGGTCGAGTCGACGCCGACCATGCCCCAGTCGATCCGGCCCGCCAGGTCGGCGTTGGCCTGGACCGCCTGCAGAATGCGGTCCCAGGTTCCGTCCGCAGACCAGCGGCGATGCCGTTCGTAGACGGTTTTCCAGGAGCCGTATCGTCCTGGGAGGTCACGCCACGGGACACCAGTGCGGATTCGGAACAGGATCCCGTTGAGCACCGTGCGGTGGTTGTTCCACCGGCCTCCCCGGCCACCTGACAGCGGCAGATGCGGTTCCAGAAGCGACCATTCGCGACTATTCAGATCCCCCCGACTCATGCCTCATCCAACGAGCGACCAGTCGGAAAGTCACATGATCCGCCGGACAGTGCCTAGGGCGTCTTCAAACGGATCTCGCCCAGAGCGGGAACGACGCCAAGCTGACCGCCGCTCATAGGAGGCCGGCGGGCAGTGCTCCCACTGGCGTGTCCCAGTCGGCGTCCTATGCGGGGCACATGGCTCTTCCGTCGGCTTTCGGCCAGTGTCCGAGCACCCGCATTCGACCTAGGGGCCCTGAAGAGCGAAGCTCGCCCAAACTATCCACGCCCCGCCCATCGCGCAGATCAAAAACCCCCCGAGGAGGATCCAACACCCACAGGTCCAATCCAGCTTCCCGCGCTCGAAGGGATCTCCGTCATCATTGCTGTCGGACCAACCGTGATCAGTCATGGCACCTCCCCTGTAACCCGATGGGCGTGAGCCTCGGCACAACGGCCGAAGCCCATGATCGCCGAGCTCCTGGAAGATACGCTGATCGGCTGATGTCAGCCAGAGATGTCAAAGACCCCCGCTGCGTCCTGGGTCTGTTTCACCGGCCGTTCGTTGTTCTCGGCCGGGGTGTTCTTGAGGGTGTTCTCCAGGATCCACTGCTGTACGGGCAGAAGCTGCTCCCACCCGTGCCGCTGCGCGTTCACCCACCGTCCGAGGTCTTCGCCCTGGACGACGACGTCGCCAGCAGTCTCCGGGAGCGTGCCGCATCGAGGCGGCCTACCGTCAGGTCCGCCGCCAGAACGTCGCCCGACACCTCCTGCGACGCCTGAACGCCGGCGGCGGGACGCGGGTCGAGATCCACCCGCTGAACCAGTCGCAGGTGCCGCGTCCGCTCCAGCGGATGGTGGAGTACCGCACGATGAACGTCCGCCGCTGGGACCGCATCGTCGAGGCCTGGGCATCCGGCGACCACCAGGGCCTGGACGACGCCTGGGAAGACGTCATCGTCGACCTGGGATCCCAGTGGGGCCAGTACGAGTACGTCACCAACATCGGCTTCGCCGCCTAGAACGCCCCTGTGCGGCGTTCTGAGTGCCTGTCAGCCGCCCCAGGTCCTCCCAGGTCCGGGGCGGCTCGCGTTTATGCCCACGAGGGTTGTCCGGCGTCTTGGTCAACTTCCGGCGCCGACGACCGACAGGCGTACCGCGATGATGCGGACGGCTGATCCGAGGACGGGGGACGAGGCCGTCGTCATCGCGACGCTGCGGTGAGTGTTACGAAACCTCTTTTCCGGTACCGCAGGTCAAATGGCCTGGAGGTTCAGGGGACTTGACACCGGCGGCGATGTCCGCAACAGTGCTCCTACTGCGGCACAAGTCTGCCCGCAGATAACAAAGCTCTCGACTTCCCGCCAGGGAAGCGGGGGCTTTTTTGTGCCCGCCCCTATCAGAAGGCCCCGGTCCCCGCCGGGGCTTCTTTCGTTTCCGGAGGTTCTTCGTGTTCGACCCGTGGTGGTTTGTGAGCGCGGCCTGTGTCGTGATTACGGCGCTCGCGATCCTGGTGATAGCGGTCCTGGCGATCGCGCGGCGCGTGGTCGACAAGTCGCGTCCGGAAGACCTCCCCGCCGTTCTGGCTGGGCTCGGCGATGTGGTCGCCAGCCTGGCCTGCTTCCTTCCCTGGGGGAAGACGCGGGAGAATCCGCCGTCCGAGCCGGCTCTCCCGCAAGGTGGCGAGGTATTGCCCCCGCCGGTCACCATCGTGGCCGGTCAGCTGGCAGCCACCCATGCACTCAACCCGCCCGCTCTCCCCGGGGAAGTGAACCGATGAGGCGTCAGCGTCCATACCGTGACACCACAGTGGAACGGGCGGACATCAGCAGCATCGGGTTTGCCCTGAATTCGATCAAGAACCGGCGTGAGATCGGCATCGTGGTCCTGCTCGTGATCTGGGGACTCTCGATGCAAGAAGCAGCCCGGCACCTGGGCGTTACTGAGCCCGGATCCACAGGCATCAAGCCGGTGGATCCGGGCTGAAGAAGCACCGATCATGATTGGGTCACGAGCCTTTCGCTACAGCTCAAACCACTCACCCAGAGAGCCGACCGCCCGCGTCTGGGTGAAGTCGTGCACCAGGTCCCACGCCCGATCGATATCCAGGACATAATCGCCCGTGAACGCGGCGAGGTCGTCCATGACCGGGACTTCGACCTCGGCACCCGAGGGCACGGTGCTGTCGCCTACGAGCAGAGACATCCGCTCGATGTCACTCATCAGATGGACGACCGCGTGATCATCTCGGAAGGCCAGGGTCAGCACCGGAAACTCCCTGTTCGGCGACCGAACCTCGACGTACCCCTGTCCACGGGAACGCAGGTCGTTGAAGCGGTCTGCCAGATCCTTCACCTCTGAACGTCTCTCAACCGGATCGAACAGTCCCGATTCCGGCGATGTCGCCGCCCACACCACGCTCATCCAGTCTCTTCCCCACAGAGGTCATCGCCCACGATCAGGGCCACGCTCCCACGCTCCACCACCACACGACTACTGGGACTGGGGCGCGTGATCGTGTTACGAGCTCTTCGCGAAGAAATCGACGGCGATTTCGTAGCACGGTCGCGGGAACTGCGCAGATGGGCCGACGCGGCAGTGCAGGCCATTGTCGTGACCTGTCCTTGCGGCCGTAAGTTCCTGCCGGAAAACATCTTCATGACCACGGGCGGCCGCCCCAAACGCTACTGCTCAAATGCCTGCAAGCAAGCTGCCTACCGCGCTCGCAAGAAACAACGCGACTTCGTGAGCCACGATAGTGCGGTACAACCGGAACGGATCTGATCGGTCACGAGGGCACCGTCCCGGCGGAGGGCACCCTCGTATTCCACTCGGCAAGGGCAGCCCTCAACTGCTGTGCACCCTGGACCCGTTCGGTCAGTGCCCACCACCCCGCTGAAGGTGCCCGCCGAGCGATGCCCGAGGCCCTGCCCCGCCGCCTCATCCTCGGCTACGCCCCACCCCTCGGGATCGTCCTGGACCCCTTCGGCGGTACCGGCACCACCGCGGCAGCAGCGAAAGCCCTCGGACGCGTCGGGATCAGCGCCGACATCTCACCCGCGTACACCCAACTCGCCGCCTGGCGCAGCCAGACCCTTCCCGACACCGTCCGCCGACGCGGCACCAACCTCCGTAGACAGCACACCTAGCGATGGTCTCCGGGGCGGAGAGCGCCTACTTCTTCATGTACGCGGCGTCGGCATCCGGCGTCGGGCCGACGCGTATGAAGGTGGTGCGTCCGGTGGCCGGGTTCAGCACCGCGACCTTCAGCGGGGTCCGGGCGGCGGCCTGGATGCGAGAGAGCCAAGTCTGGTCCGGGACCAGGATCGTCAGTTCCGCCGGCCACTCGACGAGTGCTCCGGGATCAGGACAGACCACCCCGGCCAGCTTGAACGCGTCGCTTGCCCACCGCGGCCGGGCGTAGACGAGCAGCCCGTTGCCACGAGAGGGGCTCTGATCGCCGTACAGGATCGCTTTGCCCGAGGCGGAGCGGACCATCTGGGCGAAGGACTCCCACACCCCGGCGTCAAGCCCCGCGTGCTGGAAGAAGCCCGCCAGCCGCTGCAGCTCCGCCCGTCGCTCCTGCAGCTCCGCCTGCCGCTCCAGCGCCCGCCGCTCGGCGGCCGCGGCCCGCTGCTCGGCTTCCCGACGACGGCGCTCGGCGGTCTCCGCCCGCCCGGCGGCTTCGGCATCGGCTTCCATCCGGGCACGTGCGACGGCCAGGTGCTCGTACGCGGGCGCCGTCCACCACACCGTGCCGTTCGGCCCGGTGTGGGCGCGCACCCGCCCGTCGAGGATCCACTGGACCGCGTCCCCGAGCGGGCAGGTGATGTGCACCCACTTCGCCTTCGCCTTCAGCGTGCGCGGCTCCCAGGCGTAGCGCGCCATCCCGTGCCACACCGTCCAGCTCTCGCCCCGCCGGTGCGGAGAGCGCACTCTCAGCGAGGGCACGAAACGTTCCCACGGCCGGTCCTGCAGGGCGACCCAGCACACCGCCACGCCGTCCCGGGCATAGCGGTCCGTACGCATCTGCGCCTCTTCCTGCGTCATGGGCGACAGCTGCGCCTCCAGCGCCATGAAGGGGCGGTCGTGCTCGTCGAAGACCATCACGTCGGCCCGCCAGTTCCGGGCCTCGCCGCTCACCTCCAGTTCGGCTCGCCATCCCGCCGCCCGAGCGGCCATGGCCAGTTCCAGCTTCAGGAGGTGGTGCTCCGCCGACTCGTTCGCCAGCTCGCAGTTCACGGGCCGCACCTGGTGGTAGAAGTGCCGGACGACCTGCCGGGAGGCCCGGGCGAAGACCCGACCCCCACACTCCGGACATGCCAGACGCAGCCCCTTGACCCGGTGGACGTCCGCCCAGGCGCGGCCGCACCCGAGATCGTCCATCGAAGCGTCCAGCCGACCCCACACCGGGTGTACGGCGGTGTACCCCATCCGCCCCCCTCGTGTTGCCCCACGGCAGCCAGCGTCCCCACACCGAGACGATCTCGCGCCGCGGTTCCCGGAGAAGGGCGGGAACCCAGCGTCTTTCCGGCCGGTCCTGACCGGCCCCGGCCGCTGCACCGCCTGGCCGTCGCGGGCACCGAGATCTTTCCGGCGGAGGGCAGGAACACGGTGCCCTCCGAGCAGGAATGGATTGCAGGGCTTGGGCGTTGAGGGGGTTGGTGATGGATCCGCCGAACTAGTGATCCGAATGACCTGCTGTTCTGAGGCAGCCCGCACATGTCCGTGACGGGGCGACGAGAGCAGGCAGCCGCCATCTGTGTGCGCGATTCGGCCGTGTGCGCGTGATCACGTCTGTTCTCGTCAACAGGGGTGGTCGGGCTCTCGGCTGCCTGCTGGCATCGGAACTGACCTCCCCTGCATGTGCCTGAAAAGGGGAGGTCTCATGGCCGTCAAGGTTCTCTCGATTGTTGTTGTGCTGTGTGTGGCGCTGATTGCTGCTCTGACGTACGGAATCGTGGCCGTTTCGCAGGGTGCGACCGTGCTGGCCGGGTTGGGGTCTGCGGGCACCGTCTTTATGGGTGTGGCCACCGTCGGGCTCGTGGTGGTCGGCCTCCTGACTTCGTCGTCTTCCTGAGCCCCGGAGGTGCAGGCGCACGATCTGATGCCGCTGTTCCTCAACCCCCAAGAGTCCCGTAAGTTCACGCAAACTGAAGGGTTCTCGGTGGGAACTCAAGGGTCCGTCGTCGTGCTCTGCGGAGTTGCTTCCGTGGGTTCGGGGCCAACTCGCGACCTTGCCGTTCCTGGTCCCCTGGACCGGCAAGACGCCGAGCGGCCCCCTGCTCGAACGCAGCGAAGCGGAGTTGAGAGCTTAGGGAAGGAGTTGAGAGCTTGGGGGCGGGGCAGCCTCGGGTCGCTGCTGTACCGGCGGGCGCTGGGCGAGACTGTCGCCACGGCGCTGGCGCTACGCGACGGCGCGCCGTTGACCGCCCCTGCACCCACGTATGCGCAGGTGCAGGCCCTTGTCGACGGGCCCGGCGTCACGTGCCGGTGAGCTTGTCGAGGTCGGGGGCGTAGACGGTCATCCAGTGCGGGTTCAGCCGGTAGTAGACGACCTCGCGGTTCCAGTCGAAGGCTTCGTCGCCGTAGAAGTCTTTCAAGTAGGCGAGGAGTTCCTGCCAGTCGGCCGTGGTCTCGGCGTCCTCGGGGTTCAGCTCCTCCACCGTGCCGTGGGTGAACACGCCGAGGTCCTCGCCGCGCATGTGCGCGACGCTGGCGGCCGGACGGGCCGCGAGATGACGGGCCTTGGCGGCGTTGCGCGCCGTACCGAAGTGCCACCGGCCGTGCAGGAAGTGCCCGTCGGCGCCGCTGATCCGCGGTTCGCCCTTTGCGGTCACCGTGGAGAGGGCGAGCGTGCACATGCCGGTGAGGACCCCGGTGAGCTGCGCCGCCGTGATGGTGCGGCCCTCGACGATCGAGCGGAGGTGTGCGGTCGAGCCGGAGAGGGAGGAGTCGAGGAGGGACTGGAGCTTGTTGAGTTCTTCTGGGGTTTCGCGCATACGTCCATCGTCGGCCGTAAACCCGACACCCTCTGTCGTCATTGATGAAGCAGCGGTGAGGTTGCTCCGCGCGGGTTGCGCTCGGTGCTGCGTGGATGGCAACAGGTGGGGGACGAACGCCGGGACATGTTCATGTATTCGCGGTTGATTGACGAGCTGTGATGCCGTTGGTCCTGCTGTCAGGCCGCACGACGCGGTGTTCCCTTGAACTGATTGAGCAGCCATGATGTGCCGCCGTGACGGATTTCGTGGTTCCTCTCGCCGTCCCCGAAGACCGGCAGCTGGCCGGTGTCGATCAGATCATCCAGATACAGGGCTGCCTTCGGCACCTTGTTGCCGTACAGAGGGCCGAGCCGAACCAACCGTTTCATCAAGGCGAGGGCCTCATCGCTGACCCGCGGATCGTCGATCCGGTCAGGATTCATGCCAGCGGTCACCCGAATCCACTCCTCGTAACCCTCACCAGGCGGCTGGAGCTCCTGGAGGGTGTACTGACGTGGCACACGTGGCCGACGCGCCTTGCCCGGCTTCTTCCTGCCCATCACGACTCCTCATCTGATGCCTGTGCGCGGATGCATCAACACAACGGTCAGGAGCACGTCGAGGTGCTGCGCCATCCGGCTGTGCTACCTGCGGTCCTCACCAGCGGCCGCAGGGGCGGTCAGCACCGAGCTGGACCTCGCGCAGGCACTCACGGCAGTCCGGCAGGCCCTTCACCCGCCGGCCTTCCTCCGCCGACCACCTGAAGCCGCACAGCGAGGTAGGCAGGTCCGTGAAGTCGTCTCCGGCGGCGTGGGAACCGTAACCCGGAACGTTCCACGTGACCGTCGTCCCGCCGTCGTAGCGAAGGACAGGTCATAGTCGTCCATGTGCTCCCAACTGCCCGGCTCCTGGTGGAGGCGGAGGAGCGGTGGCTTGGCGTCACGACCGTGTCCGGTGATCTCGTGTACCTGCACGCGGGCCACATCCTGAAGGGCGTTCCGACGGATCCCGTGACAGAGACATCCGCGCAGACCTCGGATATGAAGTTGCTGCTGGGGGAGGTGGATCTGCTGTGGCAGACGCTGGACAAGAACCGTGGCTGAGGGCTCCGGTCAGCCGGTGGGACTACTGCGTGTCCACTGCAGACCAGCTGATGCTGTGGCACGGGCACACGGCCCCGCAGGTCCTGCAGGAGCCGGCACGAACCCGGACCGTCGTTCTGCTGGCGGCCTGCCTCCACGACCGGGCATCAGCCGCAGGCCTGGACGGGGCGGCGGTTGCTGATGTGCAGCTCGGGCTGGCCGCGGACGTCCTGGAGCGGTATCCGGTCTCCGCGCTGGAGGCATGCAGGACGGCTCCGGCCGCGGAAGGAGGCGACATCGTCGACGGGCTCCTGGCCGACTACGGCACAGACGCTTTCGAGCGGGTCCGGCAGATGGTGCGCCAGGCCCTGGCACGTCACCGGGCCGACGGCGGCCCGCACGTCCGGATCGCAGAGCGGATCGCCGAGCGGTGCTCGGCTCTGCGGGACACCGTTGCACACCTGTACATGGACTACTGAGGCTGGGGCTAGCACGTCAAACTACCGAGAAGGCCACGGCCGGCGCTGCATAGGGTGAGTAACTGTGACTGATGAGATGAGCACGGTGCTGGCCGGGCTGACTCCTACCGTTGTGCCGGTGGACGGCGCCGATCCCGAACTGATCGCGATCGGCGAACGCTACTGGGCCATGGCCGGCTTCCATCCTGAGCTCTTCACGCCCGTGTGGTGCGAGAAGGCCGCAGACATCGACACTCTTGGCTGGGGCGGCCCTCTTTACGCGACCGCTGCGGGGGGTGTGCGCGCCGTGGTGGATCACGTGTGCCCTCAGTGCCAGCAGCAGCTCAGCTTGACCTCACGCACTGCGCTGGCCGATCTGGCAAGGGGAGAAACGCCTGTCTGCGTGGAGTGTACGGAGTCCTTGGTTGCTGCCGTGCAGACGCTCAATGACCCGAAGCGCAAGGGCAAGCGTGACGCGGCCCGTGCCCGCGCTGCGGAGCAGCAGGCGCTCGACGCGGCTCTGGCCACCTGGCGAAGCGCACAGCGCGAGTTCATGGAGGAGCGGTACCGACTGACGTTCTCCGAGACGGTCCCTACCGCCTCGGTGCGCGAGATGGTGGCAGCCCTGGCGCTGCTGCGGTACGCGCCGTCGACCACGCCGATCTCCGAGATTGGGGCCTGGCTCGATCCCTTGCACCCTGCCCAGACCGAAACCGTTCAGCTCCTGGGGGCACTGGTGCGGGGGCGTCTGATCAGGCTCCACCCCACTACCCCGGTCACCGCCATCGAGTGGGAATCCTCTTTCCAGGAGGCCCTCGCCGCAGCGGGCGGGGATCTTGAATCCGTAGAACTGAACCCCCAGCCCACATCGAACTTCTTCCCGCTGGACAGCCGCTTCTACGCGCCGTTCGCCACGAGCGCGGGGACCGGCGCCCAGCGCCTGGATGCCGTGCTGAGCGAACGTCTGACACCCGAACGCCTCACCGCAGGCCAGCACGACGATCTCCTTTCCCTGGCCCAGGAACTCATCGCCGAGGAGGCCCTGCGGTACTTCGCCAGCCGCCTGGAAGACCTCAACCTGCCAACTGTGACGGACAATCACGTCGAACGGCTGCGTGAGGCCGCCTACAAGGTGGCCCGGCACCGGCCGCTCGCGGAGATCTACAACCTGGCCTGGCGCTCCACCCGATCCGCCGCAGAGTCCGCACAGAAGAACCCGCGCGCACCGCGCGCCAACATGAGCACACACGCGGTCAACCAGTTCGAGACGCACGCGCTGCACGCTGTCACCGACCCTGCGTGGCCGATCAAAGCCTTCGGCGAGGTGACAGGGTGCGGGCCCAGTGCGATGGCCCGCACGCTCTTCTACACGGTGCTCGACTTGCATCCGCTGGAGACGTCTCTGACCGACATCGAACAGGTACTGCCGGAACCAGCACCCGAGCCGCTCACACCCGCCGGCGAAGCCGCACATCAGCCACCCACGGGGGAGGAGCCCGAGGATGAGGAGCTGCCGCTGCTTGTCAGGTGGCTCCATACCTATCCCGGCAGCTGGGTCCCGGACACTCTCTTCCAGGCCCTGGAGGACTTGGTTCAGAGCGCTGCCGGAATGGAGTTCGACGTTGAGCAGCGAGTGGTACGGCGAGCCGTTGCCCACCTGCAACATCTGAGGGTGTGTTTGTCGCCCGTGCTTGACGAACGGCAGGTTGCTCTCGCCGTTCTCGCGGCTACAGAACTCCTGCAGCACCCGGTCACCGATTCCGACCGAAGTGCGAAGAACCAGCCTGTCGGGTCTGTCGTGCGCCGCCATCTCAGTCGGGCCATCTTCGACACCGAGGATGATCCGGCGGAGGAATGAAGGATCCCACTCCAGCCCGTCGAGAATTCACGAACACCCGGCCTCCCGAACAGCCTGCGGGCCCCGGACCGACACGTCCGGGGCCCGCTCGCGTATCCGCGGGGAGGATCGGATGGGCATGCACGCGATGCCGTGGTCAACGACGCCACCTCGCGCCAGTCACCCCGCTCCCGTGGGAGTGCGGGGAGAGGGCCGGCCATGCTGCGCGGCGAACACCGTGGGCCCGCACATGCCGCACAGCCGCTTCCGGCAGCCCTGCAGCCGCAGTTCCTGCGCGGTGTCCAGGTCGGGCAAACGGGACCAGTGGAGCCCGCTGGCCCTCATCGAGCTGGTCAGCGAACGCTCTTGAGGCGGGTCGGCTTGGTGATGGGCGTGACGATGAGGCCCACTGCCTGGAGCAGCTCGGCCGCGGCCAGGAGGCGGCCGAGCTACGCAACAGGGTGACGGCGTTGCGACAACAGCATGCGTCCGGCAACGGTTGAACTCTCAATCCCCTCGCCCGCGCTCAGGACGCAGCTGGACGGCCGGCCCTCGATGGGGGAATAGCGCACAGTTGGAATAAGCCCCTCCTGCCAGTGGTACAAGGTCTGCGGTCCGGCTGCTGCCCCGACCCCGGGCGCGGCAGCCGCCACCTCATCCGCAGTCACCACTACAAGAACGTCACCGACGACGACGGCAAGCACGTCTCGGCCGACGAGGAGCGGGAGGTCCCTTGGGTCGCCATCACCCCGGTCGTCCGCGCGATCCAAATCCTTGAGCGCATGGTCCGCACTGCCGCGGCCAGGCCCTGGTCCAGCGACAACTCCCGGGCACGGGTCCTGCAACGCCTCGCCGCCGAACGAGCCGGACTGTACAGCCGCTGATTCTGGCACCGTGGGCCTGTGGAAATGGCTTCTCTGGATGGCCGTAAATTGCTAGTTCGGGCGTGGTGTTTGTTCCCGCTGGGGCGACATCGCGTTGGTGTTGAGCTGCACCGATGAATGCGTTCAAATTCGTGTTCGAATATCTGAGTTGGTGTGTTTCCAGCCTTGGTTGAAACTGTCCGGAGTGGCTGCGCTATTCGTTTTGTCAGTGCCTCGCTCTACCTTGAGTTTCAAGGGATTCCCGGGGGAGGGCGGTAGGGGTGACGAACGGTGTATGGCACTCTGGGTTGAACCTGATTCTCGAGCTCGACAAGGAAGATCTCGGTCTTCCCTGCAACAGGGGAATCAGTGCCGATGATCTGCGTTCGGAGATCCTTCTTCGTGTTGCCGACCGGCCACGGGACCTTCTGGTCTGCGTGGAGCGCAGTCTCGGCCGGGAATGCAAGGCCGAGCTGCTCGGCGTCAAGAGTCCTTACATGTATGTGCGTCAGCATCGCGGGCCGGACGGGCTCTTGCGGTTACGGGCCGTGCACCTGCCCACCCCGCATGAGATGACAGCTGAGGAGAGTGACCGCCACAAGGCGATGAAGGACTTCGTCGCGCGCCAGTGTCAGTCTGCGGGCATCGAATCGAAGATTGAGAAGACCACGAGGAGCCGTACTTCCCGGCCGGACGTCACGGTCATCGGGAGCGGGGGTGTCAGTCTCGGGTGCGAGGCTCAGTTCTACAATGCCAGCCCCGGTTCTGTTCTGCGCCGGTCCGGGGCGCACAGTGATGCGGGTCTTGTCGCCAACTGGATCACTCATGACGACACCTTCCATCTTGTTGACAGGGCCAACTGGATGCTGATCCGTGACGCCTCCTGGCAGGAGATCGCCCGGGCTGCTGATCTTCCGCTTTTCGGTGGGTACCGTGTTCTCGCCGACTGGCATTGCACAGCTGCTGCCGAGCGGCCATGCCCGGCGGGCGTGGTGAAGACCGGGTGCGGTAAGCGTCACCTGCAATGGGACACCCCCCGTCGTCTGGACGGTGAAGCAACTGGTTGGACCGGCTACCGGGGGGACCGGCTGGGTGTCACTGTCGGCCGTACCCTCATCGGTGCTGCCACCGGGAGCGTTGTGCCCCTTTTCGTTCCGGGGCGTAAGGATCGCCGGGCCGGAAGCCATATGTGGGTTCCCGTGGAGGACCGGGACATCTGGGCCGACTACCGCAAAGAGCAGCCTCCGGCCGAGGAGCAGCAACCGGAGGTGAGTCAGGAGCTGCATTTCTCAGGCAGGGAGGCCGACAGAGGGTGCCGGTTCGGGGAGAAGACCTGGGTTCCGAGCGCGCCGCTGCCGCGCCGGGGTATCGCTGGCGTTGAGCTCACGATGACGGTGGAGGTTTCGATTCCTCAGCAGCGCCTCCCCAAACCAGAAATCGAACACACATATCATTCTGGTATGGCTGAGACAACGTTCCCCGATGATCTCCGCGCTGCGCAGGTTCGTCTGCACCAGGCCACGGCAGAGCTCACCGCGTTCGGGCGCACGCTGCCCTGGTCCGTGGAGCCGCACGAGGGATGGCCGGGGAAGGAGCATTCACATACTGGTGAGGCCACGGGTGGCCGGCCACCGTCGCCTGGCTGGACGGACGAGCAGAAGGCGACCATCAGCGGGCTCCGTCAGGAGTGCCTGACCCTGTCCGTAGCCGTCGTTACCCACCCGTACTGGAAGTCGTTCACCGGCGAGGACCTGGTGAATCGGCGGATGGAACTCAAGTCGACCACTCGGCTGGAGGCTGTTCCCGCAGCTGGCGCAGCCTGACTCGGCGGCCCCTGTCGACGGCTCAAACCGCTACTTGCCGCAGGTGTCGCGGCCGCTTCTGCAGGGGGTGAGTTCCGCACGATTCTGCCGCTGGGACCGCAGGGTCTGACTTCTTCGGATCGGGGCGTCGGCCCCCGGGCCCGCCCGACCCGGGAACGATCGGGCGGGAGGCAGCGGAGCTACTTGAGGCGGCGTCAAAGGGGCACATGCAGGATGCGCGGACGCCCAGGCACCTCTACTGAGTCGATTGGTGCGGTGTGCTGAGTCGGAAGGCGATTCAGGTGTGCTGTCTGATCCCAAACGCGGGGGCCGGGCCCGGTAGCCGCGTCGTTCATAAGGCCGCAGGCCGTCGATGAAGTCGCCTGCCGAGGCTGTTCCCGAGCCGGGCCTGTGGGCAGCAGCCGCCGAGCCGACCGACTGACAACTCGGATATCGTCCCGGTCGCCTCGTCGAACCCGGCGGGGCCGGCTGGTCAGTAGTGAGAGTTATGCAGGCCCGACGATTTCGATCAGGTCTGTGCGCCACAGGACGATCTGCTTCGTGCTGTGCCCGTACCATCCGGGCCCTCCGTAGGCCACGCCGAGGCGCGGGTCTTCCGTCGTCCACCAGGCGAGCCGGTCACGGTCGTCCTGGTCGATGCTGTACGGGGCAGCGGTAATGACTGCAGGCAGCTTGTCAAAGGTCCAGGTGGTTACGTGGTCCAGCCACGCGCGGTCTGGACTGCTGGCGTCGTAGAGAGCGCAGGGGTCCTTGGTGCCAGCACAGGTGGAGTTACGGTCTCGCGTCAGCCACTTCGGGCAACAGCGGTTCTTGCCTTTCTTCAGCCCGTACTTCTGGGCCCAGTCGAACACCAGTTGCTGAGCCTGCTCGCGGTCCTTGAGGTGTGCTTCGTACTGCTCCGTCGTCCATTCGGGTGGCCGGCAGCGTCGAGCAGGCCCGCAGCCCGAAGGACACCGGAGAGAAGGCCGACACCTCCGGGAAGACCGGGCGCGGGAAGAAGCCTGCCGCGAAGAAACGCACCAGTGCCTCGGACGTTGAGTCGCTACGGTCGCTGACCAAGGCCGAGCTGTACGAGAAGGCCACCAAGGCCGGCGTCAAAGGACGCTCCGGCATGACCCACGACCAGCTCGCCGACGCCCTCGCCAAGGGCAGCTGAGGCCGCTACGGCCCACTGCGCCAGCATTCCATCCGGTCGGGTCCGCTCCCGCGCGGCCCTGCAGGCGGCCAGAGCCAGCAGCTCCACGCGGGAAGGGGTTCAGACTGTGGGCCAGGTAGCTGGGAGACTGTGAAGGAGTTGCTTCCCGGCTGACATTCCGCAGCGCTCTGACCTGCTATTTCTTCGGTGCTTTCGGATGTCCCGCTGGTTTCATCTGTTGCTTTCGCGGGCTGTTCCTGGCATTCTTGAATCTCGCAAGGTCCCATGTGTCCGATTGAGGACGCTCAGGGGATCTTGCTCTCGTGGGCCCCCGGTTTTCGCCGGGGGTTTCTGCGTTCTAGGGCCTTGTGTCGCTGTCGGCCCAGACGATGCCGTCGGTTCCATGACCAGGCAGCCAGTGATGGGACAGGCGCTTGTAGGCCTTCGACATGAGGCCCACCGGAGCTATCTTCGGCCAGACCTCGGGCTGCTTCAGCGCCAGGTGATGGAAGGCCGCATATCCGACCAGGTCAGCGGCCTGAATGAACTGGCTGTACTTGCTGTCCTGCATGACAGGGTCTTCCAGCACCCGGCGGGAGGCCAGCGGAAGCCCGCGGTGGGTGTCGCGATAGGGCTTGGCGTTGCGAATGGCCTGTTCCCATGCGGCCCGGGCGTCCTCCGGGGCCAGAGCGTCAGCGTCGAGGGGGCCGGACAAACCATCGAACATGATCATGACGCGGGTGTCCTGGTCGAGGGCCCACGCTTCGAGGTGGTTCACGAAGGACTGGTACACCTCTGCCACCTGGGTGGTGCGGCCGGCCACGGTGAGAACCCGAAGACTTTCGCAACGGGCGAGCTGCTTGAGCATGAGGTCGTGAGCAGCAATACGTGCGGAACGGCTCCTGAAACGCTTGTTCTGTTCCTCGGTCGCGCAGGGCCGGCCGCGTCCCTTCACCAGCTGGTTGGCATGCAGCTCCGCGTTCTTGGGGACGCCCCATTCTTCTTCCAGCTTGCGTCGTCCCTCAAGCCAGTGGTGGAGCAGGTCGTTCCACCCCTCTTCCGGAACGAGAAGGCCGGTCAGGGTGCGGCCTTGATCGGCCCCGGAGTCATCGGCGTAGCAGAAGTACACGAGCGGAATATATGGCCAGCGGATCAACTGGGGGAAACTGGCTGCACTTGTTCGGCCGGGACGACCCTCGGCGCATCTGGTCTGCGGCTGAGGCGCTTTCTGCTGTGAGCCGGTGGGTACGGGAGAGGCATGGAGCAGGGAATGGGGCCTCCAGGACAAGTGCTTGGCGGTCGGTATCGGGTCGGGAACCAGCTGGGGCACGGCGGTTTCGGGGGTGTATGGGAGGCGTACGACGAGGTACTGGACCGCCGGGTGGCGGTCAAAGCGGTGACGTCGTCACACCGGGAGGCAATGAGGTTCGCGCGTTTGGCCGCCTTGGTGCACCATCCGAACCTCGTCACCGTGCACGACTTCGTGGAAGCGGACGGAGTGCTGTGGTATGTCATGCCGCTCGTCTCCGGCCCGTCGCTCGCCGAGTACCTGGCCGAGAACGGCCAGATGTCCGGCCGGCAGGTGAGAGAGGTCGCGAAGGCGCTGCTTGATGCGCTGGCGGCGCTGCACGAGGCCGGGGTCGTTCACGGGGGAGTGCGACCCGCCAACATCCTTATGGACGAAGTGGGATGGAAACTGTTGCCGGGCATCGCGGTCATGGCGCGGGACGACGACCCTGACACCACCGAGCACGAATGGTTGAGCATCGGCGCCGCAGGCTACGTCGCTCCTGAGCGACTCCGTGGTGCCCCTCAGGAGCCGAGCAATGACCTGTTCTCGTTGGGGGTGACGCTCCATGAGCTTGTCACGGGGCGTCCGCCGTTCCAGCGGGGCGACGTCTGGAGGACCCTGGCGGCGGTGGAGCGCGAGGAGCCGCCGGCCCTCGGCGGCGTCGGTGTGCTCGAGTGGCTCATCAAGAGGCTGCTGGACAAGGACCCCGAGCAACGACCATCGGCGGCCCAGGCGCGGCAAGTGCTCCTGGTCGAGGCTGAGGAAGTGCGGCAGGAGCTTTGGTCCGCGCAGGCGCTGATGCTGCCGCCGTTGGAAATGCAGAAGCGGCCCGGGCTGCTGGTCATGCCCCCGATGCCCAAGCCGGTGCCGCGCAGGAACGCGACCGTCCTCGCGAGTTCGCTGCTATTGCTCCTCTCGATGCTCACGGTGGCGTTGGTCTGGGGGGCGGGGCGGGCTCATGTTGCAGCGGGCTATGTGTCGGGCCTTTTTGTCTCCCTGTGGCCGTGGGCGTTGTTCGCCCTCGGGCTCTCTGTGCTCGGCGTACAGGTGCGCGCGGCGCTGACACGGCGGCGCGCTCGGGGGCTGATGCCTGCGTGGCGGTGGTACGCAAGCTCGCTCGCGCCGCCGGCACGGTGGACCATCGAGGAATGGGACCGGCGCCGCGCGGCCGCCGAACGAGCCGTGGACGAGGCGCTGTTGACGGTCGACCGACGGGTGGCGTCCGCGTCGCCGGGCCCAGGTACGAACAGGGGGACGACCGATGTCTGACCAGGACACACCGCCCGCCAGCACACCCGCCTGGGTGATGCCGTCCTTCCCCGAGGCCGACGAGGCGCGGAAGTGGCAGGAGATCGACCCGGGCCACCTCGCTTGGCGGCGGGAACTCGTGGAGCGCCAGCTGCACCGGGAGCGCCTTGACCAGTGGGTGGGGTACGGCTTCCGGCTGCTTGCGCACGTGATCGTGGTGGGGTTCGGAGTGGCCTTCGTCTGGCTGGGGTTCTACGCCGTGGACCACAAGGTGTCGGCGCAGATCGTGCCCGTGATCGGTGGGGGCGTGGCGGGGCTCGCGGGGGCGGTACTTGCGGTGCGAAACCGGCGGGAGTGAGTCGTTGCCATGGGACGCCGTGCAGCGATCCGGTCACCGGGAAGCCGTCCTGCACGCCGGCCCTCCCCTTTCCGGTAGCAGGGCCGCCCCTGTGTCTCCGGTCGGGACGGTCCGTCGTCCTTCGGTCCGGTGACACGGCACGTGCGTGGCTGGCGCCGTCGTCGATACCGCGATGCGTCTGCAGGTCGAGAGCTTTGATTGCTGGCCGGCAGGGATCCCGAGGCCAGCTGACTGCGTACCGCGGTCCGGTTGCCGATGATGCGCGGTCCCCGGATCAGGCCTGCTGCTGGCCTGCGGGTGTGTCCTGGTCGGCGGGCTGGTCGAGTTGCTGCTGGCGGCGCCGCTGTTCATTGCGCAGGCTCTCGACCCGGTGGGTGAAGCGGGCGAGTGCCTGGTCTTCCTGATCACTGCCGTACTCGTGGTATTCGCCCACACCGAGGGCGAGGGCGTTGGCTTCTTCCTCGATGGAGTCTGCTGTCTGCTGAAGGAAGTAGCTGCGCTCGCGGTACTTGTAGTACCCGGTGAAGGCCGTGGCCAGTGTGATGGCGAAGCTGATGACGACAATGGTGACGCTCTGCGGGGTCAGCTCCTTAGCTACGTCGAAGGCCGCCACCATGGTTGTCAATGCCGACCCGATCATGACCATGGACTGCAGGGTGTTGTGGACACGGCGGTACTTCCTGCTCTCGGCTTGATAGTGCTCGATCATGCCGGAGACGTCTTCACGGTAGAGCTTGCGCCGTTCAGCGAGGGTCGGCTGGGACTTGGCGTTGGCCCAACGGAGTACCTCCCCGTTCTGCTCGAGCATGAGCTCCAGCTCATGGCGGCTCGTCAACCCGGAGCGGGCCTTGTGTATCGCCAGGATCACCCCGACGGACAGGGCGAACAGCGCTCCGCACACGATGTCCTGCCTGGCATACCGGTCCGGGTCTTCCCAGTTCAGCACCGTCACGCACAGGGCAACGACGAGGCAGCACGCGGCTGTCAGCACGGTGGCGCCGAAAGCGCGGTCGAGCAGCCGGCGCCGGGCGAGTTCCTGCTCCTGCTCCTTCACCAGCCGGCGGAGCTGCGCGTGAGTGAGCTCGTTGCCGGACTCTTCGTCGACCGCCGCCGTGCGGTGGCGGTAGTCGTCATCAAGACTGCGGGCCACGGCTGCTTCTTCCTCTTCCTGTCACGGTCCTCGCCGCAAGTGTGGTGGATGTTGGTGGGTGCGAGCCGATGCCCGCGGTTGCCGCTGTGGACCGCCTGACCTGCCGGGGTGGCCGAGGCGTCTGACGGTGGACGTCGCAGGGTGTCATCGGCTGGCCTGCTGCTCACGGCGGGCGGTGACCAGGGCCCGCCACCGTTGCCGGGTGCGCGTCTGCCCGTCCAGCCAGTGCGTGGGGGAGGGGCTGGGCAGGGGGAGACCGGCCATGAAGTGGGCGATGTCGGTGAAGTAGGCGAAGTCGCCGGTGGCGGTGAGCGCGCGCAGGCGGTCGATGGTGGCGGTCAGGGCCTGGTCCTCGCCACGGACGGCGTGGTGGAAGGCGAGGGCGAGCTCCACGAAGCGGTGGAGAAAGGGAAGCCCGGCGGCCTCGATGTCGGTGTGCAGGTCCTGGGCGCGGCCGGTGATGCCGTGGGTTCCGGCGTCTTTGATCAGGGCGACGACCTGGGCGAGGAGGGTGTTGGAGCGCTGGTCGAGGCCGTTCAGGAGCTGGTGGGCGAGAGCGAGCTCGTCGCCGGCGCGGGCGGGGTCGGCGAAGGAGAGGGCGAGGGCGAGGCGGACCTGGGTCATGGCGCGCTCGCCGACGGCACTGTGCTGCTCGGCTTCGGTGCGGCCGGCTTCGAAGGCGTTGACGGCTTGGGCGGTGTCGGCGTGGGACCAGTGGATGTCGCCGAGGACGCGGTGGTGGCGGCCTTTCCAGCCCAGGGCGGGGACGGCGGCCAGGGCGGTGGGGAAGTCGCCGGCGAGGCGGGCCAGGTTGGCCAGACCGCGGCGGGCCTTGAGGGCGAGGCGGCCGCCGGCGTCGGCGACCTGCTGCATGCCAGTGCGGGCGGCGTCGTTCCGGCTGAGGTCCTTGTACGCCTTGGCCCGGTAGTACAGGGCCATTTCCGTCAGCTCGGCGGGCAGCAGGCCGGCGTCCAGGACGGCGGTGAGACGGTCGGCGGTGCGCTCGCGGTGTTCGTGCTGGCGGCGGGTGATCGCGGTGAGGAGCTCGGCCAGGGCATCGGCCGGCGTGTCCAGTGCCGGGTCCGGCAGCCCGGCGCCGGCCGGGGGGACGGTGGGTGGGGTGAGGGGTTCCCAGACGGAGTCGTCGGTGTAGACGAAGGCGGCTTCGGTGAGCCAGCCCAGGTCGGTCAGGCGGTGGTCGCGGGCCAGGCGCAGGCCCTGGCGCAGGCAGGCGACGAGGAGGATGCGGCTGGGGGTGAGGGCGGTGGTCGTGGCCCATTGGTCGCCGAGGGCGGCCAGGGCGCGGGTGGCGGCCTGGTGCCAGTCCGCGGGTGTCCAGTGGTCGTCGGTGTGGTCGTCGGCTTCGGTGAGGGCGGAGCGGATCGCGCCGTGCAGGTGGTGGGGCCACAGGGCGTAGGGGTTTTCCGTGACGATGGGTCGCTCTGTCAGGCGCCGGGCGGGTGCCTGGTGGGTGAGGCCCGCGGCGCGGGTGGCGAGGTCGAGGTCGAAGGCGTCCAGCAGGGACACCGAGCGCAGGACGTGCCGTTCGTCGGCGGTGAGGTCGGACAGGGCGCGGGCCAGGAGTGCGGGGAAGGTGTGGTCGAAGTCGGCGGGCTGCGGCTCGCGGGTGCGGCGGATCTCCAGGAAGCGGGAGGCGGCCAGGTCGAGGTGGAGGGGCAGGCCGTGGGAGCGGGCGGTGATCACGGCTCGGATCTCGGGGCTGATGAGGGGGCGGCCGTCCTTGACCAGGCGGCGGGCGAGGTGATCGTCGCAGTCCTCGGGGGAGAGGTCGCCGATCAGGTGCTGCCGCCCGCCCGGTGCGCTGTGCCGGGGTGGCGGGACCGGGCCCGGCACGGTGGCCAGCCCCGGCCAGGCTGTGGGTCCGGTGTGGTCGAGCTGACCGTGCAGCGCGGGGTCGGCCCACTGCAGCCGGGACCGGCCGCTGATGACGAAGAAGCAGTTCGGCATCAGCCACACCAGGCGCTGCAGGAGGCGTTCGAGGTCGCGGTGACGGTCGGCGGTGTCCTCGAAGGTGTCCAGCAGGATCACCGGCGTGATCTTCTTGCCGTCGGGCAGACGGCCCAGCTCCCACGCCAGCAGGTGGGGGTAGAAGGACAGCGTTTCCAGGCCGGGTTCGGTCTCCAGCAGCGGGCCGAGCCGCGCGCAGCCGGCCAGGGCCCGTACGGTCTGGCGGCGCTCGCGCAGCGCGCCGGCCAGGGCGCCGGTGACTTCCCCGACGACCGAGCCGACGGTGCCGGGCAGCAGCAGGGCCTGGGCGACGTCGCTGAGGGCGGCCTGTGTCTGCTGCGGCAGTGCTTTGCCGAACCGGCTGACCAGGCCGCCGCGTTCGAGGTAGGCGTCGAGCGGGTCACCGGGGTGCTGGGTCTCCCAGTAGCGGCGCAGTGCGATGTCGAAGGCGGGCAGAGGCCGGGCGACGGTCGTGGCGATGGCGGCCCGGATGGTCAGGACGATGTCCTCGAAGGTGGTGCCGGCGGAGCGGGCCAGGTCGATCCGGACGGGCAGGATCCTGTGCCCGGCCCAGACCGGTTCGCCCCACTGTGCCGGCCGGGTACCGCCGAGCGCGGCTTCGAGTTTGCGTATGAGCGTGGACTTGCCGACGCCGCCCACGCCGTGGAAGACGATCAGATGGGTGCGCGGAGCCTCGAGGTCCGCGGGGTCGAAGCCGGGGGCGGTGACATGCCGCAGATGTTCGGCGAGCGCGGTGGCGACGAGCTCCCACTGGCCCTGGCGATTGGTGAACGCCTCGCTTGCGTCGATGGGGTCGTTCGAACTGAACAACGCACGCAGGTCGGTCACTTGGTCCCCCCGCCGAAAGATCATCAGTCACTCAAGCCTATGCCCGTACAGGCCCCCGACGGCAGGCCCGCAGACGCGCCCGGGCCCGGACCGGGACGACACGGCTGGTTCCCTGCCGTTTCGGGTCCTGTTCAGCGGTGTCGGGGCGCCTTGCCCGGGGTGCTCCGTTCCGCCGAGAATGAGCCCTCCTTGCCCGGCTCTTCCTTGGCGGCTTTCATGCACGACCCCGCAGCCCCTGACCCGCAGTCCGCCCCGAACGGGGCTGGAGAGCCGTCGCCGGAAGGGCAGGACGGCGCCACCGGTCCAGGGACCGCCGGGGAGCTGGTGGAGAAGGTGATCGCTTGGTACAGCTATCGCATGCTGGCCGAGCGCCGGGCTGGCGCGGGCCCGGAAGTCCTCGGCGAGCTGGCCGCCCGGCGGCGGGCGTGTGTCGAGGACCGTGACCGGCTGGAGGACGCCGATGCCCAGGAGACGGCACGCCTCGCCGCCCTCTACGCGGCCCTGCTGAAAGACCTCAAGTCTTCATAGGGGGGCGGGCAGGGCGGCCACGGCAGCGGACCCGGACAGCCGGTGCGGCTGCAGGTGCGGAGGCATCAGCGGCTGTGCGCGCTGGGCGATGCAGGCCAGCGCATCGCGGTAGTGCGGCATCGCCCGTCGCAGCCGACGGTGCGTGGCCCAGAACCGTGCGGCCTCAACAGTGGTGTAGGGGCGGGACTGCTCGATGAGCAGGGCAGCGGCGGCGCCGGCCGGGCGTGCCCAGTGCCCGTGGGAGGCGCGTTCGTTGCGGTAGACGACGGTGGCATCCCGCCGCAGCACCGTGACCGCGTCGGCCACACAGGAGTACTCGGCAGCGGCGACCGCGTCGGGCAGAGCCGCGAAATGTGTGTCGTGCCCGCCCGTGGTGGTGAACCGCGCGGCAGCGCCGTAGCTGCTGACCTGTGCATAGCGGTCGGCGGTTCCCTGCAGGGAGTCGGCCGCGCGCACGGCCAGGACGACGACCTCGACCCGGTACCCCGCCCGCCGGTACAGCATCGCGCCGTTGACGAACGCGGCAGCACTGGCAGGTGCCGTCTCGACGACCGCGTCGCTGCGCCGTTCGCGTACGTACTGCTCGGCCATGGCCTGCCAGGCCCGGTAGTCCGCACGGATCCGCTCACCGGCCGTGCGCGGCTCTTCCTCCAGCAGTTGCAGGTAGCCGGGGTGAGCGGCCTTGAAGTCGTCGCCGCTGATCCGCACCGGCCGCCCCCGCAAGGTGCGCCGCAGCATGGGTGTCATCCGGTCTTGCCCGCGCCGGGCTGGCCCATGACATAGACGACGATGGGCTGCTCCTGCGGCGTGATGCGTGCCAGCAGGTCCGGCACGATCAGCTCGTCGAAGATCCAGCGGTGTTCCTCGGCGGAGAGCCGGTGGTAGTCCGTCCCGGGCGCCGCCTGCCTGGCCTGGGCTGTGCGCCGCAGCGGTTCGGCCAGGGGGCGGCACGTTCGGCGTCACGCCGCACCGCCAGAGACCAGTCCTCGGGCAGCCGCGGATCGTGTGCACGCCGGTGGGCGTCGGCGAGCCGTCGGCGAAAGGCACCGGTCTCCGCTGGGCTCCACCGGCGCGACCGCTCGGCGAGCAGCGCCCCGGCCGCTTCGGCGGGTCGGTGCCATCGCCCGTCGGAGGTGAGTTCGTTGGCATAGAGCACCTCGGCGGCGCGTCGCACGACAGCCACCCGGTCGACCATGTGCCCGGCCTCGATGTCCGTCAGGACCGCGGGCAGCGCCGCCGCGCACACGTCGTGGTTGTTCCACGACACGTACCGGGCCCGGCCTTCCTCGGCGAGCCGCAGGTAGCGGTCCAGGACACCGAGCTGGCTGACGGACTCCGGCACGGCCAGGGCCACGAACTCGACCCTGTACCCGGCCTGACGGTAAGCGACCGCCGAAGCCCTCCACGCGGCTGGGTCCGCCAACGCCTCCTCCACCACCACGTCATACCGGCCCGCGCGGGCACGGGTTTCGACCTCGGCCTGCCAGCGGTAGGTCTCCGGCCGTACCCGCACCCCGGCCGTACGGACGTCCGCGGCCAGGAAACCTGGATAGTGCGGATGGACGGCCTTGTACGTGTCCCGGTCCACCCGTACTGCACCGCCGCGCCGCTCAAGGGCGGCGTGCACCAGGTCCATCACCAGCGTCTTGCCGCTGCCGGCCTGCCCGGCCACGAACACCACAACCGGGCGCTCCTGCGTCACCGCGCCCGCCGTCAGCCTGGGCAAGATCACCTCGGCGAGCAGCTCGCCGTACTCCTTCACTGATGTCTCCTGGCCGCGATTCGAGAGCACGTGCTGGATCTGGTGCGCTATCCGGCCCGCGGGCAACTTCACCCCGCGGGCCGGATAGATCGGTACTGCTTACTCGGCATCCAGCTTCTGGCGCAGCTGGTCCAGGGTGGATCCGTCGGGCGTCTGCCACAGTGTCCAGCCGTTGATGACGTTCCCGGTGACGGCTTCTGCTGCCTTCGACGGGGAGAGGAAGGGCGAGGAGTGGCCGTCGACAATGAGCTGCCCCTCGGCCGTCACGACAGCGCGGCCCGACCGGTTGGCGCGGCGCTGATGGAAAGAGAGGACAGTGTCCGGTGCCAGCAGCCCGGCCTGCATCAGCCCGGCGAGCGGCCCATGCGGGATGACAGGCGTGGCCGGCGCAGCCGCGGATCCGCCACCGAGAGACAGGGTGACGTGGATGGTGTCGTCCCCGCTCGCGCTCGTGAGAGTGGCGATGACCGCGGGGTCGAAGTGGATGCTGAGCGTGGCCATGCGATCTCCCGCCGGTGGTGACTCTAGGAATCTTTCGCTTATTTCAGCTTCGATCTTAAGCAGTGTAAGCAGCTTGCATCAACTCTGGTTTTCAGTGATTCAGCAGAACTATCGGGAGAGGGCCCGGTCGACTACGCCGAAGACCGCACCGTCGCCACCCGGCGAAGGCGACGGAACCGGCCCGGTCCCAAGGGTTCGTTCGGCCTGCTGGAACGTCGACTTCGAGTGAAGGAGGGCGAACAGCCGGCAGCAGCTGCCGTCACGGCCGGCCCCCTTCGCCCGCCGATGGCTCCGAACAACGCCTTCATCAGATGCGGTGAAGCCTGTGCACGGCGACCTCACCAATCTCCCCGCACGCTCGATGAGTTCGGCAAACAGCCGTCGAGAGCGGTCAGCCAACGGAGAAGATGACGTCATGACCTCGTTACACGAACCAGTGATGGAACTGATGCGGGCCTCCCTGAATCCCCCCGTGCCGCCTGCGCGGTCACGTGGAGACGACCCCGCGTGCCAGGTGGTCATCCGGGCTGCAGACGCCGACTTGAAGACAGGCGGACTCGACCACGTCAACCAACTCGCCATCGGCACGGGCGTGGCGGCGGCCGGTCTGACGTCGTGGCTCGCGCAGGAACGTCAGCTGGAGGCAGAAGAGGTGATAGCTCAGCTTGAGCAATCGGTCGCCCAGACCGGCAACGGCCCGCTGAGTCCTGTGGTCGGGATGCTTAAGACACTGCTGACCGGACCGCCGGGAATGACGCAGGTTGCCGACTTCATGGTGACCAAATTCCACGAAGACGAAGAGAAGTACTACGACCTCGTCGTCGACCTCGGCAGGTACGCCGCCTCATGCATCCACATGCTGAACACCCTCAACATCAGCAGCCAGGAAGACACGCTGGACAACCTCGACGACATGCTGCAGGAGTTCTTCACCCGTTGAGACACTGCGGATTCGACGGTGAGGGCAGGCAAGGCTGCACAGAGCCGGTGGGGGCGAGCCTGTTCGTGGCAGGCCGACCTCCACCATCTGCCAGCGAACCCACGCGTTTCTCTACGTAGAGGCGTTGTACGCCCGGTCGGTCTGAAGCGTCATGGGCCCGCTGTTCGAGCCCCTGGCTCTCCCCGGAACGCTCTTAGTAACGGATTGGGCTGTGAGGGGAGCCGTGGGCGAGAGCGTCACCGAGCAGTCGGCGCGGGGCACCGGCCAGGTGTCGGTGGAGCAGCTGGGCGCGGGAGTGCACCAGGCCGCTCCGGTACGCCGCTGGTAGCCGGTCGTAGACGGCGGCGGCCATCTCGGCGGCCGCGCCCGGGTCCCCGTCGACCCGCTGGCAGGCGGCGGTGTCCATGGAGATCAGGGCGCGGGTCATGACCGACGGTGAGGTCGTCAGGGCCAGGGCGTCGTCCTGTGCCTGGTAGGCGGCGCGGGTGTCGCCGAGCAGCGTGTATGCCTGGGAGAGGTGGACGTGGTGTTTCTGGGCCGGGTACCCGAACCAGGTGTCGGCGGATTCGGGGCCGTCCAACTGTTCGGCCAGGGTGCGGACGTCGTTCACCGCCCGGCGGGCGCCGGGGAGGTCGCCGATGGCGGCCAGGGCGCGGGCGTTGACGGCGGCTGCCAGTGCGGCCGCGCCGGAGGGGTGGGTGCCGGCCTCCCGGCGGGCCTGGGCGGCGATGCGGGCGGCCTGGCCGGGGGCGCCGTAGTTCAGGCCGACCATGGCATGGCGGCCCAGGACCCAGGCCGTCATCCGACGGTCCCCCGATTCGCGGGCGGCCTTCGCCGCGGTGGTGAACCAGCGGTGCGCGTCGGCCTGGTCGCCCCGGTCGTGCTGGACGATCGCCACCAGGCCGGAGATCCCCGCCGCCGTGCGCGCCAGATCGGTGCGGTCCCGCGCCGGGTGAGGCCTGCGCAGGACGGCGGCCAGCAGTGCCAGGTCCTCGCGCATCTCGCCCAGGACCGCCTCGGGGGCGCGCCCGTTGTAGCCGCCGCGGTGACGCTCGAAGGCGCCCTCCAGGTAGGCGAGGTCCCCGGCGCCGTCGGCGTCCAGGCCGGTGTCGATGCCCTCCCGGGCCTGCGCGATCCCGGGCAGCACGGCGAACCCCGTGGCCGCCGCGAGGGTGAACAGATTGCGTCGCTTCATGTCGTCGCTCTCCTTCCTGTGCTGCCGGCGGTGCTTTCGGGTGATGTCCAGGGCCTGGTCCAGCTGCTCGTCGGTCAGGCCGTAGACGGCGCGGATCGCCGTGCGCCAGACCGGGGTTGGTAAGCGGCGTTCGGTCTCCCACCGCTTGATGTTCTCGACCGTGCACATGAGGCCGGCGTCGGTCATGAGCTTGGCCTGTTGTTCTCGGGTCCGGTCCGCCCGCTCCCTGATGGTGCGGAGCAGTTCGCCGATTCCGTCCGGGCTCACCATGCCGGGCCTCCCTGTCCGGGTGTCAAAAGACCATCCTGGCCCCCCGACGCGGCACCCCGCAGGGGGAATCGGCACCCCGATCCGGCCCTCCCCTGTGGTCTTCCCCGGACCTTCAATGGTCGAACGGAACCGGCCGGAACAGCCTCCAGGGGCTCCCCCTCCGGCCGGTCCCGTACTGGGCGCCCGCCGTGCCTGGGGGCGGCGGGCGCCGTCCAGCGCTCCATCCGACACGAGAGAAGGAGTACGTCATGAACGGTCTGATCCTCTCCAGCCGCTCCATCAAGGGAGCCGCACCCCGGACCCCCGACGGCGACGGCGGGGGCACCGGCAAGGGCGACGGCAACGACTGATCGCCGACCATGACCACCGCGATCGACGCGGCGGTCCGTAGCCTCGGCGAGGACTTCCTCGCCGAGGCCTTCGGCCGCTCCTTCAAGCACTGGTCACAGACCGCCGCAGGGCTGCGCGGCCTGTTCACGTGGGACGACCTGAACGACCTGGTGGCCCGCCACCGCCTGGACGCCCCGCGCCTGCGCCTGTTCAACGACGGGGAGCAGGTCCCGCCGTACAAGTACCTGCACACCTCGGTCACCAAGCGCTCCGAAGTCCGCCACCGGGTCGAACCCTCGGGCCTGCACCGGCAGATCGCCGCCGGCGCCTCCCTGGTCCTGGACGCCGTCGACAAGCTCCACCCCGGCGTCCAGGACCTGGCCGAGGCGCTGGAGCGGCACTTCCGCACCGACGTCCAGGCCAACCTGTACGCGTCCTGGCACCCCACCGAAGCCTTCGGCATCCACTGGGACGACCACGACGTCGTGGTCGTGCAGCTCGAAGGATCCAAGCGGTGGAACCTGTACGGGGCGACCCGCACGGACCCGCTGCGCCTGGACGTCGAGGCCCCCGCCAAGCCCGAAGGGCTGCCGGTCGCCGAAGTGGTCCTGCAGGCCGGGGACATGCTCTACCTGCCGCGGGGCTGGTGGCACGCGGTGGCCGCCACCGAGGGCAGGTCCCTGCACCTGACATGCGGCCTGACCCCGGCCACCGGACACCACCTCCTGGTCTGGCTGGCCGGACAGCTCCTCCACTCACCCACCCTGCGGGCCGGCGTCCCGACCGTGGCCGGCCCCGCCGAGCGCACCGCCTACGCCGAGCAACTGCGCAAGGAGGTGTCCGAGGCCCTCCACCCCCACATCGTCTCTGAGTTCACCGCCTCCCTGGACGCCCGCGATCCCGGGCGCCCGGCCCCGTCCCTGCCGCACATCGGCGACGTCCCCGCCGAACCCACCCTGGTCCTGGCCCTCACGACCGCCCGGGCCGCGATCGAGGACGCCGACGGAGCTGTGGTGCTGCGCGCCGCCGGACACGAATGGGAGTTCCACCCCTGCGTCCGGCCCGCGCTGGAGGCCCTGGTGTCCGGCGCCCGCCTCACCTTCGGCGAACTCGCCGAACACTCCGCCCTCACCGTCGAACAGGTCGCGGGCCTCGCCACCGAGCTGGTATCCAAGGACGCGGCCACCGTCTCCCACCCGAGGTAGGACCAGCATGTTCGACACCCCCGCACCCGCCACCGCCGACCGGATGCTGGCCGCTCAGCGGCACGCCGCCGACCAGTTCGGCCTGCGAGCCACCAGCAGCCGGGTGTGGGGGTACCAGGGCCGGACCCTGTCGGCAGCCGCCGGACCGCACTGGCTCCGCGTGGTCAGCGCCGAGGCCGGAACCGAGGGCGGCACCCTGTGGGACGGCCCCTCCGCCTCCCGCACCCTCCCGGCCTCCGTGCCGCGCCCCGACCTCTTCCGGATCCGGGACTGGACCACCGACACGCACGCCTACCGGGCCGAGCTCTACTCCTTCGCCCCGGACCCGATCGTCTCCCCGCGGCCCGTCCTCGACGACGACCCCGACCTGCCCGAGACGTGGTGGAAGGAGATGACGGCCGCCCTGGAGACGCTCGCCGACGTCCCGCCGCCCACCGGCCGAGAGGCCGTACGGGAGGAGTACCTGCGCCGCGTCATCCCCGAGTACACCGGACACCAGATCGACGCCGTCACCTGGACCACCGCCCACGGCGACCTCCACTACGGCAACATCACCCGCGGCCCGCACATCCTGGACTGGGAAGGGTGGGGCCGCGCCCCGTACGGCTACGACGCCGCCACCCTGTACGTCTACGCGCTGCTGTCCCCCGAGGCGGCCAACCGCGTCCGGACCCAGCTGGCCCCCGTCCTGAACCGGCCCGAGGCACGCACCGGCCTGCTGACTGTGTGCGCCCAGGTCCTCCAGGCCCAGGACCGCGCCGACTTCTACACCGAGCTCGTCGGCCCCGCCCGCGAACTTCTGGCCCACCTGTAACCGCGCCTGTTCACACCCGGTTGGGCCCGTCAGACCCAACGGGCCCAACCGGAGAACCCGCCGCCCCAGTAGCCGACCAGACCAGCCATCGTCTGGCTGAGCTGCCTCAACCAGCGTCCGGCATGTCAGACGGTTGCCGTCTGGCCCGAGGCCTGTCGAAGAAGGTGTGGGCTGCTGGATTTCGTCGTTCGGCCCATTGCGGGGCGCGCGGCCGGGGAAGATCGGCGTATGAACGCGCTCACCAGCACGCTACCAGGGCCCGCAGAAAGGGGCCCCGGCCGGCGAGCCGCATGACCATGCCAATCGGCCGCTCCCGCGGAGGACTGACCACAAAGATCCATCTCGCGTCCGACGTGACGATGGGCCGCTCCGTCAGGCGCCGGGCGGGTGCCTGGTGGGTGAGGCCCGCGGCGCGGGTGGCGAGGTCGAGGTCGAAGGCGTCCAGCAGGGACACCGAGCGCAGGACGTGCCGTTCGTCGGCGGTGAGGTCGGACAGGGCGCGGGCCAGGAGCGCGGGGAAGGTGTGGTCGAAGTCGGCGGGCTGCGGCTCGCGGAGGCGGCGGATCTCCAGGTAGCGGGAGGCGGCCAGGTCGAGGTGGAGGGGCAGGCCGTGGGAGCGGGCGGTGAAGCCCGGGTCTCGCGGCCGATGAGGGGCCGGCCGTCCTTGACCAGGCGGCGGGCGAGGTGGTCGTCGCAGTCCTCGGGGGAGAGGTCGCCGACCAAGTGCTGCCGCCCGCCCGGCGTGCCGTGCCGGGGTGGCGGGATGGGGCCCGGCGCGGTGGCCAGGCCCGGCCAGGCGGCGGGGCCGGTGTGGTCGAGCTGCCCGTGCAGCGCGGGGTCGGCCCACACTCTTCAGGTTCACCGTCGCATCGGGCTCGACCGGTGACGCCCTGATCCGCGACATCACCGAGGCCCTGCCGCCCAGTGGGACGGCTTCCTGCTTCACCGCCCGCAGCCGCCGCGTGGAACGGATCGACGTCGAGCTGTGGCAGGACCACAAGCCGACAAGGCCCTGACTAGGGCATGCGAAGGTGAGATTCGGGTGAAGGGCCCCTTGGGGGCGGGGGATCCCGCCCCCAAGGGTGTCGCTCGAGGCATCTCTCTTCGATACAACGGTGTTAGGCAAATCGTCATTGCCGAGCAGTGGGGCTATGCACGCCATCTACCCGCGCTTCGTCCGGTGCCCCCCTCTCCAGCTCAGGTGCGTTCTCGGCCTCTGCGCGGCTCACCTTCTGGGTGTTGCGCTTGATCGCTACCCTCAGCTCACTGAGTGCGTGCACCACAGGGATGCAGGCCTGAATGAGTTCCGCCACCGCCTTCGGGACACGGGCGGCAGCGCCGAAGATGATCACGATTCCGCCGATCACGACTGGAATGGTCGTCAGCTCCATCACTTCCTCCGGAAGTTAAGGCCAGGCCGGGTGCCTGGCACGATGAGGATCCGCGAGCTGGATACGGCCGGGCCACTCCGGATTGGCTGGAACAAGGGAATCCGTGCTGGTGGGCGGGCTACGGTGAGTTATCCGGTCCGGATCCGGACCAGAGAAACGGGGGAGGCACATGGCTGGGACGCAGAGAGTTGAAGGGCCACGCAAGCGGTTCGGGGACAGGCTGAAGGAGCTGCGAACCGTGTCGGGGCTGGATCAGAAAACGGCCGCGAGAAAGGCGAACGACAAGGCCAGGTCGGCACGGCCCGTCTCCCCCGGCAAGCCAGTGACTCTCACCGATAAGGGGATCAGTTCATGGGAGCTTGGCGATCACCTGCCGCGGTGGGAAACGGCGAGGTTGCTGGTCCGGGTGCTGATCGAACGTGCACGGGCTCTGGATGTTCGTCCAGATGATCGGAACCTGACCCCAGGACTGCTGCACGAGAAAACGTGGGAAGACTGGTGGAAGTCCGCCCAAGCCCAGCCACAGCCGACCGCCAGCAGTAAGTCGAAGTCATCTCCTGCGGCCCTGTCTCCGGACGTCTTACGCGCGGCTGCTGAGACGGACGCTCCCGCAGGCCTGGATAACCTCCCCTTCCGAACAGACCACTTCGTCGGGCGTGCCGCTGAACAGGAACAACTCGACTCGGCATTCAGCACCACCAGCGCGGCGCAAGTCGTGTTCGGATTGGGCGGCGTCGGCAAGAGCACCTTGGCTGCGCACTGGGCTGCCACCCGCCCCCACGGCTGTATTCCCGTTCGTTGGATCACCGCTGACAGCCCCACAAACATCCGGCAGGGTCTGGTAGACCTCGCCACCGCTCTCCAGCCAGCCCTGGTGGCTGCTCCGACCGCAGAGGTGCTGGCCGAGTTCGCCTTGCAGTGGCTCGCCAGCCACCGAGACTGGCTGCTGGTACTGGACAACGTCAAGGATCCCGCTGACATCGCCCCGCTGCTGGCCCGCGCTTCTGGCGGCCGGTTCCTCATCACCACCCGGCGCTCCAGCGGCTGGCGTGGCATGACAACGCCCATGCGCCTCGACGTACTCGCCCCCACCGAATCCCACAGCCTGCTCGCCACCGGAACCCGACCCCATGGCGAAGGGGGTCCGGATGCGGACGGCGTGCAAGAACTCTGCGATGAACTAGGGCATTTGCCACTGGCCATCGAACAGGCTGGTGCCTACATCACAGAAGCCGGCCTCACCCCACGCGCCTATCTGGACCTGCTTGCCGACCTCCCGGCGGACATGTACCGCCGAGGGGAAGAAGGCCGCGCTGTTGATCAGACCATCGCCCGGATCTGGCACATCACCCTTGAGCGCCTCGCCGACACACCTCTCGCAGGCCATCTCCTACGCACGCTGGCCTGGTACGCCCCCGACCGCGTTCCCCGCATTCTGCTCGAATCCCTGGGAGAGCAGCCCGCCGTGCATGACGCCGTGCGGCGTCTTGCCGCCTACAGCATGATCACCGCAGCCCCGGACACGGTGACCGTGCACCGGCTTGTCCAGGCCGTCGCCCGCACTCCCGATTCCAATGATCCCCACCGCCAGCCCCGCGACATCAGCCGAGCCCTCAGCGACGCCACCACTGGCCTGGTCTCAAGAGGTTTGGACAACGGGGACGACCCGACTTCCTGGCCCGCCTGGCGGGAGCTCGTTCCTCACATCGACGCCATCGTCGACCACGCCCCGCCGGGCACCGATACTGAGCGCACCGCGGTCGTACTCAATCAGACTGCACTCTTCCTTGCGGAACAAGGTCTTATCGCCCCTTCCACTGCATACCGTCAACGGGCCCTGGCAGCCAGGGAACGCATCTTTCCTGCTGACCACCCCCACATCCTGACCTCGCGGCACAACCTCGCCTGCGCGTTCCACGCTGCAGGTGACCTGGAGAAGGCGATCCCCCTCTACAAGTCAACGCTGGAGGCGCGGCAGCGGGTGCTCCCTGTCGACCACCAGCACACGCTGGCCTCCCGGCACAACCTCGCCTGTTGCTACCACGATGAAGGCGACCTGGAGAAGGCGATCCCACTCTACGAGCAGATTCTGCAAACCCAGGAGCGGGTGCTTTCCAACGCCCACATCGACACGCTCACTTCGCGGCACAACCTCGCCTGCGCGTTCCACGCTGCAGGTGACCCGGAAAAGGCGATCCTCTACTGCGAGCAGGGCCTGAGGGATGCGGAACAGGCCCTTCCCATCGACCACCCTCTCACTCTGACTTTGCACAGCAGCCTGGCTGACGTGTACCGCTCCAAAGGTGATCTGGAGAAGGTGATCCACCACTACAAACAAGCTCTGACAGGCCGGGAGCGAGTTCTTCGCGCAGGCCACAGCCACACGCTGGTCTCGCGGAAAGACCTGGCTGACGCGCACCACGCTGCAGGCAACCTGGAGGAGGCGATCCTTCTCTACGAGCAGAACCTGGCGGATGTGGAGCAGTTCCTTCCCGTCGACCACCCGGCCGGGACTCAGTTGAGATTCACACTTGCTGGTGTATACGAGGAGGCAAACAACCCAGAGCGGGCACTTGCCCTATACGAGCGTGCCTTTGCGGACGCTCAAAAGTTCCTCCTGGACAACCATCCCGACGCACAACAGGAGGCACTCGACGGCAATCCGGACCCGCCGAGCTCTCGTAGGTGAAGTCCACGCGCGGCGTGGTGTGCACGATGAGGGCGTGCGCACGACGGCTCTCCGTGCTGATGGGCGAGCAGGCGTGGAATCGGGGCTCGGCGCCGGTCGGTACGCGCTGCTGTCCCCCGAAGCGGCCACCCGCATCCGGACCCAGCTGGCCCCCGTCCTGAACCGGCCCGAGGCACGCACCGGCCTGCTGACCGTGTGCGCCCAGGTCCTCCAGGCCCAGGACCGCACCGACTTCTACGCCCAACTCGCCAGCCCCGCCCGCGAACCCCTGACCCACCTGTAGCCGCGCCTGTTCACACCCAGCTTGGTGTCCCGTCCGGAGCGGCAGTACCGGTCTGACGTTTCACGTTTCCTGTTTGGACGCGTGGATCAGCGCCAGGGCACAGTGGTCGTACCCTCAGGGTTCAAACCGTACGGCCAGAGCCAAAACCGCGCTCGCATCGCTATGGTCGGCGGCCTCTCGGTAGAGGATCTCGCACCCTCCTCCCACTGCCTTGTCACGCACCGCTGGGCTGTGATGTCCCTGGAGGGAACGGTGTGCACCAGGTTGTCCAAGACTGCTTGGGCAAGTTCGCCCAGTCTGCTTGGACAACCGTGCCGTCAGCGACACAGAAACGGCGCCGCGCCCTGGTGCGTGTCCGGGGCGAGGTCAAGCAACGCGCAGCTTCTTGCGGCGTTCGAGGGCGAGCTGCTCGCGGTAATCCTGAACGGCCTGGTGGTAGCGGGCGACGAAGTGTGGGTCGTCCAGCCGGTCGGCTGGGTCCATGGCATCGATAGCGGCCCGGGCGTCGGCCGGTGTCTCGTACGCGGCGAGCATCGCGTTGATTCGGTAGACGCCGTTGCGCTGCTTTGTCACGAGGCGGGCCAGTATCAGTTCGCGCAGGCCGGAGGTGATGCTGGGGCGGCTGAGCCCGAGCAGGGCGGCGATCTGGTTCTGGCCCATCTCGGCACGGCCGCCGGGCTCGCTGCGGGAACGCAGGGCGAACAGAACGCGATAGGCCGGCCCGGGCAGGTCCAGGGCCGCGACCACGCCCTCCGCGTTGACCGGCGTGAACAACATGCCCCTGCTCACCGCTCGCCCTCCTTCTGACTCGTCCTTGCCCGGAACCGCTCCCGCCGTTCCCGGCGCTTCTGAGCGCGCTCCTTGCGGAACTCTTCGATTGCCTCGCGCATGTGCTGCAGTGACGGGAACCGAACAAGGTCTGGCAGTGCTGCGGCCCGGAGCTCCGCCAGAGCATCGGCCTGGTCCACCTGAACATACTCGGTCCTGCCATCGGACAGCCGCACCAGTTCGGCCGCAACGTAGGAGTACGGCGGGTTGAACTGGTACACGCCGCGCCCGCGTTTGATCACGATGCCGTGGCCCATGATCTCCCGCAGCGACTCGTTGACCTTCTGGCGCGGGACGTCCAGGATCTGCGCCATGTCGTCCTGAGTAAGCGGGATTCGCCCGCTGGCCCGTTGCCCGGCGATCAGCAGCAGGATCAACCGCAGCGGCAGTGCCTCACGGTAGTACTGGGCGATCACGAGGAAGAACTCCAGCGCCACCATCGCGAAGGCGTTGGGGCGCTCGGGATCGGAGAAGAACTCCAGCTGCTGCCGCTGACGGCCGACGGTGATCTCCCGGCCCGGGTAGGACCGCGCCAAGTCGTCCAGGCCCTCGATCTTCCGTAGCCGTTCTCCGAACGCACGCAGTGGATCGTCCGGAGCCAGCCCCGGATTCTGCGCGGGACTGGCGGTGCGCCGCCGGCGCTGTGACTCGGACACGAGCAGCTCTCCAAAGTTCCAAGATCCCGGGCGTCCAGCAACGTAGCAGAAGGTCAGTACTTCTGACCTCAAGGTCGGCATTTCTGACCTCCGGCGCGTCTTGTGTCCCCCCAGGGGTGACACATCTCCTGCACGAACTCCTGCGCGCTCCGGGCAGGTATGGGGGTGGTGCGCGGACTGGACCCCCGTGGCGGAAAGTCAGCAAGACTGACCTTCTGCGGGCAAAGAAGTCAGTATTCCTGACCTCTCGCATGCCAAGTAGTCAGCCTTACTGACCTTTCGGAGACGTTATGCCTACTCAGAAGTGACATTCGAGCCTCTTTATGTCCCCTCTCGGGAGTCACAAGCATCCCCACTGCAACGCTGTGACCTGCGAAAACGCAAGCTCTTCCCTATCTGATGTCTCGCAGGAAGGCGCACACCGGGCACCGTCGGGGCCCAAGTAGCTTCGCGTGCGGCTCCATGAGTCAACTGCGGGCCGTAGGCGGCATCAGCGGAGCTGCGTCTCGGGTTGTACCGACCGTGACGACCAAAAGCGCGTAAGCGTGGCCGGTGCCTGTGGCCGGTGCCGCCGCCCGGCCCTGGGGGGCCGCTCGGCTCCGGTACCTCCGTACCCCGTCCCGTAGAGCTCCGCATATCTCAGCTCCCTTTCTCAGGCCGGGGTAGGACAGCAGGGAAGGGCTGCGCCATCGAGGAGGGAGTCGTGCGGTGTTCTGGGCGCGCTTCAGCTGCCGGGCAAGGTGTTGATCGCCGGAGGAAAGCATCACATAACCTCTGATAGGCCTGCATAAGGTAGAATCTCAACTATCGTTTCAGGCAACGGAGTTCGATGGAGAAGGGTGCGAAGTGCCGGAGAGGAACATCGACTTCGGGAAGTTCGGCGCCCGGGGCATCAAGGGAAGCGATGCCGTCATCCGGCAGCTCGACGTCCTCGCGGGCGGCATCGTCACCCCGGTCACCGCGAAGCGCGGCCTGATGGCCCGCCTGCACTACCTGACGAAGACCGACCACAGCCTCGCCGCGGCCAAGGACGCCGGCCTGACGGTGACCGACCGGACACTGCAGGCCTGGCTGGAGGGCACGCGCCGGCCGTCGAAGGCCAACCTGGAACGCATCGACGCCGCCTACCGGGCGGTGCGCCGTCGCAATGTGGCCCGGCATCTCCTGGCCCGTCTCAACCGTGAGGGGCGCGGGACCAGGGTGGAGATCCACCCGCTGAATCAGTCGCAGGTGGCCAGGCCCCTGCAGCGGGTGGTGGAGTACCGCACGATGAACGTCCGCCGCTGGGACCGGATCGTCGAGGCCTGGGCCGCGGGCGACGTCCAGGGCCTGGAAGACGAGTGGACCGACGTCCTGCCCGACCTCGGTTCTCAGTGGGGCCAGTACGAGTACGTCACCAACATAGGCTTCGCCGCGTAGCCCCACTCGGCCGAGACGCCGTAAAGGGGGGTGACGCCTCCGGTGAGCCGATCAGGCTGGTGAACGGGCGAGTGCCCCGGCCGCTTCCTTGTCGTTGTCACTGCATGGAGGTGTGCACGATGAGTGGTTTCGCTCCCGAAGGGGCCGACGGATCAGGGGTCACCGCGTTGCGGACGCTGATCGAGCGGGGGTGGCAGCTGACCACGGCTTCGTCACCCCATGAGTTGGCGCGCTGGAGAGCGACCGCTCTGTGTGTTGGACACGCTCACCACGAAACCGGTCGTTGACCTGCCGCCCTCGGAATGGGTCCTCAACGGTGCGCAGGACGCTGAGCAGGAATTCGCACGCGGCTGGGGCTCACTTCTCGGCGCCCTGGAAGGGGAGCTCTTCCGTCAGACCGGGCAGCTCCACTTTCCTCACCAGAGCGTCCCTGCCTCGGAGTCCGTGCCGCTGGTCGGGCGAATTGCTGAGAGCAGTCCCGAGCCCCACGAACGGGAGGCGAGCGACAGCGCGGTCTGTCTTCTTCTGCTTGGCCCGGTTCAAGTCGCCAACGCTCCGGGAACAAGGGAGAGCCGCCTCCGTAACTCGCTGACCGAACTGGCCTGCTGGATCTACCTTCACCCCGGGGCCGGCCCGCAGGACCTCGAAAAGGGTCTCCACCCCAAAGGGAAAGGGAGCAAGCAAACGCGGAACTCGCGATCCTCCCGACTGAGGGCCTGGATTGGAGCTGAGGCGTTTCCCCGTGTCGAGCAGAACCGGGGATACCGGTTCTCCGAGCGTGTGACCAGCGACTGGAAGCAGTTCCAGGACCATCACCTGGCCAGTCAGGGTTCCAGTGAGGGCGCGGCTGGTCACCTGCGAGCGGCCCTGCAGCTGGTCCGTGGGCGACCTTTCGCGGATACCCCGCCAGGGCGGTTCGAGTGGGCGGTGGACATGAAGGCGTCCATTACGAAGGCATTGGTCGACGCGTCTGTGCGTCTGGCTCGCCTGCACCTGACGGAACACGAACCTGAGGCGGCCCATTGGGCGCTGCGGCAGGGCTTTCGCGCACTGGGCGACACCGAGCATGAACTGGACCTTCGGGTGCCTGCCTACGACAAGGACGAGGATGCCGTCCTCGCAGCCCTGCGAAATCTGCAGAGCAGGGCACCCAAGTAGCCAAAACGTACCGGTCTCGATCCGCTATCACCCGGGGCAGCTTCGCGCGTACGGGCAGCGATGCGATATGGCCACGTCCCGTTGATCACGTCGACCAGCACCGAGGCCCGCGTCTTCAGGGGCTGCGGGTGTCGGCTGCCGGGCTGGCGGGTGGTCACATCTGGAAGATGGGTTGGCCCTGCGGAACGTGCGAAGTGGCCGCAGGGCCGTCCCGGGAGCACCGTCCTGTCAGGGCACTCACGCCCGACCGTACGAGCAGCAGTGGTTCACCGCCCGGCGAGCTGATGCATACGTGTTCCCCGGACACCGGTGCAGTCGCGAGGGGCCCGCGTTGCTGCCGAATTCCTGTGCAGCCTGCTGCCGCGCCCGGTCATGTGCTCCGGCTGGGTGGGGCCGAGTCGGTGACAGGCCGTCTACCCTTCGTGTGGGGCCGCTCCCGCCCGGTGGTGACCTCACCTCGAAGCCGATGCCACCACCGGGTTCATCGCTGGCCGGCCTCGGCGAGTCGCCGGCCCACGGGAAGCGCGGGATGTATCGATCCCTCAGGTGCCGGTGATCCGGGGCAGGTTGCGAGGGCGATTTCGGAGGCCGTCGGTGCAGTCTGAGGCAATACAGGTTCCGGGTCGGACTGGCCGCTGGGCTTCGGCCTGTTCGCCGACGACCGGGCCCCCGCCGTCGACCGGTGGTTGGAGCGAAAGCTCGGCGGGATGTCCCCGGGCATCCACCGCCCCGAGGAAGCCTGGATTCGTACTCTCCTCGACGGTGGCCCGCGGTCCGAGCCTCGCTCCCGGCATACGACATGGGCCTACCTGGGTGAGATCCAGCCGGTGCTGCTGGAGTGGTCCAGTCGCTACGACCACCTGCGCGAGGTCACCCGGGAGGACATCATCGCCGCCCGGGACGCTGTCACCGGCAAACAGCGCGAGAGCCGGATCGTGGCACTGCGGTCGCTATTCCGGCACGCGAAGAAGAACGGCCAGATCTTCCGCAACCCCACGATCCGCATCCCTGTCCCCCGACAGGTGTCGGCGTACGGGTCAACGTGCACCGCCGCGTACGGCTGAGCGTGCACAGGCTCGAAGCCAGCCCCATCAGTGAAACCACAGGTCGGCCCACTTTCACGATCGGTGTGGCACCTCGGGTGTGCCATGTCGTCGTGCGGAGCGACCATTACTCAGAGTGAGAAAGAAGCTTTCGCCCTCCCAACCACGCTCATCGCTGCAGAAAGCCGATCTCCCATCAGACACTGCCGTGTCCATGCCGGTCGCGGACACGCCCACCGGCCAAGGCCCTTCTGCGCCGGCCTGGTGCGGGGCAACTGCTTCCTATTCGGGCCGGCCGTCGGCGAGCCACTGGGCGAGGCCACGCAGCCCGAATGCCCACCGCCCGAGGTCGGTGACCTCGGCGTGCCCGGTGACGACGGTCAGCAACTCGGCCACCGCCTCGTCCGGCTGCCGGGCGTCGTTGAGGGTCAGCGCGCGGAAGACGCGTACGGAGTCCGAGTCGGGGAACTCCCTGCGGGCGCGGTCGAGCACCGCTAGCGACTCGTCCAGCTCGCCCAGCCACCTCAGGGTGCTGGCGTACTGGCACAGGCACCGGCGCAGCACGTCACCGTCGAGGCCAAGGGCGAGCGCCCGCTCGTAGTAGCCGCGAGCGGTCTCCTCCTGGCCCGCCGTGTCGTAGGCGCCACCCACCTCGTATACGAGGACTGGGTGACCAGGGTGTTCGGCAAGCAGTGCCTGGAAGTAGGCGATCGTCGGCGCCATGTTCGCCCGGTCGCGCTGGTCGTAGCCACGCTGGATCGCCTCGGCCAGTTCGGGCGTCACGTCGGTCGTCACTGCTGCGCCTCCATGCGTACGGGTCCGAAGATCGGCTCACCATAATGCAGCCTCGTCCGCAGGCGCCTGCCTGTGGGCCGACCCGGCGTTGGCAGCGTTGGCGTCTGTACTTGATGGAGCCATGTTCCTCGTCAGACGCGGATGCCTGCCTCGTCGAGGGTGGGCTGCTGTCAGCTACCGATTATGACGAGCGACGCCCCGGCTTCCCATGTCTGCCAGTCCGTCAACCGAGAGGACGCGGGAGCATCGACGTCGCTTACAAGTCGCTGCTCCATACAAGACGCTATGCACGTTCGACCGTACGCGGCGGTGCACGTTGGCCCGTACGCCGACAACAGGCCGGCGGCGTCCTCCAGGCCCTCGTCCAGGCGGACATCGACGAGGCCGTCGCCACCGCCACCACCCCAGACATCCGGCTCATCGTCGCCCTGGCCGCCGTCCACGCGGCACGGCCGAAGATGATCCGCACCATGCAGCTGGACGACGTCGACCTGGGCAACCGGCGCATCACCGTCGACGGCCACGTCCGCCCGCTCGACGACCTCACCTGCCGTGCTGTCCTGGACTGGCTCGATTACCGCCGCAGCCGCTGGCCGAACACGGCCAACCCCCACCTGCTGATCACCCAGAAGACCGCCGTTGAACTCGGCCCGGCCGGCAAGCTCTGGACCACCCGGGCCACCCGCAACCTCACCGCCACCCTCGAACGGCTCCGCGTCGACCGCCAGCTCGAAGAAGCCCTCACCCACGGCGCCGACCCGCTCCACCTCGCACTGGTCTTCGGCATCGACGAGAAGACCGCCATCCGCTACGCGGACTCGGCGCGGGCACTGCTGGAACAGACAGCCGAGCACTCACCGTCGCCCTCGGGAAAAGAACTTGGCCCGGACTGACGGGACTTGAAGAATGACGGCCATGCAGATTCGACAGGCATGGCCTGATGATGCGTCAGTGGTCGCCGGTGTCTACGTGCGCTCCTGGCAGGCGGCCTTTGCCGGTCTTGTTCCCCAGCACTACCTCGACGCCATGGACCCAAGCCGCGAAGAGTCCGAGTGGAAGACACGGATCGCGGAAACACGGTGGCCGTCGTCGGGGGTACTGGTAGCCGAAACCGAGGCCGGGATCATCGGATTCGCAAGTTTCGGCCCGTCTCAGGACATCTCTGTCACCGCGGAAATCGGCACGCTCTACGCGATGCCCGAGGCCTGGGGCACAGGGGTCGGAAAGCAGTTGATGGCGGCAGCATTGACGACTCTCGGACAGGCTGGCTACGCACAGGCCGTCTTGTGGGTACTCGAAGACAACGAACGAGCCCGGCGCTTCTACGAGGCCGCCGGCTGGCGCCCCGACGGCGCGGCCGTGGTGGACACGACCGGCGGGGCCGCTCTCAACAAGTTGCGTTACGGCCACCCTCTTGGTTAACCCGCTCTCGGGCGCCCAGAGAGCCAGGAAACGGCGTGGTCGTGAGTTGGAGTCAAACTCGCGGAACCAGCACCGTGAGGCACGGCGACGGACCCTTGGGTTCCCACCAAGAGCCCTTCAGTTTGCGTGAACCCGCGGGATGTCCCGTCGCATCGGAGCTGTCTCCGGATCTTGCCCTGAGCTGCTGGTTCGCCAAGTGGATCGAGAACACACCTCGCCGGATTCTCAACAGACGCGGCTTCGGTGGAACCGTGATGACCGTCCATCGCCCTCGGCTGGGCCGTGCACCATGCTGAGGTGATGAGCACTGAAGCAGAGCCGGTCGAACACGATGACCGGTGGCTCTTGGATCTCCGAGGGTGGGGCGTTGCTGGGATCACTGTCGACTACCGCCTCACTCTGGCGATGAAGGTTGGGAAGTCGTACTCGAAACGCCTGCTCGGCTCTCATCCGGGCCGCCCCAGGCGTGCTTCTGGCGCCTGAGACTCAGGACGTAGCCGCAATCCTTCCGCTCTTCGGGACGAAGGTCGTCTCTGCGGTCGCCTTCAAGTCCGGCACGCTCCGGATGGTGTTCGAGGATGGCACGCATCTGACGCGTCCAGCCGATGCAGCGTTCGAGGCGTGGCAGATCACAGGACCTGGAGGATGGCGGTTCGTGTCCCTGCCGGGAGGCGACCTCGGCGTCTGGTCCGGCTCCGCGGCGAATGAGAATTCACAAGGTCGGTCTGCAGAGCATTGAGAACCTGTCAGCTGGAGTGCGACGGGACAACGGTCGACCTGCGGGTTTGTCCCAGCAGCCGACATGCCGACGACAGGATGGCCGGACACCGACATCTCTATTCGGAACCTACACGGCGTCAGAGCACTCGGCGTACGTCCCAGTCGTACCGCTCCAGTACCCCGACGTCGAAGTGGTCTCGACGGTCTTTCCGGGCCGGGGTGCGTGGATCATGGTGTTGTTGCCGGCATAGAGGCCGACGTGTCCCCAGTTCCCGTCGTTGTTGATGACGATGAGGTCGCCGGGCCGGATCTGCGAGCGGGGGACTCGGGCGCCGGAGCGCCGCATCTGCTGGGAGGTGCGGGGGAGAGCGATCCGGGCGCCCTGGTAGAAGGCGTAGAGCATCAGGCCCGAGCAGTCGTAACCGCCTTTGGTGGGGCCCGTGGTGCTGCCGCCGCCCCACACATAGGGGGTGCCGCGCTGCGCCGGGTTGCGTTGACGACAGCGCCGGCCCGCCCGGTCGCCGTAGCGGCTGCTGGAGTAACTCGGCAGAGGGTTGCTACGTTTCAGCAGTATGAGAAGCGCTGTGATCGTGGTGACAGTCGGCGTCGCCGCCGGCGTCTGCCTGATTTTGGTGGATCGTGCTTTGCTGTGGGCAGAGCGCCGTGGGTGGATCTACTACCGCAAGACAAAGGGGCGTACTTCCGCGCTGGTAGAGGGGTTCTCTCCAACCGCGCAGGCGGTGAAGCAGGCGATGGAGCAGGAGAGGTTCCGTAAGAACGTCCGGGTCGGAGAGGGGACGCCACTTGGTGTTGACCTGGACAAGGGCGTCGTACGGGTCCGTCGCTCGGTACCTGGTCGGCAAGAATCTGCCAACTCGAATGAGATCGAGTGAGAATACGTTTACTTGAGTGCGACAGGACACGGGACTCTAGGCCCAATACCGGTGATTTAGGTGCTCTTCTGGCGTCTGCTGGCGGGTTTGGTGGGCGGGATGAGTGTGATTGCTGCTGCGGGTGGTCGGGGTGGGTTGCGGTGGTGGGTGTGTTTGAGGTGCCAGTTGGCCATCTTGCGTTTGATGACACGGGGGTTGGAGCGTTGCCTGCGGGGTGGCAGGAGTCGTTCCAGCAGCTCACGGATGGTGTGGGTCAGGGCTCGACTGAGTCGTGAGGGGGGAAAGTGCCGCCTGGTCGGTGACGTGGCGGCGAGCGATGCGAAGGGTGCGGGTGAAGGACAGTCTGTCGGGGTCGAGGCCGGCCTGGTGAGCGGTGTGGTGCATGACGTCCCGGAGTGCGTGGTGGACAAGAAGGAAACCGTAGATTTCCTGCTCGACGCCATCGGGGTACTGGGAGCGGAGGACGAGGCGGTGTCCGCCCTGATGGGTCTTGATCTCGTCCAGGGTGTTCTCGATCTCCCAGCGTTGATGGTAGAGGCCCGCCAGGTCGGCCGCAGGGGCCTCCTGCGGGTTACAGATGGTCGTGATCAGCCGGTAGACCGTGTCGTCGTCCTCGCGGCCGAGGGTGTACTCGATGACGCGGACCCGGACCGGGTCCCGGTGCTTGCGGTCGCCTGCCGCAACGATCTCGGACAGGTAGGAGCCGTCGTCGAAGGCTTCGAGGACCGGGAGCACGATGTTCTTCCGGACGCGCCACAACAGGTCCGCGCCCGTGTCCGAGGCGGCCCGCCACAGCTCGAAGCCGGTGATGCCGCGGTCGGCCATCAGCAGCATTCCCGGCTCGAGCCGGCCCAGCAGGCCGGGAATCAACTGCTGTTCATGAACCGACAGCGGGCCGGTCGCCGCGGCGAACACCGCGTGTGTCCCGCACTCCACCAGCGCAGCGACCCTCACCTGCGGGTAGGCACTGCGCTGCTGTCCCCGGCCCGAGCCGGGCCGGCCGAAGAAATCGCTGTTCGCCCCGGTGTCCGGCACATCGAAGACCGTGCCGTCCACCGCAACCAGACGCCACTGCCGATACCAGGCACCAGCAGTGTCCGGGGCGGCCACCGGCCGGCACACTCGCGCGAACAGCACCTTCAACGGCTCCGGCCCCAATCGCCGGCGGGCCCGGCCGATCGCCGCTGTCGTGGGCACCTGCCACGGTTTCTCCCACCGCCGCACCCGCTCCAGCCCCTGCGTCAGCAGTCGGGCCACCTCCTCATAGCCCTGCCCGGAGAACAGACACATCGCGAGCACGAAATAGACCACCACCCGGGCCGGCAACAGCCGCGACCGCTGTTCCAGACGCCCACACCCAACAACCACCTCATCCACCAACTCGGGCGGAAACACCCGCGTCAGCACACCCAGAGCGATCCGGTCCGACAACCGCTCACCCGACGACTTCACCTGTCCAGGCCTTGGCACACCACACCCAACGACCCACCACCAACAAAGTCACCGGTATTGACTCTAGGCCCTGTTCTCCCGAAGCTACGGCGGAGTGACAAGTAGCTCTCTGTAGCGGATCAGGGTGCGCTTGTCACCGTTTTCGATCTTCTGGGGTCTTCGAGGGCCGTGCTCGGCGAGGTTGGTCCGGTCATGACGACCGGAAGGAGCCTGTGGTGCGGCAGGAGTGGGAGCCGGAGGATCGAGGTCTGGACGCTGCTGGAGGAGGATCAGGAGCGGCTGCGGAACAAGTCGGGGGCGAACCGGTTGGGGTTCGCGCTGTTGCTGAAGTTCTTCGAGGTGGAGGCCCGGTTCCCGGAGGACGCCGGGGATATCCCGGTACCGGCGGTGTCGTACGTCGCTCAGCAGGTGAGGGTGCCCGCCGAGGAGTGGGCCGCGTACGACTGGTCGGGGCGGGCGATCAAGCGGCACCGAATGGAGATCCGGGGCGTGTTCGGCTTCCGTGAGTGCACCGAGGAGGACCAGGCCCAGCTCGCCGAGTGGCTGGAGGTCGAGCTGTGCGGGGTGGAGCTGAACCGGGACCGGCTCGCGGAGGCGGTGGTGGCCCGCTGCCGCAACGACCGGCTGGAGCCGCCAGCCCCGGGGCAGATCGCCCGGCTGGTGGGCAAGGCGGTCAGCACCTTCGAGGAACGGTTCTGCGCGGCCACCGTGGGCCGGCTGTCGGCGGCGACCCGGTCCCGGCTGGACGACCTGATCGCCGAGGACGCCGGCACGGACGCGGATAGCGCGGGCGCCGGGGGCACGTTCTTCACCGAGCTGAAGGCGGACCCGGATGCGCTGGGGCTGGACAGCCTGCTGGCGGAGGTGAACAAGCTCCAACGGGTGCGCGGGCTTCAGCTACCGCCGGAGCTGTTCGGGGACGTGTCGGGGAAGCTGGTGGCGGCCTGGCGGGCGCGGGCGCGAACAGGCTGGCCGCGTCGGTCTCCAGGTCTCCCCTCGTTTTCCCAGGGGCGGACGTGACCGGGCTGCTGTTGCGGTGCGCGGGGCGGGGTCAGGGAGGTGTGAGGGTGTCGAGCCGGGCAGTGAGGTCGAGGTGGGCGGCGGCCAGGTACGGGCGGGTGGCGGTCAGGGGAGCGATGAGGTCGGCGGGGTCGTCGTGGGCGAGGGCCGCGTGGAGCGCGCCGAGCGGACGGCGGGCGGCGGGCGGAAGGTCGGTGAGGGCGGTGATCTGGCCGGCGAGGCGGCGCAGGTCGGCCACGTTGTGGCGGGCCCAGGCGGCGGCGGTGCGGTCGGCGGCGCGGCGTTCGCGGGTGGCCTGGACGCGTTGTTCGCCGGTGGTGCCGACTGGGCCGGGGCGGCCGCGCAGGTATCGGCGCTCGGCGGCCTGGCGGCTGGCGACGCCCAGGGGTTGGGCGAGGTCGGCCCAGCTGGCTCCCGCGTCGCGGGCCGTTTCGATCAGCCCGGTTTCCCATCCGGCGAGCTGCTCGCGGACCTGCCGGAGCAGCATCAGGGAGGCCAGGGCCGCCTCCGGTCCGGGAGCGGGAGAGCCGGTGGTGTCGGGGGTCTCGTGCCGGGCGGTGTGCAGGGCGTCTTCTATGGCTTTCAGGGCGGCCGCGGCGGCGAGGAATGTCGCCGGGTTGTGGGCGCCGGTGCTGGGCGTGGACGGCTGGTCGGCTGCGGTCACGGCACCTCCTCCTCGTTGTCATCCAATGGACGACTTCATGTTTGTCATCCATTGGATGACATGTTACAACGGTGTCAGTGCAGCGCATTGGCAGCAACTGCCCGAACCTGCTGGAGGTGTTTCACGATGTTGATGCGCACTGACCCCTTCCGTGAGCTGGACCGGATTGCTCAGCAGCTGATGGGGCCGGGTACCTGGTCGAAGCCGTCGGTGATGCCGATGGACGCCTACCGCGAGGGCGACGAGTACGTGGTGGCCTTCGACCTGCCTGGTGTGAGCGCGGACGCGATCGACATCGACGTCGAGCGGAACATGCTCACCGTCAAGGCCGAGCGCAGGCCGGTGGCGAAGACAGACGACGTGCAGATGGAGCTGTCCGAGCGGCCGCTGGGCGTGTTTTCCCGCCAGATCGTGCTCGCCGACACCCTCGACACCGAGCACATCAAGGCCGACTACGACGCGGGCGTGCTGACCCTGCGCATCCCGATCGCGGAGCGCGCCAAGCCCCGCAAGATCTCCATCGGCGTCGGATCCGGCCACAAGGAGATCTCCGGCTGACACCGGACAGGTGCGGAGGACGGGCATCTGATCTCCCCCTCACCCGCCCTCCGCACCCCGTGGGCAGTCCGAAGGACAAGAAGGGGTGACGGCCGAGATGACCCTGCGACGCGAAGCGTTCCTCGACCACGTGAAGGAGCGCGGCGAGTACGGCACTGTGGAGGAAGCCGAGCGCGCGGCCCGTGTGGTGCTCGCCCTGCTCGGCGCGCATCTGGTCGGCGAGGTTCGCGCCCAGCTCGCGGCACGTCTCCCGGAGGAATTCGCCCTGATCCTGCTCAACCCGCTGCAGAGCGCCGAACCGCTGCCCCCGGAGCGGTTCTTGCGGGCGACCGCGGCCTGGATCGAGGGCGCCACCGAGCAGACCGCGACCTGGGACGTCAGCGCCGTGCTGTCCACGGTCGCCGACACGGCCGGCGAGGACCTGCTGGGGCAGATCCTGCTCCAGCTCCCCGCCGGCTACGACCTCCTCTTCGGCCGCCCCCAGCCCACCTGACCCCTACCTCGGTGCCACACACCCGCACCGCTCTACGAAAGGCATGCACTGCAGTGATCACCGACGTGCGCGTACCGGCTGAGCACCAGCAGCCGTACTCGACGGCGTATGAGCAGATGCTGGAGAAGGTCCGCCACGAAGGCGCCTACCCCACCCGCGAGAGAGCCGAGGAAGCCGTCCGCCTGGTTCTCGCGGGGCTGGGACGCCAACTGACCGGCGACGAACGCGTCGACCTTGCCGCCTGCCTGCCCCTGGAAGCCGCACGTGTCCTGACCGCACAGATCCCCGACACCCAGCCGCTGACCGGCTGGGCCTTCGTCAAGGACCTCGCCGCCCGCTCCGGCGCATCCCTGGCCGCCACCCGCTGGGACACCGGCTCCGTCTTCGCGGCCGTCGCCGCCCACGCCGACCCTGACCTCATCACCCGCATCCTCCACCAGCTCCCCACCGGCCACGCGCTGTTGTTCGGCCGCGCCGAACTCACCTCCGCCGCGTAAACGGCACCGGCACCCCGGGGCCGCAACAGGATCCCTCCGGCGGCTTTTGGTGAAGTCCCCGATCCGCGCGTCGGGGACTTCCGCCTTCGCTGTGCAAGATGACCGTCTCGGGCGGTGTTTCTCATAAACGGTCCTTTGCCCGAGCAAGATCATTCACGGGCCGGGAAGACCGTCCGGAACCCGGATCGGTTCTCAGCTTGCTCTTTATGGTCTGAGTCGGTTTCGTTCGGTGATGCTCTCGGGTCGTTTCACGGTCTTGCCCACGTCGTAGCGGGTGGCGGGCCGCTGGTTTTTCGAGCCAAGTGGCCTGCCTGGTCCGGGTGTTGAGGGTTCCCGTGGTCGCGGCACGCATGGCGTTGAAGCACGCCCACGAGCCGGCCGAGGCGTAGCCATGCCCGGCGGCATATCCGACCTGGGCAAGAACCGGACACTGGAACAGTGGCTGGAGTGGCAGCTCCGCCAGGTCAAGGGGCGGATCCGGGAACTGGAAATCAAAGAGCAACAGGAGCAGCGCCGTCGGGAGCAGGCGCATGCCGCGCTGCGGTGGAAGATCCAACCGCAGCGGTCATCGTCGGCGGCTCTGGTACACCGCGGGGACTGCGCGCCTTGTATCTGGTCGAAGGCGGGTTCCTCGACCGTGAGGAGGCGTTGATCGCCTTGGCGGAGCCGGACATCGAGCCGTGCCAGATCTGTAACCCGCAGACGGGACTGCAACCTCCTTACGTTGTTGATGGGTCGATTCCGGTCACTCGTAGGATCGGGAGGCCCAGGGACACTGGGTGTGGCTGTCAACCTCATGCCGCACATGTGGCTTCTACTGATTGGCCGCCCGGTGCCCCGCGACGACTCGGCCACTGATTGGGATACGCGCGACAAGATCGCTTGGTAAGGACACGCTGGCGAGGTCGTCTGCTGGGACAAGTAGAGGAACGATCTCGGAGGTGACCGTGCCCGAACTGTGGGCCGGAACAGACGCGGGCAAGGCCGAGCACCACTGCACGGTGATCGACACCGACGGCAAGCGCAAGCTGTCACGGCGAGTCGCCAATGACGAGGCTGCGTTGCTCGAACTGATCGCCGATGTCCTCGCGCTGAGCGAGGGCGAGGCTGTGACCTGGGCGATCGACCTCAACGCCGGCGGCGCCGCCCTGATGATCGCCCTGCTGACCGACAACGGGCAGAAGGTCCTCTACATCCCCGGCCGCACCGTCCATCACGCCTCCGGCTCCTATCGGGGCGACGGGAAGACCGACGCGAAGGACGCCTTCGTCATCGCAGACCAGGCCCGCATGCGCCGCGATCTGCAGACGATGCACCGCGGCGACGACATAGCCGTGGACCTGCGCATCCTCACATCGCGCCGACTCGACCTGGCGGCCGACCGCACAAGGGCGATCAACCGACTGCGAGCCCAGATGCTGGAGTACTTCCCCGCCCTGGAACGGGCCTTCGACTACAGCACATCGAAGGCGGCCCTGGTGCTTCTGACCGGCTACCAGACCCCGGCCGCCCTGCGCCGGATCGGCAAGAGCCGCCTTGCTGTCTGGCTGAAGAACCGCAAGGTCCGCAACTATCGGCTAGTTGCGGCCACCGCCGTCCAGGCCGCCGAAGCCCAGCACACCGCCGTCTCCGGAGAGAAGCTGGCCGCCACGGTGGTGGCCAAGCTCGCGAGGGGGGTGATGACCCTCGACGAGGAGATCGCAGAGGCCGATCTGCTGATCGAGGGCCGGTTTCACGACCACCCGCACGCCGAAATCGTCCTGAGCATGCCCGGAATTGGCCCCGTCCTGGGCGCCGAGTTTATCGCCCACACCGGTGGCGACATGAGTGTTTTCGGGAGCTCCGACCGCCTCGCCGGTGTCGCGGGCTTGGCGCCTGTCCCAAAGGATTCCGGACGGATCAGCGGCAACATGCGCCGACCACGACGCTACTGCCGGCGCCTGCTGCGGGTCTTCTACATGTCAGCCATGGTCGCCGCCCGCTGCTGCCCTGTCTCCAAGTCGTTCTACGAACGCAAGAGAGCCGAAGGCAAGACTCACAAGCAGGCCGTCATCGCCCTCGCGCGCCGCCGCCTGAACGTTCTTTGGGCCCTGATACGTGACGGCCGAACCTTTCAGATCACCGCACCACCCAGCCCCGTCCCACTGGGCTGACACCCTCACAACGAGTCATCAACTGACCTTGACAACCACATTGGGAATCAGTAGAGGACGCGCCGGGGTCAGGTGATGTCGTCTGGTGCGAGGTCGGGGCGCAGCCGGTGCCAGGAAGGGTGTCGCAGCAGGCCCGCTCTCGTCCTGGTGGCGTAGTGGACTTCTCCGACCAGGCGTGGCAGTACCCACCGAGCCCCGGCCACGTGCGGCGCGTTGTCGAAGGGGCAGTCGTCGATCGCAGCAACCTGGAGCAGTTCGGCGAGCGTGGTGCGTTCGGTGTCGCTCCATCCGGTGCCGACGCTGCCCACGTACCGCAGCCCGCCTTCGTGTGTCTCGCCCACCAGCAATGCTCCGGGGAGACCGGTGAGCCGTCCGCGGCCGGGCACCCAGCCGCCCACGATCACATCGACGGTCCGGATGTGCCGGATCTTGATCCACGAGCGGGACCGGACCCCTGGCTCGTACACAGAGGTGAGCCGTTTTGCGACGACGCCCTCCAGTCCCGCGGTCCGGGTCATCTCCAGTGCCTGTGTGCCGTGTCCGACGACAGCTGCGGGCGTCGACCAGTGCTTCCCGTCCAGCCCCAGGTCTTCCAGGAGGGTGCGGCGTTCGGTGTATGGCAGCCCGGTCAGGTCGTGGCCGTCCAGGTACACGGCATCAAACAGAACGAGGTGGACGGGCACGACCTCAGCCATCCGGGCGGCCTTCGCCGCAGAGGCCAGGCCCATGCGGGACTGCAGCCGCTCGAAGTTACTGCGCCCTTCGTCGTCGAGTGCGACGATCTCGCCGTCCAGGACCGCGGGCCGGCCGAGCACGGACCCGAGTGCTGCGAGTTCCGGGTAGACGGCGGTGATGTCCGCCCCGGACCGGGACCGCAGGAGCACCGTCCCGTCGCCCGGCAGGTAGACCATGGCCCGCTGCCCGTCCTGCTTCACCTCGAACGCCCACCGCTCCTCGGTGACCGCGGGCGGCAGGCCGCCTGGTGTCGCGAGCATCGGAGCGATCCGCGGCAGACCCACCATCACCATCCCGCCCGGGCGTCCGTTCAGGACGCGCTGCGCTTCTTCCCGGCAGCAGTCTTCTTCGTTGTGGTCTTCTTCGCCGTGCGCTTCCCGGCTGTGGTCTTCGTGGTGGTCTTCCTGGCCGTGGCGGCTTTCTTCTTGGCCGGGGTCTTTTTGCGTGGCTGCATCGTGTGGACGGTGGCGTCCTGGCCGCTGTGCTCGCCGCGGCTCTCCTTGGCCGCCTTGACGGAGGCGTTCAGGGCGGCCATCAGGTCGACGACCTTCCCGGTCTCCTGCTCCTCGCCCTCGACCGGCTCCGGGAGCTCGGTGCCCTCGGCCTTCGCCTCGATCAGTTCCTCCAGGGCGTCGCGGTACTCGTCCCGGAAACCGGTGATGTCGTCGATGGCCATGGTGTCGGTGAGCTGGACGGCCCGCTCGATCTCCTCATCGTCCAGGTCGACGTCCTTCGGCCTGAGGGACTCGGGGCTGCGGATCTCGTCGGGCCACCGCATCGCGTGCAGCACGATCGCGTCCTCACGCACCCGGAGCAGACCCAGCCTTTCGCGGTTGTGCCACGCGAATTTCGCGACGGCGACCTTGTCGGACCGCTCCAGCGCCTTGCGGAGCAGGATATAGGGCTTGGCCGCGACCTGCCCGTCGATCGCGAGGTAGTAGCTGTCGCTGATCCGGATCGGATCGATGCTGTCGGCGTCGACGAACGCGACGATCTCGATCGCTTTCGCGGTGGGCAGCGGCATCTCGTCGAGCTCTTCGTCGGTGACCGCGACGATGTCGTCCTTGGTGAGCTCGTAGCCCTTGCCGATCTCTTCCTGCGGCACGACCTCGTCGTCGATCGAGCAGACCTTGCGGGTGCGGACCCGGCCCATGTCCTCCAGATGGACCTGGTGGAAGCGGACCGAGCGGTCCTCGGTCGCGCTGACGACCTTGATCGGGATCGTGACCAGGCCAAACGAAATGGCACCGGTCCACAAGGGCCGCGGCATACGCACCTCCAGGCCCCCCTGACGGGCATGGCCGGGAAGCGGACCGGCGCGCCAGGAGAAGGCTGCCTCCGATCGAGACCGGGGGCAGCGCGCGGCCGGGCCACCGCCCGTAGTCCGATCCTTGTGCGGGGCGGGAGTGATCGCATCACGAAGACGCCGGCCGGGGCCGTGGGCGGCCTTGTGTACGAGCAGGGACCAAGGGGGGCCGGGTGGACCAGAACCGCCCGCGGCCCGCCATGCACGCACCCGGTACGACTTCCCACCCACGCGGGTGACACCCGCCAGGCAGCAACGATTCTGCGCTGATCAGGGGCCGGAGCATGATCAGCGTGATTCGTCATCTGCGCCGAACCGCGCTCCTCACAGCCCTCTCGGCTCTCGCTGGGCTCGCGCTGACCGCCGCCCCCGCCACCGCCACCCCGGACGCCGGCCCCCAAGCCTCCACCGGCCAGGCCCCGTCCCTGCGTGAACTCCCCGAACCGCCGGACGCGGTCAAGGCCCGCGAGCTGCTCGCGGACCTGGTGGTGGCCGACGAAGACGATGTCCCCGGGTACTCCCGGGCGAAGTTCCCGCACTGGATCACCCAGTCCGGCACCTGCGAGACCCGCGAGGTCGTGCTCCAGCGCGACGGCCAGGACGTCGTCCAGGACGACCAGTGCCGCGCCACCAGCGGCACCTGGTACTCGGAGTACGACGGCCGCACGATTGAGTCCGCCTCTGGTATCGACATCGACCACGTCGTCCCGTTGAAGGAAGCCTGGCGTTCCGGGGCGTCCGAGTGGTCGACGCCCGAACGCCGCGCCTTCGCCAACGACCTGACCGACTCGCAGCTGATCGCGGTGTCGGCCGCCAGCAACCGGTCGAAGGGCGACAAGGATCCGGGGAGCTGGAAGCCGCCGCTGCAGTCGTACCACTGCACCTACAGCCGGGCCTGGATCAGCGTGAAGGCCACCTACCAGCTCACCGCCAACCCCGCCGAGGCTGCTGCCCTGGCCGAGATGCTCGACACCTGCGCCACCTGACCCCACCAGGCCGCACACCGGGCGGCACCGACCGGGCACCTGGCCCACGGTGAACCGCCGCCGAAGCGCCGGACGGACCCAGCCGCGCCCGCCCGCGCTTGACCCGCCGCGGGGGAGGCGACGCAGGAACCCGCTCCCCGGCCCGTTTCCCCCGCGGCGCCCACCCGTCCCCGGGCCCGGACCATGTGACAGCGGGCGCGGGAATCGACCCCGAAAGACATCACACCGTGTCCCTCACCTTCACAGCACCCGACCGCGGCGGCATCGCCCGCGTCGCGGTCACCGTGCTCGCCGTCGCCGCCGCGTTCCTCGTCCCGGCCGCCCGTGCCGGGGCGACCGCCGGATGCGCACCGCACACCACCGGTGTGTGCAGGGCCGGCAGCCCCCACCCGGCAGGCGCGACCGCGGAATGCAAGGACGGCACCCCCAGCTACTCGAAGACCTTCCGCGGCACGTGCAGCGGCCACGGCGGCGTCCGCTACTGGTTCAAGTAGGTTCACCGGCCGACGGTACGGCGGGGCCGTACCCGCCACGCGCGGCGGCCTCCAAGTAGACCGCGCCCGCCTTCCGCCCTCTGGGGATGGTGGGCGGATCCTGTGCGTGGATCTGCACCAGGCACACGAGGCGCGGTACGGAAGGGCCCTCCTCGCACGGCGCTCTGCAGCCCACGGCGCCCGGCGTCAGCAGGCTTTCGCCGCCTACCCCGCGATGCCGTTCGAGTCGCCAGCAACTTTGCAATAGTGCTTCTAGAGTTCGATTGCGACCTGGCTCCTCAGGTGACTTTCGGTCGGCTCGATAAGCCTATTGTCTGGAAACTTGCAATTCGCTTGATGGGGAGGGGGTCTGTCTATACGTTTGCTCACGTTGCAGCAGCCAAGGTTGTTGCGTCGGTCGTACGTGTGCCTGGCCGCAGCACAGCGCATCGCTCGGGGGAGCCAGTTGACACCTCCAGCCCTGCCCTGCTGCGTTCCGGGCCGTCAGGAGGGGGAATCAATTGAGCATCACACGTCAACGGATCGCGGCGGGCATCGGCGCGGCAGGCATCACAGCTGCCCTCATGACCGGCACAGCACCCGCCCATGCGCAGCCAACCGCCCAAGCACTGAATGCCGATTGCCACAAGGCCGTTCAGTCCGCCGCCGCGCGCGGCGAGCACACCGTCACCTGTACCCAGGCGACCGGGACAACGGCCGTCACGTCTACCGCGATGTCAGCGGCGGCCGGGCTGACTTGCAGGGCGGGCTACCTCACCTATGACCGGCACAAGGCGTGCTCGGTGAGCAGCCTGCGGTTCGACATCATTGAGGTGCCCAGCGGGAAGCTTCTGGGCACGATGAACATCCGGGTCACTCAGCGCACGTCGCTGGCGGCCAGGGACTCACGGACCTGGAAGCACACCATCGGTCTCTACCCGACCAGCGCCAGCGGGGCGGCGCGGGGCGTGGTCGCAAGCCTGAAGCTGAATTGCGGCAAGTCCGCGAAGACCAAGTGCACGGTGACCTCCGCTCCCGGTGCCAAGGGGCTGTCGGTCAAGAAGGAAACCAGCTTCCCGTTCGCCCTGAAATCACCCGGGTCGAAGACGCTCAAGCACAAGGAAACACCCGTCGTCACCCTGAAGGCGGCCGTCGGGTCACCTGCCACCGGCAGCCTCGCGCAGGCCGCCACCGTGCGCTGTGACTCTGTCAAGGGGATCACGACCAAGGCAGGCGGGTGTGTTCACCCCGGGTATGTTCCTGTCTTCGCGATGTCCCGCACCGACAAGAACGTCAAGGAAGCGGCGCAGCATGTCTGGGACGCGCAGCGCAAGCTGAAGGGGCATCCGGGGCTGCCCGGCGTGGGCAAGCCCCTGCACCGCACCACTGACAAGGCGCTGATTAAGAAGAATCGTGGCAAGGCCTGCCCGAGCAGTCTGCCCCGCCCGACGGGCAAGAGTTGCGACGAGTACCCCTTCGCTTCGACCAAGGAAGGCGGAGCGACGGGTGTCTTCAGCCGCAGGATGATCAACGAGAAGCACAACAGCACCGCCGGTGGATCCAAGTACCTGCTCAAGGTGTACAAGGACAATAGGATCCTGAACGGCGACGCCTTCTGGGTCGCCATCTCCTGACGCCGAGGAGGCACCCGGTATGCCGGAAGAACGCGGGAGTACCCGTGTGTGGGTGTATGCCCGTCAGTTCTACATCGTCGACCCGGACCTCGGTACCGACCAGGCACCGGACATCGCGGACGCCGGCAATGGGCTGATCGCCGTCGAGGAGGACGGGGCCAGCATTCTGACCGGACTGACCGTCGGACCGGTCGAGGTCACCGTCACCACGCACGTGTCCGAGCCATCGCTCCACGAGGGTGGCTGGGACGAGGCGGTGGAGACGTCGTTCATCTCCACCACCGGCTCGGCTCTTGTCACCTCCTGGGAGGACGGCGAAGCCGAGGACCTGCCCGGCCTCGCCCCCAGCGGACCGGGTAGCTACCGCGTGCGTGTCCATGCCCGCGGCCGTGACGAGGGACGTGCCAAGGACAGTCTCGGCCCGGACGACGACCCGGTCGAGGTATACCTGCTTCAGGTGTGGCCCGCTCCCGCGGCCGGAGAACGGATCATCCGCCAGACCGACCAGGTCGGCGACGAATGGCGTCAGCTCTAGAAGAACAACGGGTCCGTCGCCACAAGGCGGCGGACCCGTCGCTGAAAGACCAGAGCCAGAGACAACCGGGCCCCATGCCATACCGGGAGATGGAGCAGCGGAAGTCGCCGAGGTCGAGTACACCGCCTTCACCGGCAAGGCCAAGAAAAAGCGGCGCTTTTACTCTCCGTGGCGATCTGCCCGTTCACCACCACCGACACGAAGCCGGGAGATCGCAGTTCTGGCCCCCCTTCCTGCCCCCGCCGACGGCATTGCCAACTTGTTGGTGTGCGGTTACTTGAGGGTGTGCGGGGGTGTGCTGGGCTTGGTTTCCACCTCTGGTTCAGGCCTCGGTGGGCATGGCGGTAGTGCCAGTGATCTCGTTCCAGGTTCCGAAGCGGTGGCGCATCTCGGTGCGGTAGCCGGTGGCGGTCATCCGGTGGCGGCGGGGCCGGAAGTGCGGTGAGATCTGGCTGAACGCGGACAGGAACCTCTGGGTTCTGCCGACTGTGCGGAAGCCCTTCATCGCGCGTTCGCGCTGCCTCGTCGGCTGATGGGAGTTCTCCACACGGTTGTTCAGGCCCTTGTGGGAACGGTGATCGGCCGAGGACATCAACTCTCTGTGGCCGACGCCGTAGGAGCGGAGCTTGTCGGTGACCAGCACCCTGGGTGTTCTGCGCTGCTTCTTCATCAGCTAGGCCATGAACCGCTTCGCGGCCTTCGCATCCCTCATGGACTGCAGCAGGACGTCGAGGACAGCGCCGTCCTGGTCCACGGCCCGCCACAGGTAGTGCCGCACCCCGTTGATCTTCACGAACAACCTCGTCCAGGTGCTTCCCAATGCCGATGTCAAGCCGCCGTCGTCACTGAGGGTATGACCTGGTAGCACCGTCGGTCACGGATCAGAGCCCACAGGACGTTGACGCGACGGCGTGCGAGCGCGAGGACGGCCTGGACGTGCCGTTTCCCCTCGGCGCGCTTGCGGTCGTAAAACTTCCGTGAGTTGGGGTCTCGTTGGACGCTGACCAGCGCGGAGATGTAGAAGACGCGCTGCAGGCGACGGTGGTATCTCGTCGGTCGGTGGTCGTTACCGCTGACCTGGCCGGAGTCGCGTGGGGCGGGGACCACGCCGGCGAAGGCCGCGAGCCGGTCGGCCGTGGGGAAGGCGTCCAGGCTGCCGCCGACGGCGACGAGGAACTCGGCACCGAGGATCGTGCCGATGCCGGGCATGGACTGGATCACGTCGGCCAGTTCGTGTTCGCGAAACCGGCCCTCGATGAGTTTGTCGGTCTCGGTGATCTTCTCGTTGAGGACCATCACCTCCTTGGCGAGGGTGTGCACCATCTTCGCGATGGCCTTCTCACCCACGACGGCGGTGTGCTGGCGCTCGGCGGCCTCAACCACCTTCTCGGCGAGGGCAGCAGCGTTGCAGACCTTGCGGTTGCGCAGCCAGGCGGTCAGCCGCCGACTGCCCGCGCGGCGGATCGCTGCCGGTGTCTGGTAACCGGTTAGCAGCACCAGCGGGCCGACGTTACCCAGGTCGAGGGCCCGTTCCAGGGCCGGAAACATGCTGTTCAGCAGGGCCTTGAGCCGGTTGGTGGTGCGGGTGCGGTCGGCGACCAGATCGACGCGGTGGTCGGTCAGCAGCCGCAGCTCGAGCGTGGCTTCGTCGCCGGGGCGGATCGGCTGGAGGTCGCGGCGCATCCGGGCCTGGTCGGCGATCACGCGGGCGTCACGGGCGTCCGTCTTGCCCTGGCCGCGGTAGCTGTCGGTGGCCCGGTTGACCGCGATACCGGGGATGTAGACGAGCTCCTGGCCATGGTTGACCAGAAGGGCGATCAGCAGGCCGGGCTCGCCGCCGGTCATGTCAAGCGCCCAGGTCGTCTTGCCGCCGTCGGCGAGGTCCAGGACGTCACCGATCAGCTTCAGCAGTTCCGGCTCGTCGTTGGCCACCCGACGCGACAGCAGCGTGTCGCCCTCGCTGTCCAGGACCAGGCAGTGGTGGTGGGTCTTGCCGCAGTCGGTTCCCGCCCATATCCGGCTCATCGTGCTCCATTCGGTCGTACATGCCTTGCGTACCACGGACGACCTCGCCGGCATTGCTCTACACAGCGACTTGTTCGCACTTCCCAATCGGCGGCCGAGTCGTCGTGGGGAGCCAGGCGGCCAAGCACCTGAAGCCACGAACGGCAGCCACTTGTCAGCCACACCCAGCTCCCCTGGGTGTCCTCACCCTACGAACGGGAGGACCAACCCGTTCAAGAAGGTAGAGCCACTTGTCGCCGGCCTGGGGCCGGCGGCGGCGCAGGGCGGCCGCGTAGCGGGGGCCGAACCGGTCGCACCACCGGCGGATCGCATCATGGGAGACGGTGATCCCGCGGGCCAGGAGCAGCTCCTCGACTTCGCGGAAGGAGAGCGGGAAGCGGTGGTACAGCCATACTGCGTGGGAGATGACCTCCGCCGGGAACCGGAACCCCTTGTACGACGGCCCTTCCCCGGCGCCCTCCACCACCAGCTCCTCCCGAACGATCCACAAACCCGGCTACCATTCCAGCCCGGAGACCACTCACTCAACCTGACAGTGCCCCTACATCTGCTGGGACGTTCTGCAGCACCCGGACCCAGCGATCGGCGACTGCCGAAGCCTGCCGTACACCGAGCGCCGCGCCTTCCTCCTGGAGCTCCTCGCCGATGTCGGGCCGCCGATCCAGGCCACCCCGGCCACCGACGACCGGGACGTCGCCGTGCTCTGGTACGACACCCTGCGTGAACAGGGAATCGAGGGAATCGAAGTTCGGCACGCGGACACGGTCGACGCCCTGGTGCTGGGGTTCACCGGCCCCGGCTCAGACCGCACCATCTGGTCCTGGCGGTGGGGGACGAGGGCGGGCCAGCCAGGGTGTCCGCACGCCTGGAGCCCGTTCTCGCGGCTCGTGTCGGTGAGGCCTTGAGCGGCGCGGCGGCGGTGGGGGAGCGGCGGGCGGAGGGTGAGCTGTACACACGGGTGGGGACGGATCTGGTCGTGGAGGTGCTGGCCGGGTCCGGCCGGCACAGCACCCTCACCGTGATCCGGATGCGGTGAGGGTGCCGTGTCTGACTGCTGGTCAGGGGGCGGTTTCGTACTTCACGACGGTGTCCGTGCAGCCCTTGGCGAGCTTCTCCAGGGCTGCGCGTTCTTTGGAGTCCGCGGTGAGCTTCCAGCGGAGCTTGGTGCCCACCCAGTCGGCACTGTAGGTGCACTGTGCGGACGCGGCCGGCGGGAGCCATTCGGCCGGGTCCCGGTCGGCCTTGGACCGGTTGGTCTTCGCGGTGACGGCGACCAGCGACCTGTCGGCTGTGAGGTCGTTGGCGTACTGCTCGCGCCGGTCCGCGTCCCACTTCGAGGCTCCGGAGTCCCAGGCTTCGGCGAGCGGTACGACGTGGTCGATGTCGAGCTTGGTGGCCGCGTTCACGGTGACCTCGTCGTAGTAGCTCAGCCACTCGCCCCCGCTCAGTGCGCACCGGGCCCCCTGCTCGGGAGCCTTGACCGCCTCGGAGATCAGGACTTCCTTCCTGGTGTCGCAGCCGTCCTTGTCCGCGTCGACCCACAGGTGGAAGGAATCGCGCTCGTACCCGGCGCGGTCCTCGGTACCGGACGGAATTTTGGCGATGGCCTCGGCGAGGGGCAGGTCGCTGCCACCCGCGGGGGCGCCCGGGGCGGCGGCGGCGCCATCAGCCGGAGCGCCGGAAGCACTGGCCGCGGCGGGGGCCGACGGCTTCGAGTCGGACTCGCTCTTCGTTCCGCTTGGGTTGCAGGCGGCGAGCGAGGCCGCGAGGAAGAGGGCGGCGATGGGGGCGAGGCGGCGTGCTGTCACGGCGATGCTCCGAAGTCGGGGGCTGATACAGCCTCATGATTTCAGAGCGCGACATAGCTTGACGCATCGTCACATTCATGGTGCCAGTGGCTGCTCCCGGCGAGGGCTGTGGCGCCGCCGGGAGTCGGTGACCGGTTCGCCGGTCGCGGGTGAGGCCGTTCACCCGTTCGAGTTATGCGTCTGGTGCCAAGTTCCGTGGAAACCGTCGGGGCGCGGCAGAAGGGGGCGGGGGTGGCGCGAGTTGGCGCGGGGGTGTTCCGCTCCAGCGGATTCGAGCCCTTCGCTACCGTTGTCCGTTTCATCCGACTGGTTTTGGTCGGCTTTTAAGTCTTACTGGTCAGTTACGTGACTGTTTGACCGGGAGGGCGGGGTGGGTGTGCGTACCCATGAGCACTACGTTGCGGCACCAACCATGAGCCGTTAGTAGTAGGTTGCATTTTCCCCGACTCTCCGTCGGGGCAGGCAAAGACCCCGGCCGCAGGTTGGTCGCCGGGTGCCGGGGTCTCTTGTCGCTGTCTCAACGTCCAGTCGAACCCTGAAAGGAGCCCCTCCATGGCCGACCGACGCCGAACTCGTCTCCCCGCACATGCTTTTGCAGGGGAAACAAGCCGCGAACTTATCATTTCTGCCCCGCGCATGGTTGAAACCTCATGCCGGGTTGTCACCTCTGTCACCGTGCGCGGAAGCATGCCCGTCGTGGCGATTTCCCTGCCGCTGCTCGTGATCCCGGGCGTTCTCACACCCGAGGTGCTGCCCGTCCTGATGCTGCTCCTGACAGCCGCTCACGGATCTTCCCTGGTCCGCCAGTGGGTGCGTCGACGCTGACCCGACCAACCGCGCGGTCGCGGCTGCTCCTCTTGCCGCGACCGCCGTCCAGGTCACCACAGTGCCCGACGAATGAAGCGGTCCAAAAACCCGCTCCAGCACCCCCGAAAGAGTTCTCCGTGCCCACCAGTTCGCACAAACCACCCCCCAGTCCCGAGCCGGCCCGCACAAGGTCGGCCACCGACCCCGAGCGCGCCGCCCGCTGCAGTACCGCGGTACACGGCATGGCCGTGGACGCCGTCCGGATCGCCGAGACCTTCGCCGCACGCGCATCCGACCCCAGCGCGGTCACCACCGACCTGCTCGAATGCACGGTCCAGCTCACCCGCCTCATGGAGGACACGACCGCAGCACTCGTCGTCCGCCAGCGCTCCCGTGGCGAACCACTCACCGACCTCGAACCCCTGATGAAGGTCAGCGCGGACCGGTTACGCAGGAAGTACCCGCCACGAGCCGTCGACCGTGAGCTCGCGACCCGCAAACGCCCCGTGCTCGCGTTCGGCTCACAGCGGGCCGCCAAACGGGCCATGCCGAAGAAAGCCTCGCTGCGCGACCCGCACCAGCGCCTGGCCTGTGCGCTCACCCTCATGTGGAAGCAGTCCGGCATCCCGCAGCGGGAACTGGCCAAACACATGAACATCCACCGCTCCTACCTCTCCCGCATCCTGTCCGGCGAGCGGCACGCCACCCTCTCCTACGTAGAGCTGATCACCAGAAAGTGCGCCGGCAGCACCGAGACCGAGTTCGCCACACTGCTCTGGAAGATCGCCGCCGACGACCCCGTCAGCACCACCGACCCCGTGCACACCCTGCGCACCTACTTCCAAGCCCTGAACTACGCCGCAGGCTCCCCCCGCGAGGACCGGCTCATCAGCTCCGCCCGGCGCGGCATCACCATCGCCGACCTCCGGCAGGCCTTCCACGGCCCCGGAGTACCGGAATGGACCGTGTACCACCGGCTCGCGACCGCCCTGCAGAGCAAGCCCAACATCGCCCTGCCCCTGTGGCGCAACGCCACACACGACCGCGGCCCAGTCAGCAGCCTCCCCGCTGACGCCTTCGGCTGACCAGGAACGGCAGAACAAGGAAGTACTGACCATGAAGCCGTCGCCCACAGTCCTCACAAACGCCTACTACGCGTTCTACGACCTCCACCGACCCACCTACCACGCCTACGCCACCGCCCACCTCCCCACGGAGGAAGCCCGGATAGCAACATCGAAACTCTTCGAGACCGTGGCCAGCACCTGGACCTCCGTGGTCGCCGAGCAGCGCCCATCGGCCTGGGCATGGCAGCGGTTCACCCAGACCGTCGCACGCCGCAGCGGCCGCACCTCCACCGCCATCGAGGACACCCACCTCCTCCACCACAAACTGCTGCTGAGTATCGACCAGATCGCCACCGTGACAGGAACCGAGCCCGCGACCGTCCGCGCCCGCCTGGCAGCCGCCCGGCGGGAACAGATCCCCAGGAATGACGGCTGACTGGACACCGAGGCCGTTTCGGACGGCCCTGCCGTGCCTCGGGGCGGTCGATGCTCCGAGGCACGCCGTGCGAGCTCACCAGGCCGAGAGGACCTGGCCCTGCGGGCAGCCGCGGAAGAAGGTGACCATCACATAGGCACGTACACGGCCTGCGTGACAGTCGCATCTTGCGGTAACACCGAGGCGATCTCGGTGTCTCACGAACGGTCGCTACGTACGTCCGGCGTCCTCTCCGCTTCCTTCCGCCAGCGGTCGAGGCTGTGTCGAACCATCCGCGCGAGGGGGTGGTCTTCGCCCAGTACCCGCACCATGTGATCGAGTAGGTCGGTGAAGGCCTGCGCGGCCCCCGCCGCGTCCCCCGCCTCCCCCCGCCAGGAGGCGAGGTTGTTCCGGGTGGTGAGGGTGTTGGGGTGGTCTTCGCCCAGTACCCGCACCATGTGATCGAGTAGGTCGGTGAAGGCCTGCGCGGCCCCCGCCGCGTCCCCTGCCTCCCCCCGCCAGGAGGCGAAGTTGTTCCGGGTGGTGAGGGTGTTGGGGTGGTCTTCGCCCAGTACCCGCACCATGTGATCGAGTAGGTCGGTGAAGGCCTGCGCGGCCCCCTCCGCATCCCCCGCCTCCCCCCGCCAGGAGGCGAGGTTGCCCCGGGTGGTGAGGGTGTTGGGGTGGTCTTCGCCCAGTACCCGCACCATGTGATCGAGTAGGTCGGCGAGGGCCTGCGCGGCCCCCGCCGCGTCCCCTGCCTCCCCCCGCATGGTGGCGAGGTTGTTCCGGGTGGTGAGGGTGTCGGGGTGGTCTTCGCCCAGTACCCGCACCATGTGATCGAGTAGGTCGGCGAGGGCCTGCGCGGCCCCCGCCGCGTCCCCTGCCTCCCCCCGCATGGTGGCGAGGTTGTTCCGGGTGGTGAGGGTGTCGGGGTGGTCTTCGCCCAGTACCCGCGCCCGGTCGGTCAGTAGGTCGGTGAAGGCCTGCGCGGCCCCCGCCGCGTCCCCTGCCTCCCCCCGCATGGTGGCGAGGTTGCCCCGTACGGTGAAGGTCTCGGGGTGGTCTTCGCCCAGTACCCGCACCATGTGATCGAGTAGGTCGGTGAAGGCCTGCGCGGCCCCCTCCGCGTTCCCCGCCCGTCCCCGCCAGGCGGCGAGGTTGTTCCGGGTGGTGAGGGTGTCGGGGTGGTCTTCGCCCAGTACCCGCACCATGTGATCGAGTAGGTCGGTGAAGGCCTGCGCGGCCCCCTCCGCGTTCCCCGCCCGTCCCCGCCAGGTGGCGAGGTTGTTCCGGGTGGTGAGGGTGTCGGGGTGGTCTTCGCCCAGTACCCGCGCCCGGTCGGTCAGTAGGTCGGTGAAGGCCTGCGCGGCCCCCGCCGCGTCCCCTGCCTCCCCCCGCATGGTGGCGAGGTTGTTCCGGGTGGTGAGGGTGTCGGGGTGGTCTTCGCCCAGTACCCGCGCCCGGTCGGTCAGTAGGTCGGTGAAGGCCTGCGCGGCCCCCGCCGCGTCCCCTGCCTCCCCCCGCATGGCGGCGAGGTTGCCCCGGGTGGTGAGGGTGTCGGGGTGGTCTTCGCCCAGTACCCGCACCATGTGATCGAGTAGGTCGGCGAGGGCCTGCGCGGCCCCCGCCGCGTCCCCTGCCTCCCCCCGCATGGCGGCGAGGTTGCCCCAGGCGCTGAGGGTGTCGGGGTGGTCGGGACCGAGGCGGCTGCTGGTGGTTTCGGCGAGGTGCTCGAAGTGGCCGTGGGCGGCGGTGACCTGTCCGGATTCGCCGAGGCTGCGGCCGAGGTGATACAGCACCGCGTGCGCGTCCGGCCGGTAGAGGGCGTCTTCGGCGTGGCGGGTGAGAGCGGCGGTGTTGGTGCGCAGGGACTGGGCGAGATCGGTGTCGCGTTCGATCCTGGGCCAGGCGGCCATCAGGGCGTCGGCGGCGGTGCGCGCGGCCTGGTGGTGCTGGTGGGGGGTGTGGGTGTCGCGGGTGGCGCGCTGGATGAGCTGGTGGATACGTACGGCCGGGCGAGAGGTGCCGGGTTGGTGGTCGATGAGGCTGAGCCGGTCCAGGGCACGCAGGGCGTCGACCGCCTCCTTGAGGGTGACCGGTGGCGTGGATGCTGTGGGGTGCCGCCGTCTGCCCGGCCACCACTTCGGTCGCCGCGCTCGTGCGGGGTTGGTTGCGGTGCGGTGTGCGGCGAGGTGAGCGCGGGCCGGCTCACTGGTCAGGACGGTCTGGGGGATGCCGTTGGCGTCGAGCAGAGATGCCAGGTGGAGCATGGGCCGGGCCAGGCCGGCGGGGCGCAGGGTGTCGGCGCGGTCGATGGACAGGGACCAGGCGGCGGCGAGGGCAGTGGGCTGTCCGTCGGGCAAGGCCTCGGGGGCGAGGTCCGTGAGGCGTGTGGCGCGGTCGGCCAGCAGATCGCGGTAGCCGGCCGCGGTGTCACCGGAGTCGATGAGGTAGGCGGCGGCCTGGGCCAGGGCCAGGGGAAGGTGTCCGAGTTCGGCAGCGAGGGCGGTGAGCTGGCCGGCGGGCTCGGTCCGGCCCTGGGCGCCGAGGGCCGCGGTGAGATAGGCGGCCGATTCGGCGGGAGTGAACAGACCGACCTCGATCCGGCGGCGGTCCTGGCCGAACAGGGCTGCGTCGCGGCAGCGGGTGGTCACCAGTGTCCGACCGTATGGGCTGGCGGGCGGCCACAGGCTGTAGCGGTTGCCGGGATCGTCGGGGTTGGCCACCAGGTCGCCGGGGTCGGTGACATCGTCCAGGACGATCAGCCACCGGCACGGCCGCTGCCCGCGCTTGGGGGCCAGCCAGGCCAGGAACGTCCTCGCGGCCTGCTCGGGATCGTCGGGGTCGGCCCGGCACAGCTCGACGCCGGCCTGCGCGTATCCGCTCACCACGGACGAGCGGCCGCTGGCGGTGACCCAGACCAGGACGTCCAGACCACCCTCGTCCCAGGCGGCGCGGGCGTAGTCGGCGACGAGCTGGGTCTTGCCGACCCCACCCATCCCCGTCAGCACCTGGCACAGCACAGCAGTACCTCCGCCATCGACCGCAGCCCGCAGCCGGTCCACCTCTGCCCGGTGCTGGAACGACCGCGCCGCGGACGGGATCACACCGACCTGATGCGGCCAGGAAGCAGGCTCCCGCGGCACGCGCTGCACGGTCAGCGTGCCGATGTAGCCGGTGTTGGAGATCCCGCCGGACGCGATCGCATCCCCGGTCCCGGCCAGCTTGACCGAGGAGAAGGGCTCACTACCGTTTCCCGGGGCCGGGCCGCGATACCCGGTCACAACCATCTCATCGCCGGCGGCTCTCGCATCGCCGGTGTCCTTCACGGTCACTGACGGCTCAGGCTCCTCGCCCCATGCCGTGCGTAATGATGCTTTCGTCATGCAGGTGGGTCCTAGTTCGAGTAGTCGATGCCGGAAACCGAGTTCTCCCCGTCGGCCTCACCCGTCCGCGTGGCCGTGGCCGAGCCACGCCCCCGGCCACCCGGCCGCTTGATGCCGGCAACACCACCGCGGGTGGCCTTCCCGGTCCGGCCGACACTGTCCCTGGGACCGATGGCGGGGGACGGATGCTGGAACAGGGCCCAGACCAGGGCGGCGATACCGACAGCGGCCTGGACCGAGGCCCCTACCAACTGCCCCCCGTCAGGACCGTCCAGCAACCAGATCAACGGAGTGGACACAACCCCCACCCCCGCCAGCACGATGACCGTGATCTTCCATCCCTGCGACACAGCGATTCCCCTCGCCCCGACACGCCCGCCACCGGATGGTTGACGGCCCGCCACCTCATATTGTCCCGTGCAGTTTTCGCCTGAACCAGGAAACGCACTCTTCGACACCTTGGTTCCTGCGCGACCGTCGCGACACCGCCACACGTCGCCGGACACGACACCCTTGTCTGAGGCCGGTGACAGCGCTCACACCAGCACCGCGAGTGCCGCACTTCCCGTGCCGCCCCCGGCTTCCGTCTGTTCAAGAGCGTGCTGGCCCGCCAGCGGTACTGCGACAAATCTGCCGGCCGTGTTCACCGCTGCGGTTGGAGAGGTCCAAGCCCTCAACTAGCGGCCCGTGGTCGGGCCCACCCCGACCACAGACCCGACCACGGGCCGGCGTAGGCCGACCACAGACCCGACCACCGCAGGCCAGGGCCAACATCCTGCTCCTGGACCACGATCCCGGCCGCCGCTCCGGCACCCCGTTGCACGGGAGCCCGGCGGCCGGGGCGGCCGGTGATGTGCTGCCCGTACGATGACCGGCGTGACCGTCCGCCGTGCCCTTGGCGCAGGCCCCCAGGCTCCCGCGCCCAGCATCCGCGCCGCCCAGGCCGACCTGCTCGACACTCTCCCCGGAGAGCGCCTTTCCGACCTCGACGAACTACGAGCCCGAGGCGTACTTGGCACGCGCCCCGCGGCACCTCCGTCTCCGCGGCGGACCCTCGGAACCGGCCGCGCCGACGAGGAACTGCCCCACCATCCCGACCAGCCCGCCTGACACTTCTTCGGCGATGGTGCGGTACCCCAGTGGTGCCGTACCCGCGAAACGCCCGGTGGGCGGCACCCCACACGGGGTGCCGCCCACCAAGGCGTAGGTGGCGCAGGTGTCTGACCTGGAGGGTCAGGTTCTTCGGCCAGCCGGCCTGGTCGAGGCGGGAGAACAGGTCCTTGATGTCGGCGGGCGTGATCTTGATGTAGCCCCAGGACTTGTAGTTGATGTTGCCGTCCCACCGGTAGTAGTCGTCGTCCATGGGCGGGACGGCGGGGCGGCACTCGCGGTCGTCCGCTCGTCGAAGGGGCTGAGTCGGTCGGCCGGGGCGCTGGGCCGGAGGTGTTACGCGCGACCGCTGGTGGCGTGACGGTGCGACAGGTGATGCGCACTCACCCTCGCGCCTCCTGGCTTTATTGCCATCTTATGTTCGCATGGGTTCGCACTTGGTGAACCTTGCGTGATGATTCGTCACTGTGTGTTCGCTGCGTGTTCTGCGGTCTCCCGCTCCAGCGGACTCGGTGCTCAGGCGGGCGTTCGTCACCTGATGTGCAGCGGCTGCAGGTCGGCAGACGCAATTCACCCCGAAACAGGAAGGACCACCTTCAATGGCTGTGGCTGCCGCTCCGTCTGCCTTCTCGGAAGACGGGCGCAAGCGAGTCCGACGCAGGCGTATCTGGCGCAGGGCGTCCTTCGCTGTGCTGTCCGGTGTGACTCTGCTGAGCACGACCACGTTCTTCACCACCGCCGCGTATGCAGCGGAGGCTCCGGTGGGACTGGGGACGGGCATCAGTTACGCCGTGCTGGCCGGCTCAACGGTCACCAACACGGTCACTCCCACCGTTCTCAACGGAGACCTCGGGCTCAGCCCGGGGAGTTCTGTGACGAACTTCCCGCCCGGTCTCGTCTTCGGCGCTCAGAACGTAGCCAACGGTCCCGCTCTCACGGCGAAGAACGACCTGGGCATCGCCTACAACGACGCGGCGGGTCGGACTCCGACAGGGGACGTGACGGGCGTCGACCTCGGAGGCCAGACACTTACGACTGGCGTCTACAACTCCACAAGCTCAATGGCCCTCACTGGGACCGTCACCCTCGACGGAGAGGGGAACTCCGGCGCCGTCTTCATCTTCCAGGCGGCATCGACCTTGATCACAAGCTCGGCGAGCAGCGTCAGACTTGTCAATGGGGCTCAGGCCTGCAACGTGTTCTGGCAGGTGGGCAGCTCCGCCACGATCGGGACGTTCTCCAATTTCAAGGGCAGCATCCTGGCCTCGGAGTCCATCACAGTACAGAACGGCACGGAGATCCTGGGCCGGGCCCTGGCGCGTACTAGCGCGGTCACCCTGGACAACAACGCCATCACCGTGCCGTCCTGCGTCGGGGCGCCCGGGCCGACCGGGCCGACCGGGCCGCCCGGGCCGACTGGTCCGACGGGCGGCACTGGTCCGACGGGCGGCACTGGTCCGACGGGTGGTACCGGGCCGACTGGTCCGACGGGCGGCACTGGTCCGACGGGTGGTACCGGGCCGACTGGTCCGACGGGCGGCACTGGTCCGACGGGTGGCACTGGTCCGACGGGTGGCACCGGGCCGACGGGTGGCACCGGGCCGACGGGTGGTACCGGGCCGACTGGTCCGACGGGCGGCACTGGTCCGACGGGCGGTACCGGACCCACTGGTCCGACGGGCGGTACCGGACCCACTGGTCCGACAGGCAGTACCGGACCCACTGGTCCGACAGGCAGTACCGGACCCACTGGTCCGACGGGCAGTGCTGGTGGTGGTAAGGGCGACCACGGTGGTGGCAAGGGCGACCACGGTGGTGGCAAGGGCGACCACGGTGGTGGCAAGGGCGACCACGGTGGTGGCAAGGGCGACCACGGTGGCAAGGACAAGGACAAGGACAAGGACAAGGACAAGGGCAAGGGCAAAGACAAGGGCGACCACGGTGGTGGCAAGGGCGACCACGGTGGCAAGGACAAGGACAAGGGCAAAGACAAGGGCGACCACGGTGGTGGCAAGGGCGACCACGGTGGCAAGGACAAGGGCAAGGGCAAAGACAAGGGCGACCACGGTGGTGGCAAGGGCGACCACGGTGGCAAGGACAAGGACAAGGACAAGGGCAAAGGCAAGGGCGACCACGGTGGGTAGGCTTGCGATCATCTGACCGACACGGGGTCAAGGGCTGAACTGGCGCAGATCGCGCTGTGGAGGCGCTGATTGTTTCCGCCGTGCCGAGTTCGATGTCGCCCAGGCCGACCTGCTCGACGCTCTCCCCGGAGAGCGCCTGTCCGACCTCGATGAACTGCGTGCCCGGGGCGTGCTCGGTTCCAGTCCGGCTGCGCCCCCGTCTCCGCGGCGGATCCTCGGGGCCGGTGGCCGTGCCGGCGAGGAACAGCCCCGCCATCCCGCCTGACATCGCCTCGGCGCGGGTACAGAGTGGTGCCGTACCTGCGAAACGCCTGGTGGGCGGCACCCCACACGGGGTGCCGCCCACCAGGCGTGGGTGGTGTTGGTGTCAGCTGACCTGGAGGGTCAGGTTCTTCGGCCAGCCGGCCCGGTCGAGGCGGGTGAACAGGTCCTTGATGTCGGCGGGCGTGATCTTGATGCAGCCCCAGGACTGGTAGTCGATGTCGCCGTCCCACCGGTAGTAGTCGTCGTCCATGAGCGGGACGTCGATGGCCTGCGTGCCATCACTGAGCATCTCGCTGTGGATGAACAGGGCGTCGCGCTTGACCGGCTTCTGGCCGGCCTTGGGCGTGCAGGTCTTGTCGGCGAGCTGGATGGCGTATCCCTTGATCCCTGTCTGGAGACCGCTGTTGCGGTCCCTCTCGTGTGCCTTGACCTGATAGGTGCCGCTGGGCAGCCATCCCTCGCCGCTGGCGCACTCGTTGGTGACTCCCATGCCGGAGCCGGCGCGGTAGGTCTTGACCGCCTTGCCGTTATGGACGAGAGCGAGGGTCGAGTACATCGGGTGGTTCTGGTTCTTGGTGAACTTCAACGAGTACCCGGTGGGGCCGGGCTGGGCGGTTTGGCCGGTGTCGGGCCGGGCGCCGGTGGGTGCGGTGATCAGGGCGTTCCAGGTGGCCGGACCGGCGACGCCGTCGGCCTGGAGGCCCTGGTTCTTCTGGAATGCCTGGACGGCGGCCGCGGTAAGGCCCCCGAACGCGCCGTCGGCCGTCAGTGAGTGTCCGCGGGCGGTGAGCAGCTGCTGGAGCGCGGTGACCGCGCTGCCCTGGGCGCCGGTGCGCAGGGTGGTGGTCAGGGCGTTCCATGTCTTGGGGCCGACGACGCCGTCGGCCTGGAGGCTGTGCTGAGCCTGGAAGGCGCGCACGGCGGCTTCGGTGAGGGGGCCGAACTCGCCGTCGGCGGTAAGAGGGTGCCCTTGTGCGGTGAGGAGCTGCTGGAGGGTGGTGACCGCGCTGCCCTGGGCGCCGGTGCGCAGGGTGGGCCACTGCTGCTGGTTCCGGGAAGCGGGGGCGGCGGAGCGGGCGGCTGAGGCTGCCGGGTCGCTGCTGTTGGCGCTGGCGGTGTCGGGGGCCTGCGTACCGAGCGTGGCGAAGGCCGCGATGGCGAGGGCGGTCGTGGTCAGGGTGGCCCAGAGAGTGCTGCGGTTCATGACGGAGTTCCCTTTTCGTGTCGTGTGGGTCCGGCCGGCCGGGCCGCGCAGGGGCGTGGCGCGGCCCGGGGGCCGGGAAGGAGATGAGGGGGATGGTGCGGTGGCGGCTGCCCCCGGGCCGCCGGTGGCCCGGGGGCGGGGGCGGGGATCAGATGAAGGTGATGTCCCAGTGGACGCCGCCGCTGCGCGGGACCTCGTAGACGTACTCGGCGGAGATCCCGGCCAGGGTGCCGTGCCAGCGGGCGTCGGTGCCCCGGGGAGCGCCCTTGCGCTGGGTGGTCTTGATCCAGTTGGTCACGCAGCTGCCCTCGTCACGGGTGCGCAGGTCGAGCTTGTAACCGCCTGCGTGGGAGTGGTTGCCCCTGGTGCTGTGGCCGGACTCGGTGCCGCCGGTGATGACGATGGTGCACCCGCCGCTGGCCTTCTTCAGAGCGATGACACCCTGGACCGTGCGGGCACGGACACCCGCCAGAGAGGTCCGCCCGACCGGGGCCTTGATCCCGGCCGCGGCGAGCTGCGTCAGGGCCTGGCGCTGGGTCAGCCTGCCGTTCGCCGGAGCGGGCGTGGTCGGAGCGGGCTGGGTCGTCTTGGTTCCGTTGACCAGCTTGTTCCACGTCTTCGGACCCACGACCCCGTCCGCGGTCAGGCCGTGGGACCGCTGGAACGCAGCCGTCGCGTTCCGGGTGGCCGGACCGAACGCACCGTCGACCGCGATGCGGTTCCCGTACCCGACGAGTTGCGCCTGGGCGGCCTTCACCGCGGATCCGTTCGCGCCCTGGCCAACAGTGCGGACCAGCTTGTTCCAGGTGTTCGGGCCGATGATGCCGTCCGCGGTCAGGCCATGGGACCGCTGGAACGCGGCGGCGGCGTTCTGGGTGTTCGGGCCGTAGATCCCGTCGGCGGTGACGGACTGGCCGGCCGCGGCCAGCAGGTGCTGGGCGGTGGTGACGTTCACGCCCCGCGCCCCGTTCTTCAGCAGCGGCCACACGGCCGCGGCCGGAGCAGACGCACCACCACCAGCCCCCGTACCGGCTCCGGTGCCGGTGCCGGTGCCGGTGCCGGTGCCGGTGCCCGCGCTAGCCCCCGCACCCGTGCCGGGGCCCGTGGGGGACTGGCCGGGGGAGAGGTGGGCGAGGGCGCGGAGCTGGGTCAGCGTGCCCTTGTAGACGTTGACGTCGGCCCTGCCCCGCAGGCCGGGCACCGTCCCGTTCTCGGTGTACTGCCAGATCGACCAGTACCTGCCGCCGACCGGAGCGGGCTCACGCGTCCCGCTCCCGTACCTCGGCTGCCACAGCGGGCTGTTGGCCAGAGCACTGACATCGCCGCGCAGGCAGGTGTCGGCGAAGTCCTTCGACGTGTAGACGATCGGGTTTACCCCGAACGCCTGACGGGCCTTGGTGAGGAATGCGGCGACCTGGGTGTTGTTCACCCCGGCCGGGCACCGGCCGCGGATCTTCTCCAGGTCGACCACCGGCGGCAGCTGCCCGGCACGCTTGCCGTCGTAGCCGGCGGCCTTGGCTGTGCGGATGAAGTGGTCGGCCTGGGCGGCGCCGGAACCGGTGTCGTAGAAGTGGTAGGGCGCGACCATCAGCCCGGCCCGCGACGCGGCCGCGAAGTCGCCGGCGAACTGCGGGTCGCGGTAACCGGTGCCCTGCGTCGCCTTCTGGAACACGAACGAGTACCCCGCGCTCACGGACGCCGACCACTGGATCGGGTGGGCGTTGTGGTGGCTGGTGTCGAAGCCCTTCACGCTGTACGCGGCCGGGCTGTTCGCCTGCGCCTGCTCGTTCCCGGAGAAGCTGATCAGGCCAAATCCAGCGGCCGCGACCGCCACCATGGCACCCGCCTGAAGACCCGTCTTCTTGCTGATGATCCGCACGACTTCACCCCTCGTCAGACCCACCGGCACACACCCGGCAGGCAGTTTGCGCCGCGCCTTTGCGGCGTCGACGAGATGAAGATTCGGGGTACCGCCGTCCCACCGGTAGCCTGATCGCCATTCCAGCCGTACCGCGCCGTCCCGGCCGTTCCACAAGGCCCCTGACCTGCGAAAAGAAACGGCCACGGAACACGACGATCATCGGTACAGGGGGGAAGACCCGTGCGACCCGAACAAGGCGACATGCCACCCGCGCAGCCACTGCCACAAGTCACCGCACTGCTCCAGGCACTGCGACAGGTCAAGGAGTCCAAGAACCTCTCCCTGGACGCCTTCACCCACGACACCGGCTACTCCCGCTCCTCCTGGAACCGCGTCCTCAAAGGCACCGCGTTCCCACCCCGGACAGCGGTAGAACGGCTCTGCTCCCGCCGCGGACTGGACAAGAACACCCTGCTCGGCCTCTGGGACACCGCCGACCAAGCCCGCCGCGCCGCGGACACCCAAGAGGAGACACCGCCGGAAGCGACGTCCGCTCCCGCACCGGCAGACCCCGCCCCAGGCGTACCGGACCCCGTACCGCCGACAGCCCAGGACCCCGTACCGCCGACAGCCGCGGACCCCACACCCGCCCCCGCAACTCCGAAACCCGCAGCGGCCAGCCCGGACCCCGCACCATCCACGCCCGGCCCGGTCGAACCGGCAACGCCGGCCGCTGCCCCCCAGAAACCATCCACGTCCAGCCCTGCCGAACCAGCAAAGCCAACAGCTGCCTCCCGGAGCCGGGTCAAAATCCTCGCGCTGATCGCCGCCGTCCTCGCTGCGCTGCTGCTGGTCGGGCGCTGGTACTCGGTCCACGAGACGAAGGACTCCGCTGTCTCCCAGCCCGGGACCGGTGGCGACAACCGTCCCGGCGATGACCAGCCAGTGGTCGACGAAACTCCCCTGCCCTCGAAGAGCAGCACCGCACCGACCAAGGCCCCGAAGGATGGCGAGAAGAAGAAGGACCAGGACCAGGACTCCACTGGCGGGGAGGACACGAACACGAAGTCACCGCGCCCCAGCAGTTCAGCCAAGGGCGAGGCATCTTCCCCAGCCTCTGCTTCTGCCTCTCCCAGTACGGCCGCCTCGCCCGGCGCCGTCGGCCGCGCCAACTGCCGCTACAACTGGGACCGCACCCAGACCATGGCCAAAGGCATGGTCGGCTCGAAGGTGAAGCAGATCCAGTGCCTGCTGAACTCCAACTACGACTACACGCTCACCGTCGACGGCAACTTCGGAGAGAGCACCGACACCGCCGTACGCGCCGTCCAGCGCTGCAGCGGCCTTAGTCCTGACGGCCAGGTCGGACCCCAGACCTGGAAATACCTGGACACTCCCATGTCCGGCTGTGGACACTGAAACAGGCGACCCAGCGGGAGGATCGCTGTTCCAGCGTTCCACCGGGAGAACCGGGCCGTTCCACCTGTTCCAGTTGTCCCACCGCTGGACAGGTCCTGCCCTCAGTGTTGGCAGCGCCCCGGTGGCCGGCCTTCGCCCGCAGCCGCCTGGTCCTCGTCGCCGTTCCCGCGAGTAGGCGCTGGCCCGTGGTCGGGCCGATCGCAGCCCCGACCACGGGCCGGGCCTGAATCAGGGGCGCCGCTCTAGGGACGAGTTGGACCACTAGACGTCACGGAACTTCCGTTGAGGCCGAAAGTGAAGCGAAGGTTCGGCGCAACCGTCAGCTCAAGGGAGCTCTTGCCGGCGAGGAGCAGCTCATCCAACACATAGTGCGGGATGACGAATCGCTCCTGTCGGCCGGGCAGAGTGAAGGCCGCTTCAGGTCGAGCTGCTCGATTGGCTCCTTGGGGGTGCCGTGACACCTGGGGACGTGGACGCCGAAGGCCCGGGTAGAGAGCCGCATAAAGCTCCTGAAAGCTCCGCACGTGCATGTGACCACTGGGTGTCAGCTGTGCTGCTGCCACTTCGTTGAACGTCTGCTGCCGTGCCAGGGAGCGCGGCAGCAGACGCAAGGTCTCGGAACTCCCGAGCAAGGCGGAAAAGACCCACGATCCGTCAGGCTGCGTGCCTGCATCGTGCAGGTTCACCAGGACTTGCCATGCGTCAGAGGGCTGGGCTGCCCGATGAAACCCCTCAAGCAGTCTGGGGATCCTGTCGATCTCCTGGTCATAGACCTCGCCCCAGCGTTCTATCGCTGCCCACGCACGCTGTTGCCGCATGGGCTCGGGATCGAAGTCGGCGATGATCTTTTCGCGTTGCATCCTTACTGACATCTGCCTCAGCTCACCGAGCAGGTGTGTCATGAGGCGCCGTATCCGCTGCGGGGGACGCCCGTACAAGGCAGAGAGCTGTAGAACACAGGGGTCGTCGATGTTCGGCCCCTTCCAGGTTCCTGGCCGGGCTACATACCGGTCCGCCAATGTCTCGGTGAGAACCGCTGTCTGCCGGCGCCGCTCCCTCACCGCGGGGACGTTGTCGATGGCCGCGTGTAAGTCTCGCTGCGCCACACCCAGAGCATCTGTCACGTCATCAAGGAACTTGGGGCGCCGCGCGGGCACGATCCCGTGCTGCTCGAATCTGCGGTAGGACTTCGGTGAGATGCCCAGTGCCTCAACCACGTCTCGTGCCGTGAGCCCGCTCGCACGACGGATGTCTGCCAGGTCCCAGTTCTTTCTGCGCTTCTGGTTCATCAGCATCTGCGGATCCACGTCCAAGGCGTCCGCGAGCTCACGGATGCGCTTGGGGTCAGGTGTCTGGTGCCCGTTCTCGTAGGCCAAGATCTGCGCCTTCGTCGTGCCAACTCGTGCCGCAAGAGCCGCAGCTGTCAGAGGCACCGCCCAAACCTTTCCGTCCTGGTCCACTCCCATGTGGCTGGTTCGGAACGCAAGCAGAGCAGCTGGATCAAAATCCGCCAGGCCACGAGTCATGGTCATCCTCCTCAGCTACCGGCAGGTCCCCTTTAGGGGTACATTAGCGTTACACCAGTTGGTGACTCCGAAGAGTAGTTGAAGCCCCTGACCTGCTGGTTGGTATTTTTTAGTGGCCAAACAGCTAGCTGGACGCAGGTAAATACGCGAAGTTTGATTGCGTTGAGCGCACGGTGAGGGACGCACTCTGGCGCTCACCCCGCACAGAAGAATGGCCCCGTACCCCCTGTGGTTAGCTAGACCGATACCGGGGGCACGAGGCCGGCGAATGGGAGCTTCGGCTCCGCACGGGCCCCTTGTCCTACCAGGGGGCCCGCCGCCGTTTACAGGTCCAGCAGGTAGCGCAGCAGGGCACTGAGCCCCTGAAGCGCCAACCAACCGAGAGCCTGCTTAACGACCTTGCGGGTCCGACTCTCCCCGCGCGTAGGCGGGGGTGCTTCCATCTCGCATCACCTCCCTCCCGGGGCGGTCGACCCCGATCGAGAAAGACGACCGAAGCACCCAAAGGGAAAGGCGATAGACAGACTCTACCGGGTTGCGACAACACACAGGTGTTCTCGAGGTTGGACTAAACCCTCAACTCCACGGAAAGTGACATCCCCTGATGGGGAGACAGATCCAAAATACTTTCAACTACTTTGTCTCTACCAGTAAGTAACACATGAGGGTAAGGCGATCGAGGTCGCATCCCTTCAAATGCTCGCCACCTCGGACACGGGGGCAGCCAATCGCAGGACTGTCCGCCCCGGCTGGAGGTAGTAATCGGCCCCCTCCGTCAACAGAATGCAAAGCGTGACGCTTGCCACACTCTGAGCAAAGAGTGCCCCTCCCATCCCGTCGGGCCTGGGATCGGTCATGAGGTCAGACGGGCCGACGGCGGCGATGCTGTCGCCAGCCCCTGCGGCGAGTGACGGAGGACAGGCCGATGTGCACGACGGCCCACACAACTCCAACAGCGCCTACAGACCATCACCGCGCAGGCGACGCATGCCGAGTTCATCGAGGTCGGTCCGGCGTTGTGTCGTAGGTGTCCTTCGCGGGCGTGGAACTGCCGTGCCGTCCGCCCAGGCCGCTTCCTGCTCGGACCCCACCATCCCGAGCTGCTCCAGCTCGGTCACCCGCCCGGCCGTCAGCGTCCTGGCCGTGTAGGCGTGGTCGGCGATCCACTCCCGAGCGGATACCCGCCGACCCCGCCGCAGTCCTTCGGCATGACGAACGTGGACGGAGCCCGCAGCACACCGCCGGAAGGCGGCTGTCCGGCTCAGTAGTCTCCCGCCAGATCTTGCAGTGCCCTGGACAGCCTGGGACCGTCCGGTCGGACAGGGTCCTTGACCTGTGCGGACAGGCCCGGACTGTCCCGGACTCCTTGGTCTGTTGTGCGGGGGTCGGTGGCCCCGCGACGCTTCTCGTACCGCTCCGCTGCCGTTCGTCGGTGCCCGGTGCGGGGGCTTCCTCCAGCAGTTCATGACCGCGGGGTGAGGCCCGGAATGCGAAGCCGCGGCGGGTTCGGCCGCCCGGCGCCCCGTGTCTCAGGAGGAATCCCGTGAACGTCTCTTTGCGTAAGACCGTTTCCCGCCGGGGGAGAGGGGCCGGCTGGTGGCTGGCTCGTGAGCCCCGCCGCTGGCCGGTGTCTGTGCGGATGGTGCTGGTGGCCGTCATCGCCGTGGTCGGCTTCACCTTGGTCGGGCCGGCGGCGACGGCGTCGGCCGCGCCGCCCCCGCCGGCTCCGGCCTCGGACTCCTCGGGGCGTGAGCCCAGCCGCTGGGAACGGCTGCAGTGGCACATGTACGAGTCCTGGGTCGCGGCCACGCTGGACGGTCACGACCCGTACTACCAGTGGAAGCTGGCCCGGCAGATCGCAGCCAAGCGCCTCTTGGAAAGGGGCATCTCCGGCTTCTCGTTCAAGGACGATCTGCCGAAATTTGCGCAGGATGTAGAGGAATTCAAACGGCGGTCGCAGGAGACTCCCGACGGGCTGCGGCGACAGCTCACCAAGGCCGGGAACGAGATCCACGATCTGAACCAGAAGATCGAACGGGCCCAGACCCTCGCCGAGCGGGAGAAGCTCGAGAGTGACCGGGAGGTGGCCCGCAAGCAGGAAAAGGACGTGGCCAAGCGGTACCGGAAGCTCATGGAAACCCGGCCGGACGCGGAAAGCGTCAAGGCGAAGATCCAAGGCCTCGACACGAAGATCACCGACCTCAGGAACAAGATCACCAGTCTCGAGGAAGAGACGAAGAAGTCCCGTCCGGACCGCCGGGAGAAGCTGCGGCAGCTGGACACGGCCCGCGCGCACCTCGCCCAGGCCGAGGCCGACCGCCGCCGGCTCCAGGGACCGCCGGACGACGACAGCGACACCGGCGGCACGCGTACAACACCGCGCGACCCGAAGCAGCCTCCGAAGGGACCGGGCTCCACCAACCCGACCGCCACACCGACCACATCGACCACATCGACCACATCGAAGGGAACCAAGGGCACGACGGCGACCAGGCCCACGACCACGCCGAAGGGGACTACGACCACGACCGTGACCGGGCCGATGGTCACGTCGAAGAAGACCACCGGCACGACCGTGACCGGACCCACGGTCACGTCGAAGAAGACCACCAGCTCGACCGCCCCCGACCCCATGACGTCCTGGAAGGGGTGGGGCAGTCTCAAGACCCCGAAGGCCGGGTTCCGGGGCAGCACGGGCACCAACCAGATGGCTGACGCCATCGCCGGGGTCATCGCCGACGGCATCAGCCAGGACTACGCAGCCCACCTGGACCGCAGGAACCAGCAGCTGCTGGAGCAGGCACGCAAGGACCCGGCTCTGGCGAAACGGATCATCGACGACTACAACGAGATCAAGGACAACAACGAGATCGAGGTCCTCTTCCGCGGCTTCGACACCTCCAAGGGATTCACGCAGGACGCCACCCGCCAGGTCGCTCCTGAGCTGATCAAGTCCCAAAAAGCGCTCGACACCGCGAAAGCGGTCGCCGACAAGTCCAACGCGGACCCGTTCTACCAGCAGGCGCGTACCGAGTGCGGCGGGTACGACACCTGCGTCATCGACCGCACCGCCAAGCTCCGCAAGCAGAACGCGAAGGCGATCGCGGAGTCGACGAAGAAGGCGAAGAAGTCGAACGCGGACCCGCTGTATCAGCAGGCGCGTACCGAGTGCGGCGGGTACGACACCTGCGTCATCGACCGCACCGCCAAGCTCCGCAAGCAGAACGCGAAGGCGATCGCGGAGTCGACGAAGAAGGCGAAGAAGTCGAACGCGGACCCGCTGTACCAGCAGGCGCGTACCGAGTGCGGCGGGTACGACACCTGCGTCACCGACCGGGTCGCCAAGCTCCGGGACCAGAAGAAGGCGACCACCGCCAAGGGCACTCAGCCCCGCACCACGGACGTGAACAAGACCACGACCGCCAAGACCGGCCAGATGAACGAGCGCAGGACTCAGAACGCGAAGGCGATCGCGGAGTCGACGAAGAAGGCGAAGAAGTCGAACGCGGACCCGCTGTATCAGCAGGCGCGTACCGAGTGCGGCGGGTACGACACCTGCGTCACCGACCGCGTCGCCAAGCTTCGGGACCAGAAGAAGACAGCCTCCGCCACGACCACGACGCCTACTGGGCAGCACAAGCAGTCCCAGAAGAAGACGCAGACTCCGGACTACCGGGGCAAGGGCGGCGTCAAGGCCTCGGCAGCCTGAGCCTGCGGACCGACGCCGGGCCTGGACATCCAGGCCCGGGGCCCGGGTTCGCTGCCGGTGACCAAGCGATGTCCGCCACTGTGACGCCAGCCGGCGCCTCGGAGAAGGCCTTGTTCCGGCGATCTGAACGACATCGCGCGACAGCGGAGAGCCTCCTGACCCACAGGGCGCCACGCTCTCAGATTGTCCTAAGCTGCCGAAGGTGACGGAGCTCAGACAAAACCACCGGGGCACGACGGCAGACGACGGATTACCCCAGCCGCAGGATGCGACGGATCCCGCCCAGCTCGTGGCAGCAATGCGGCAGTTACGTCTGTGGGCGGGGCTGAGCTACCGGCAGCTGGAGCGCCGGGCCGATACCGCGGGGGATGTACTGCCACGCACCACGCTCGCCGGCGCCCTGAACCGGCCGGAACTACCCAGGGAACAGCTCCTGGCTTCCTTCGTCCGGGCCTGCGGCGGTGACGAGGACATGGTGGACGCGTGGGCGAAAGCCCGCCGACGCCTGGCTGTCGAGACCGAGAACTCCTCCGCCGCCACGTCCACCAGGCCGGCGACGGCAGGCGAGCCCGCGTACAGCGTGGACGAAGCCCTCAGTGACACAGCCATGGAGGACAAGAACGGCGGCCCACCCGCCGCAGCAAGTCCCGGCAGGATCCCGCAAGAGCGTTCCTGGACCGGGAAGAACGGGTCTGCTGCCACGGCAGCGGCACCGGCTCCTTCAACGGACGACGGCGACCTGGCTCCCCCGCAACCGGAGGCCTCGAAACCAGCAGAGGAAGAAACCACTCCCGCGCGGGCGGCACCCCTTCACCGGCGGCCAAAGCTCGTGCTCGGGGCAAGTGCCGTAATCCTTCTCGTCACAGCCACCATAACGGGGATATCTCTGGCCCCCGACGATGACATCAGCAAGCCACACACGCCCGCGACACACACACCAACCCCGTCAACAAAGTCCAGCACACCTCCGGCCCTCGCACCCAGCACCCCAGCCACAAACGCAGCCTCCCCAGACAGGCAGGCACAGGCCCCGGCAGACCACACCCCGCCCGGCACCACCCCCCGAGCCACGCCTTCGGCCCCGACCAAGAACAAGCAGCCTTCCAACAGACCCGGGCCGCAACCATCCCATCGGGAATCGACCGTCTACGAACCTCCGCCGCCGATCTTCACACCCTCCCCGTCACCCAGTGAGGACCCCTTCCCGGAAGAGACCTGCTGGGACGTCACCAACGACTGCCTGTGACCCCGTTCTCCCGCGACCGGCCCTGGCGCCCGAGGCAGCACCCTCCCGCAAATGACGTAGAGCGAGCGGCAACGGAAGTCTCGGTAGCGCATCCCGGGCCGCTGGGACGCGCAGGGCGCCGCCCACGTAGATGAGGGTGGGGCTCCCAGCCCGTTGAGACGCTGCAGCGCCTCAACGGCCGCCCCGGCCTGGGATCTCCTGCGTCATCCCCTGCGCGATCCCTTGCGGTATCTCCTGCGGCACCTGTTGCACCCTCTCTCCATGGCGTCGGGTGTTTGTGCAGGTCACCATGCCTGTAGAGGCGTGGTCGGGGTGCTGACATCCCCTCTGCGCACCCCCTGCCGCCTGACTACCGAAAGAGAAAGGGGTGGGGCGGGGCGGGCGGGAGCGCCTCGGGGATCGGCGGCCGGCCAGTCCCTCTCGCGCGTCGGCGGGGCCGCGCTCGGGCCGGGGCCTGGTACGGCGCGACCATCAGCCTGGTCCTCGCGGACGCCGCCCACTGGAGCAGCGCGACCAGCACCGGTTTCCGATGCTCAGATTTGGCCCAAGTGGAGGGCGGCGGTGCGCGTGGGTGGGCCAGGGTGCGAGGTATGGACGTGAACTACTGCCCATCCCCGGGGCTTTGGCCCTGGTCTGCTGGGGCTGTTGACACGGACGGCGCGGGTACGGGGCTGGTGGGCGAGTTCTGTCCGGTCGTGCCGCTGCTGGCGAAGATGAGCAGGCCGATGAGCGTGATGAGGACTTTGGTAGCGATGTCGATCGCTTCCCCGATCGCGGGCCAGCGGTGCTGGACGCAGCCGATGCCCAGACCGACCAGGGCGAGGAGCAGGACGATGAGCAGTGGGTCGTGGCCGTGCATGTGAGGACCTTTCACACTCTGGTCCGCGCTCCTGGAACCGGCCGAGCACCAGGAGAGACGTCCCCCGTCTTGTCCCCGCACAGGGTGCGGGGGCGACCAGCGGAATGCGGTCACGAGAAGTACTAGAGACCAGGAGGATCCTGGTACGCACGCGCGGCACAATGCCGTCCCCTCTTCGGATGTGAGAACCAGTGGCTGACCAGCAGTTAGACGTTTTCGGCGGCGAGGACGAGGAGGAGCGGCTGTGGGAGGCGCTCAGCAGCTTCAAGAAGCTGGTTCGCGGCCTCGTCGAAATGACCGGACTGTCGACGAATGAACTGGCGGACACATACGGCTTCGGGAAGGGGAAGGTCAGCACCTGGCAGAACGCAAAGCGTGAACAGCCCAACATTCCGCCCCTGCAATTCGTCGAGGCGCTGATCGAGGAGGCACGGAAACACGCGAATCTGCAGGACGGGGCCGCAGCGGTGTTCCTGCGCCAGTACGGCGAGCTGCTGCAGCTGTACTGCGCGCGGGCGAACCCGCACAACGTCCACCGCCAGATGCTCATCGACTACCAGAACACCCTCCTGATCCGCGAGCTGAACAACGCGACGAACGCAGCCCTGAAACAGATCGTCGAGCTCACCGAGGAACTGGAGACCCTGCGCGGCGACCGGGATGAGGAACGCCGGCACCGGATCGCTCTGGAACAGCAGATCGATTCGCTGAAGAGCCAGAACCAGGACCGGGCCGCGGAGAAGAAGACAGCCCTTGCCAAGCTCGACCGGATCCGTCCCGACCTCACGGCGTACAAGCGCGACCAGCAACTGGAGAAGCAGCAACCGGACCCTGAGCAGGACGGTTCGCATACGAACCAGCCCCGCCCACCCGCTCCTGCGCCGCTCCCGCCGCCCCCTGGCCGTGACACCAAGCGGCGGCGGCGACTCGTCCTCTCCCTGATCGCGGTCGGTGTCGTGGTCGTCTCCCTCGCTGTCTACGCCGGCACCCAGCTGCCTGGCGACCAGAACGACCACAAGGGCAACGCGGACGGCAAGCCGGACCAGACGTCCACCCACAAGCCTTCAACAGGCGGCTCTGCCTCACCGGGCCGCTCCCCCCACACCTCCGTCACAGCAACACCTCACCAAACCGCGGGCGGCTCCACAGCCAGCGGCGGCTCCACAGGCGGCGGCTCGTCGAACGGCGGCAGCTCGTCGAACAGCGGCGGGGCCGGCACGGACCCCACCAAAGGCGCAGCCGGCGGGTCGGGTGACGCGGGCGGCTCCCACGGAAGCAATGGTTCCAGTGGGGCGTCGAACCCGGCGACACCGCCCGCGTCCAGCGGCCGCTTCCGGCTCAGGGACGTCGGCTACGGCAAGTGCCTGGCCGTGTCCTACAGCGTCGTGTTCGACACCTGCGCGGACACCCCGGCGACCAACTGGACCGCAAAGGCCGGTTCGGACGGTTCCTACGTGCTGTACAACGAGTCCGCCGACCAATGCCTGCATGTCAACAGAAATCTGCTGTCCATGGCCGACTGCGGCTCCAGCCGCCAGAACTGGCGCACGGGTACCAGCAGCACCGTCGTGAACCTGGACAGCAGCCTGTGTCTCGAGGAGAGGTCCGGCTGGCCGGTCGTGGGGTCCTGCGAGCCGTCGAAGTCGACTCAGCACTGGGCGAAGGAGTGATCTAGCGCCCTGAGTCTTTATTTCGCTGTCCCCGGAAGCGCAGCCCCGTCCCGTGCGTGGCCCCGACACCCCGTACACCCCCGACCAGGGCGGCACCGCGCCCGCGGCTGCTGCCCGCCGAGCGGATCGAGCACGATGCGCTCCTGGGCACTGCTGACGCCGAGCAGCTGCCCGCGCGAAAGGGCCGGCGGGATCCTCGGGCCTGGGATCTCCTGCGTCATCCCTTGCACGATCTCGTGCAGCATCTCCTGCGGTATCTGTTGGACCCTCTCTCCACGGCGTCGGGCGTTTGCGCAGGTCGCCGCGCCTGTATAGGTGTGGTCGGGGTGCTGACATCCCCTCTGCGTACCCCCTGCCGCCCGAACTGCCGAAATGGAGAGGGTGGGGGCGGGGCGGGCGGGAGCGCTTCGGGGATCGGCGGCCGGCCAGTCCCTTCTCGTGCGTCGGCGGGGCCGCGCGCGGGCCGGGCCTGGTGCCCGGCCGTTTCGCTCAGACGGCTTCGGTCATCGACCCGATCCCTCATGTATCCCGTTCAGGAAGGACGCTGGATCGTTGGGCACATCCGGCCCTACGGTGGCGCCATGAGCGATCACTCGGAAGCGCCTGTCGCGCCCGTCGAGGCCTATGAACCCCCCTATTACGTGGCTGTCTTCACTGCGGTGCGAACCCAGGACCAGAGCGGCTACAGCGAGACCAACGCACGCATGGAAGACCTGATAAGTACCTGCTTCTCAACCTCGGCCCAGGTGTTGGTGTGAGACGCGTGATGGGTACACTCGCGCGGACCGTGATCGTGTGGTGCCACAGCGTAGAGGTAGGCAAAATATGCAGAATCTACTCAGGAATGGCGGTCCGGTCGACATCGCGATGGGATGGCTCGGCGTCCTGGTCTCGGCCACACTGCTGATAAAGGGCATAGCGCTGGCACAGCACGGTGCTTCCTTGTGGTGGCCCGTCATAGCCGGTGCGATGGTTGTCCTTAGCCTGCATGCGCTGTACCGCCGCCGCCGCGACAGTGGCCAGGACAGAGTGTGAGCTGGTTCTGCTCAAGCCACGCGACGGACTTCTCGGGGGTGTGCGGCGAGTGCTGTGCTGGTGATCGTCGTAGGTGAAGTCGGTGATCGACTGCGGCGGCGCTACCACTTCGAGTCACGGGTTCACGCGAGCGTAAGTCCGAAGAGCCCGATAGCAGGTTTTTTTTGACGCACCTTCGGGAGCGGAATTGCTGGTTAGTTGAGCTGCATTCAGTTGCTTTTCCGGGTGTCCAAGAGTTGTCATTTTGATGGTGGGTGAGTTCGGGGGAGTGGGATTTTTGAGGGGCCGTGAGGTGGCTTAGGGGGGCGCGTCCTGATTCCCAATCTCATCTGGGTTCAGGTTTTGACGCACTGTCTGGGTGGGCATGGTGGGGGAGGGTTTCGGGTGTCCGGCCCGTTCCTCACGTTCCGTCACATCCCGTTCCGACCGAGGCCACCCCTCCTAGCTAGCCGCCCGCGTAGCGGGCCCTGAGCAGCCACGGAGTGGATGCTCACGTGGTCGGTGCGGAGCTCCGACCACGACCAAGGGTCACGAAGTGACCCGGCAACTCGGGCCGCAGGCCGATACCGCGCGGAGCGCGGTGCCCGCTTTTCCGCCGCGTAGTGGCGGCGCGTCGTGTCTGCGGG